>JBJEJG010000001.1:0-26415 GCA_051877795.1 Acetatifactor sp.
CAGGTATCAATGCAAAGAATGCCGTAAACTCACTAAAGCTCATAAGTGTCAGGACAATGCAGCCAGACAGCATGGATACGACCTTTTTCCTGCGGAACACATACATCATCACAATCGTCAGCACACCCATTCCCGAATAGTCCGTACGCAGGAAATCCGCAAGCAGCATCGCTGCCGCCACAGCAGTGATGGATGCGCAGAGCTTCTGCATTTCAGCCAGGCCCTTCTTTTTCAGACGATAAATGAGAACTCCCAGAGTTGCTCCAATCGCAATTGCACCCCCGATATAGAAAGCAAGGGAAATCCCTGTCATCAGGAAAACATACCCAACCGGCGCCAAAACACCCGTCACGGTAAACAGCCATCTCAATGCAGGAGCAAGCTCATGCTTTGAAAGCCAGTCAACGGCACAAAGGGCCAGAATTCCAACCAGCAATGTAAAATAAACGTTCTGATATCCGAACTCCAACACCTTTCCGCTGGTCGCCAGATCGAAAGGAATCTCCGAAACCAGAGCGAATATTCCCAGACGTATTGCATATTTCCTGACACTTCTTGTCTTCTGAAAGCCTTCCACCAGAAGGAAACAGAAAATGGGGAAGCCCAGACGCCCGATGAGTCTCATAATCATCATTCCATAATAAAGCGCAGCATTTTCCATCACCCAGTTTATCTGCTGTTCCATATCCTGCATACCGATTTCAAGCAATCCTCTCTCAATCAGGATTCTCGTCAGCAGAGCTGCCGCAATATGATCAATCAGCATGGCTGCTACCGCGATAATCTTTATGGTACTTCCGCTGATTCCCCTTTTCTTTGTCTCAACCTGTACAGGCTCCCCCTGCAAGGGAGCTGTCAACTGTGCACTCTCCATTTCAAACTCCGCCCTCTCTTTTTATTTTTGTCTCATTGTATTGTTTGTTTAATACAATAAAACATTTTACAGTTTTTGTCAATGCTTTTTATTTCCCATTTGCCACCCTTAACATTCTCTTTGCAGAACAGAACGCAAAAGGGCAGGTCCTGCGCCTGCCCATCCTGCTTATCCAATTATCCTACCTTGTAGCCGTTTCCCCAGACTACCTTCAGGTATCTCGGCTCCTTGGGATTACTCTCAATCTTTTCTCTGATATGTCTCACATGAACCGCAATGGTGTTATCTGCACCGATTGCCTGCATATGCCAGATATTCTCGTAAATCTGACTGTTGGAGAACACCTTTCCCCTTTGCTGCACCAAAAGCCGGAGAATTTTATACTCAATGGGCGTCAGGCGGACATTCCTGCCATCCACGGTAACCGTTCTCTGAACATCATTTATAACAAGACCATCCACCCGGTAAATACGATCAATATTCGAACACAGGCTTACCAGCTGAAGGTATCTGCGCAGCTGGGATTTCACCCTTGCCAGCAATTCCAGCGGGTTGCAGTCAGCCGTCACATAATCGTCCGCTCCGGCCTCCAACGCCATGATTTTGGCTGTCTCGGCAGACTGGGAGGAAACCACGATCAGCGGAACGCTGCTTTCTTTTCTCAGCCTTGCAATCATTTCAATCCCTTTGTCCCAGCCTTTATCATTCAGTTCCACATCTACCAGCATAAGCTGAATCTCTTTTTCCGACAGAATTCTCTCAAGCTGTTCCACATCAGCCGCCACCGTCATCATCAGCCCTTCACCCGCGAACAGCGGCTCCATCTTTTCCGCAATTCCCGTCTTATTATTGTAAACCAAAACTTTTCTCTCCATGCTGTCCCCTTCTCCAATCGTTTCTATCTCTAACCCTCAGTAGTCAGCTTGTAACTATTCAGATTATAAAATTTCTTTGTATCAAAAGTGCATCATATTGACATACTTTTCACAAAAAAAGATAGAGGATGTAATTTTCAAAACTACACTCTCTATCTATTAGACGCCTTTTCCTGTAAAAAGGTTTCAAAAATGATGTCTTTTTTTTGTTTTTTTCTGGGCTTCCTTATCCCGCATGGCTTCCTCGCGTTGTTTTGCCACGGTTCTGGCCGCTTCCTCATTCCGCTGAGCCATCTCATCCACCTCGAACATATCTTCCTGACCAAGCCGGCGGAACCGATTGATGCCGGCAATCAGAATAAGGATACTCTTCTTTGTGGTGTCAAAAGCCCCCTCCTGGTACATGCTGTACACCAGAAGCCCCAGCGGCACAGCGATAATCATGCCGATGACACCTCCTACCTTATATCCGATATACAGCAGAAACAAAGTGGGAAGAGGCGGCACTCCCATGGAGTCCCCCACAATTTTAGGCTGAATCAGCTGCCTTGCCAGCTGTCCGCCGCCCCAGATAATCAAAAGTCCCAATGCCATCTTGTAATCGGCAGTCAGTATCTTGATAATTGCCCACGGAATCAGAATCGTGCCTGTACCCAGAAAAGGCAGAAAATCCATAAAGGCAATTCCCAGTGCAATCAGGGCATAATAATTTACATGAAGAACTCCAAGTCCAATCAGCAGCAGAAAATACATCCATACCTCTATCTTCAACTGTGCCTTAAAATATCCGCCTACGGATTTTACAAGGCTGTTTCGCATCATCTGATACCTCAGCTGAAGGGACGACGGTGTGTGCTTACGGAACCATTCGTTAATCTGTCCTCTCTCTGCCACAAAAAAGTAGGCAGAAAGCAGCGCCATAATCAAAGCAATAAAGATGGACGGCAGCTGTTTTGCAAGATTTCCCGCCGCGGCAATGGTAGGTGTACTGATGCGCCCGAAGAAATCCCCCAGATAGCTTCCAATGGTTCCAAGGAACTCATTGATGCCGCTCTGTATGTCTTTGGGCAGCTTTTCAAACACCACGCTCAGGTTTTTTCCGATATTGCTTAAATCGGACTCCATTCCCGCCCACATATCGGGCAAAGCGCCTATCAGGCCTATCACCTGCTCTATCAGCTGGGCACCGACAAAGTAAATCAGAAGCACCACCAGCGCAATTACTACCACAATGACAAAAGCGCTTCCCACCTTCCTCCTGATTTTCACCTTTTCCTCAAAAAAACGAACCAAGGGTCCGGCAATCAGCGCGATAATCCACCCCGCAACAAAAGGCGCGAAAAATACGATTGTCTTTGGAAGCAGCCAGATAACCGCAAGAAAAATTACCGCCGCTACCGCCAGATTCACAAGTGCTTTACTGTATTTTCTCATGCATCTGCCTCCAGAATACCATCCAGAATCTCGTAGATTTCCTCTCTGCCCTGCTTCGTCTCCGCGGAGAATGGAATCATGACCGTTCCCTCCTCCACCTCCAGAGTCGTGCGAATCAGCTTCAGCTGCTTCTGTATCTGGCTTCGGTTGATTTTATCCAGCTTAGTGGCGATGATAACAGGGTGGTATCCGTTCCTCACAATCCAGTCGTACATGATACAATCGTTTTCCGAGGGTGCATGGCGAATGTCAATAAGCAGAAACACACACTTTAACTGCTTCGACTTGTGCAGATAATCTTCAATCATCTTTCCCCACTGCGCCTTCACGTTCTCATTCGCCTTCGCATAGCCATAGCCCGGCAAATCCACAAAATACATGGCATCATTGATGTTGTAGTAATTGATGGTCTGGGTCTTTCCCGGCTGGGCACTGGTACGCGCCAGAGACTTCCGGTTCATCAGGGCATTGATGAGGGAAGATTTTCCCACGTTGCTCTTTCCCGCAAACGCCACCTCAGGCTTATCATTTACCGGCAGCTTGCTGGTAATTCCGCACACGGTCTCCAGGCTGACATTTTTGATAATCATACTCGATTTTCCTTCCATACACAGAGGGCACCGTCTGTCGAAACGGTGCCCGGTAAATCAGTCTTGCCGGTTTTCACCCTGCAGAACTGTGTCTGATACGTTAAATTGCCGTTTCCAGCTTGCGTCTGCTTTCACCCTTGCGGATAACGAGCGGCTCGCTGGTTCCCTCTACGGCCTCTTTTGTAATAATGCATTCCTCAATCGTCTCGTCAGAGGGAATATTGTACATGGTGTCCATCATAACGCTCTCCATGATAGAACGGAGTCCTCTCGCTCCCGTCTTTCGCTCAAAGGCCTTATCAGCAATGGCTGACACAGCCTCCTCCTCAAAGGAAAGCTCCACATCATCCATGTCAAACAGCTTCTGATACTGTTTAATCAGGGCATTTTTCGGCTCCTTCATAATGCGAATCAACGCTTCCCTGTCCAGTCCCTTCAAAGAAACGCATACAGGAACACGACCCACAAACTCAGGAATCAGGCCAAACTTGACAAGATCCTGAGGTGTAACCTCCTGAAGCAGATCATCCATCTCCTTTGTGGACTTCTGCGATACCTCGGTATTAAAGCCGATTGCCTTTCTGTCCAGGCGCGCCTCCACAATCTTCTCCAGACCATCAAAGGCCCCTCCGCAGATAAAGAGGATATTGGAGGTATCAATACTGATAAGCTCCTGATGAGGATGCTTTCTGCCTCCCTGAGGCGGCACACTGGCTACGGTACCCTCCACAATCTTCAAGAGCGCCTGCTGTACGCCTTCACCGGACACATCTCTGGTGATAGACACATTCTCGCCCTTCTTTGTTATTTTGTCAATCTCATCGATATAAATGATGCCGTACTGGGCACGCTCCACATCATAGTCAGCAGCCTGAATCAGCTTCAGAAGAATGTTCTCCACATCCTCTCCCACATATCCGGCCTCCGTCAGCGTGGTTGCATCAGCGATGGCAAAGGGCACATTGATAATCTTTGCAAGGGTCTGTGCCAAGTAGGTCTTACCGGAGCCGGTAGGCCCTACCATGATGATGTTGCTCTTCTGAAGCTCCACATCATCCAGATCCTTGGGAGCTGTCACTCTCTTGTAATGATTGTAGACAGCGACGGACAGAACCTTTTTCGCCTCCTCCTGTCCCACCACATATTCGTCCAGAAAATTTTTAATCTGAATGGGTTTTAAGAGGTTCAGTTCGGGATGTGCCTTTTCTTCAATCTCATCATCCTCCAGTTCCTCCTCCAGAATATCTGCACAAATATCAATACATTCGTCGCAGATATAGACCCCCGCAGGTCCTGCAATCAACTTGCGCACCTGATTCTGCGTCTTGTTGCAGAAGGAACATCTGATATCATTTCCGTTCATTTTTGTTGCCATTCTTTTACACTTTACTCCTGATTATTTTCTTACAGCCTTTCATGCAATACACTGCCGATTCCCTTATGGCCTGTCGCACAATATTCTGCATATTTTTTATTTTGCGTTCTGCATGTCATGGGAAGAGATTACCATATCAATAAGACCGTATTCCTTTGCCTCCTCGGCACTCATCCAGTTATCTCTTTCCGTATCGGCACAGATTGTCTCATAATCCTTGCCGGTGTTAGCTGCAAGCATATGATTCAGCTTTTCCCTGGTCTTTAAGATATGCCTTGCGGCAATGTCAATTTCGGTTGCCTGTCCCTGACTTCCGCCTGACGGCTGATGAATCATGATTTCCGCATTGGGAAGAGCAAAACGCTTACCCTTCGCACCGCCGGAGAGCAGGAAGGAACCCATGCTGGCTGCCATGCCGATACATACAGTTGATACATCGCACTTAATATAATTCATGGTATCATAAATTGCCATACCTGCAGTGATAACGCCTCCGGGGCTGTTGATGTACAGATGAATATCCTTCTCGGGATCCTCAGCCTCCAAAAACAACAGCTGCGCCACCACAATACTTGCAGAGGTATCGTTCACCTCTTCACCCAAAAAGATGATTCTATCCTTCAGCAGGCGGGAATAAATGTCATAGGATCTCTCGCCCTTACTCGTCTGTTCAATGACATACGGTACTAAACTCATTGTAATTCCTCCGTTTCTATCTCTGAATTTATTTCCAATCTATAACATCATATCCTACTCGGATGTCTTTTTCAATGTGAAAGTAATTATTTAAGAAAAATTTAAAGGTTGTACCCCGCCTGACGGGGTACAACCAGTTCTGACTTCCTTTGTAACTTAAACAGGGCTTATGCCTCTTCGGTAGTCTCCTCCGCAGCCTCTTCCTTTGCCTTCTTGGTTGTCTTTCTGGCACCGGATTTCTTTGCAGCTGCTTTCTCCTCCTTTGCATTCTCTACGACAAACTCTACAGCCTTCTTTACGCAGATATCCTGCATAACCTGCTTCTTTCCGTTCTCGCCGAGAAGCTCTTTCACCTTGTCAGCCTCCATCTGATAAGCCTCACCCATAACCTTGGCTTCCTCTTCGAAATCCTCCTCGGTAGCAGTTATATTCTCCGCTGCCACAACTGCCTCCAGAACAAGTCTGGACTGGATTCTCTTCAGAGCCTGAGGCTTCACCTGCTCCAAAAGTGCCTGTGTGGTCAGACCGGTGAACTGCATATACTGTTCCATGGAAATGCCCTGAGACTGAAGTCTCTGTGCATAATCCTGAACCATCTGTCTCTGCTGGGTATCAACCATTGCATCGGGAATATCCATTTTTGCATCGGCAATGATGGCATCAATAACTGCATCTTCCTTCGCGCTCTTTGCATTTGCTTCTTTTCTGTCAGAAATCTTTTTCCTGATTTCTTCCTTATACTGCTCTACGGTATCGCTCTCGTCGGAAACCTCGCTGACGAAATCGTCATCCAGCTCGGGAAGCTGCTTCTCCTGAAGCTTCTTCACTGTGCACTTGAACACTGCTGCTTTACCTGCAAGCTCTGCCGCCTGATAATCCTCAGGGAAGGTAACATTCACATCTGTCTCCTTGCCAACCTCTGCACCAATCAGTGCCTCTTCAAAGCCGGGAATGAATGCGCCGGAGCCGATGGTCAGGGGATAATCCTCTCCCTTGCCGCCCTCGAACGCAACGCCGTCCACAAAGCCCTCAAAATCGATGGTTGCAATATCACCGTCCTTCACGGCTCTGTCGGTTACATCAATGGTTCTGGAATTCTTCTCTCTCTCCTGCTTGATTTCTGCCTCAACCTCTTCGTCAGTGACATCCACATCAGCCTTGTCCACCTTAACACCCTTGTACTTGCCAAGAGTTACCTCGGGCTTCAAAGCAACCTCTGCAGTAAAGATGAAAGGCTTGCCTGCCTCCAGCTGGGTTACATCAACCTTGGGAGAAGATACGATTTCCTCGGTGCACTCCTCAAGAGCCTTCTCGTATGCGTCAGGAATCAGAGCGTTTGCGGCATCCTCATAAAATACTTCCTTGCCGTACATCTGCTCAATCATCTTACGAGGCGCTTTGCCCTTGCGGAAGCCGGGAATGCTGATTTTGTTCTTATTCTTCTGATATGCGCCTTCGATAGCCTTCTCCAGCTCTTCAGCGGAAACCTCGATGGTCAGCTTCGCCATATTCTTCTCTAACTTTTCTACCTGTAAACTCATTGCTTTTGTTTCCTCCTTCAAGTTGCTGTGTCTCATCTATTTTCTAATCTGCCCTCCGCTTCCGAAAGCTGCCGGACATTTTGTCTTCTCACGCAGGACACAGTCACAGTCATTTTAGAATTATAGCATAGACGCCGGGAAAACACAAACACTTTTTTGCGGAAATTCAGGCACTATCGCCTATCTTTTCCCATACAGACACTTGCTGCTGACGCCGGGAATCATGCCGAGCTTTCCCGAGAGGGCGCTGATGACATCCTGCGGAGCATCCAGAACGATACTGATGATGTTCATCTGTTTTTCCCGGTAGGGAATTCCCATTCTGCCGATAATGTAACTGCCATACTCATGAAGCAGCCCGTTGATGCGGGCCGCCGCATCGGTATCTTCCACAATAATGCCCATGAGGGCAACGCGGGTATTTGTTTCTGCCATTGTTTTTCTCCTTCCGTCGGACTTGCCTGACGCTTTCGCCGGGATGCCACGGCAGCTGCTCTTTTCGACGCGCTTCCGCCCGGTTCCAGACGCAGCGGACGCATAAGGCACCAGAATGAATTTTCAACTATATATGTGTAGCAATTATCAGTGTGCGGTGATTCTGGCGGACTTGGATATACTTTTCCGCCCGGGCGCGGGTTTCTGCGTCCATTCCCGTGAAGGGTTCGTCCAGAAGTACAAATGCGGAGTCAGCCTCCATGGCGCGTACAAGCGCCACACGGCGTTTCATGCCGCCGCTTAAATATGCACAGGGCTTCTCCAACGCCTCATGCTCCAGAAGTTCAGCCAGTGCCTCCTGTGCCTTTTTTCTGTCCCCGCACACAAGCTCCACATTTTTTATGGCGCTGTACTCCTCGCAGAGTCTGTCCTCCTGAAATACCATGCTCACTGTACCCGGCACGGCCACGCTGCCTCTGTCCGGCTTTATCAGTCCCGCAAGGATGCGGAGCAACGTAGTTTTCCCGCTGCCGGAAGGCTGGCGCAGATAGTAGACCTGTCCCGGCTCGTAGGTAGCGCTGACTCCATCCAATACCTTCTGTTTTTCAAAGCTTTTATCCAACCCCGTCAGGACAATTTCTCCGCCGCAGGTCGCTGTCGGCACTTCATCTTTTTTCTCTTTCACCTGTGCGATGCTCCCCTTCTCCGCTGATGGTTCCGGTCGGCGGCAGGAAGGCTGCCATGCGAAAAAGGCATCCGTTCCTTTTAAAACAAGCCTTTCAAATAACATGCTTAAGAGAATAATCACCGCTGTCCAGGCAAACACCCCAGCCGTATTCAGATAGATTTTAGACAGGTAGAGCTGTTCTCCGATGGAAAAATCGGGTGTGCCGATAACCTCTGCCGCTACCCCCGACTTCCAGCACATTCCCAGAGAAATCTTCATGCCGCTGTACAAAAAGGGCTTCAGCGCGGGACGATAGATATAGAAGAAACGGTTACGGAAGGGCAGTCGAAATACCTGCGCCATCTCCAACAGCTTTTCGTCCGTATTCTTCAGTCCTTCCAGCGTATTGATATAAAGATTGGGCAGCACCACCAGAAAACAAATTGCCACCGCCAAAAAAGAAGAACCCCACCAGATGAGCAGCAGCACCACAAAGGAGGCCACCGGAATTGCCTTCAACAAGCTCATCAGCGGGGACAGCAGCTCCTCCAAAAGAGGGCAGCGCCTGCTGCCGGCCGCCAGAGCCACCGCCGCACAAAAGCCCGCAAAGAAACCGGTGCTGATGCGAAGGAGACTTCTGCCGACGGAGGCATAAAAGGCCCCGTCACCCAGCAGACGAAAAAGCTCCCTTACCGTTTCCAGCGGCGTCACCATTAATATTCTGTTGTTCACAAACAAAGCCAGCAGTGTCCACACCACCAGCCAGAACAGAATAATCAGACCCTTTTTGACACTTTTCTTCATAGGTGCTGTTTCCTTTTTGATGTCATTTTCCTAATGCCCCAGATAATAGAAATCGTCTGCCGGTGCCTGTCCACCCACCAGCTCCGCATTAAATCCTGCCAGCACGTTCAGATAAGCGGAGAGGTCAGCCTTCATACTCTCACCCGTCACACAGGTAATATTACACTCGGGAATTGCCTTCTGCGCAATCGGCTCCTTTGCTACGATGCCAGCCTCCACTGCCAGGGCTGCTCCTGTTTCCACATCCTCATTGATGGCATCCGCACTGAGCGCATGCTCCTTCAAAAAGTCCTCTACCGCCTCGGGATTTTCCTCCAGAAAAGCCTTTCTCACCACCGTAACGCCTGTCACCATGCCGTTACTGATACCATCCTTTTGCTCATTTTCCACACGCATCCACTCTTCATTTAAATCCAATACCACCTTCAACACATCATTCTGCATCAGTGCGGCGGTAACGAATGGCTGGGGAAGCAGGCCGATTGCGTCAGGATTCTCTGCCAGCACAGCTGCAACCTCCGTTGCTTCGGACTTAAATTCCAGAGTATAATCGTCTTCCGTCAGACCGTTTGCCTCCAGCACATATCGAAGGGATGCCTCCGGCGTAGTTCCCTTTCCGGTCAGATAAATCGTCTTTCCTTTCAAGTCAGCGATACTGCCCACCTCGGCAGTTCCCGTCACCATGTAGAGCACACCCAGAGTGTTAATATCAACGACGGCAACCCCGCCGTTTGTTTTCTGATACAGCACAGCCGCCACATTGGCAGGCACCAGCGCAATATCCAAATCTCCTTTCACCATCAACGGCAGAAGTTCATCCGCTCCGGTGGCCATCTGAAATTCATAGCTGTCCGTCGTCTCACCCTTCTCCGCTTTGTCCATCAAAAACAGGATGCCCATGGAGGTGGGGCCCTTCAGAGAGCCGACGCGGATGGTCACAGCTTCTCTTTCCACAGCCACAGACTGCTCCGCAGCCTCCGGCGTAGTCTCCGGGGCAGTCTCAGACTGCGCCTCGCTCGAAACGGAGCTGCTCTCGATGCTCTGCCCGCCGGAATTCCCGCTGTTTTCACCGCTTCCGCAGCCCGTAAGTGTTCCCACTGCCAAAAACAGGCTCAAGCCGAGCGCCAGGCATCTTTTTGTCATGTTCTTTTTCCTACTCATTTTCTTCTTTCTCTCCTCTTTCTGCATTTTCTTTAACTGTCCGCCATCCTGTGCATCACAGTTGTAAATTACCTGCAGATTCGGGCACAAAAATAAGCCCTTACTTCTCAGAACGAATCTTGACAAGTCAGAATCTGCTGTACGATTCCGGTCAGCTTCCGCTTTCCGGTCTCGCGATTACCTCGCAAACACGCGCTTTCAGCGCTTTACTGTCTGCTCCGCAGACTGTTTGCCCACAAATATTTTACCATGACCCCCTCAAAATAGCAACAGGGACAGCCTCAGCTGTCCCCACCGGATACTTTCTCCTGTTTCTTTACATTCCGTATCACAAGCATTGCCACTACAAAGGAAAGCATTGCCGTCAAAGTATTGCTGGCCGCCATAACGATGCCCACGCTCTCGCTGCCCAGGGTTGTGAAATTCTGCAGTGCCCAGAGAATGGGAATGCGGAAAATAAACACACGGCTGAAGTTACATACAAGCGTAAGCTTTGTCTTGCCGAAGCCGAACAGCAACGCCATACAGGCACTGTTTATCCCCAGAGGAATGCATCCGCCGATTGCCTCATAGCGGAACACGTGCATAATCAGCTGCTGAAACTCCTCGTTGAAGCCCTCGGAGCTGTTTGCAAACAGCCAGGTAATCGGTTCCAGAAATACATTCATCACCACAAGTCCCACTGCACCGACTGTAGCATTGATTGCCACGAGCCGCCAGAAGGTGCCAAGCGCTCTTTTCGTATTTCCCGCACCCAGGTTCTGGCTGATGATGGAGGAACCGCCGTCCTGAAAGCCGTTATGGATTCCCGACACCATTCCGTTGATATTGTTGGAGATGCCCAGAGCGCCTACCGTGGTGGAGCCGTAATTTTTGCTCATGGAATTTACCACCGTTTTGCCAAAGGAGAACGCCACCTTCTCTACAATAACAGGAAAGGAAATCTGAAGCATGGGACCCACAACTCTTTTGCGAAATACAATGCTTCCCCTGTTAAAGGTAAACGCATTGTCTCCGGAGGTCAGGTTCTTAACCGCCATGATAAATAAAAATGTCTGGGAGATGACCGTCGCCACGGCAATCATGGTGATGTCGGCATTCAGACCATAGATAAATACTGCCGTAATCACCAGTTTTAAGGTCACCACAAACAAATTCAGCTTTAGAATCCGGCGGGAATTTCCCCTGGAACGCTCGATGGCAATATAGACATTATTAAAAAAATTCAGCACCGTGGAAAACAATGTAATGGAAAAATATCTGGCTCCCACCGCAATGAAATCCTCCGGTGTGCCAAAGAAGCGAAGCAGCGTGGGGGCAAAGGGAATCATTGCCAGCACCGCCAGAGCAATTCCCGCACAGATGGCAAGCAGCGTGCTCAGACGCTTCTTCACCATCTCATAATCTCCTGCACCGTATGCCTCGCTGATTTTCAGGGTGCTGCCCGCCGCAAGTCCACCGCCCACCGCAGCAATCATACTCTGCAGCTGGGACAGATACGCCACCGCCGACACCGCTATAGCACTCACATGGGAGGCCATCATCGTGTCCAGGATACTGAACAGATGATTGATAAACTGGAAAAAAGCCAGGGGAACACACACATAGAAAATGACGCTCCACAAATTGCCTGTCAGGGCAAACTCCCTGAATTTCCTGTCCTTTTCCGAAAGATTCGCGCTTCCCGTTTTTGCCATGTCTTACTTCTTCCTTTCAGCCGAAATCAAATTCCTCTTTTTGCACATAGAATAACTTAGCACGAACGGAAAAGGAATACTACCTTTCATACGACACTTTTCGGGAAAAACGCTGTCTTTTTGCCCTTAAAGCACTCTGTCAATGGCGTCCTGTACCGTCTTCACGCCGATGACTTCAATCCTGCTGTTCTTTCTGCAATCCGCCGCACAAACCTCCGGCACTACACAGGCTGTGAAGCCGAGGCGTTCCGCCTCTGCTACACGCTGTCTCGCCTGGCTCACGGCTCTTACCTCACCGCTTAACCCCACCTCGCCGAAGGCAATCAGTCTGGGATTAAGTACACTGTTCTTGAAGCTGGAGGCAACCGCCAGCACGATTCCCAAGTCGATGGCGGGCTCCATTATCTTCATACCTCCGGTGATATTTACATAGGCATCGCAGTTTGCAAGCTGCAGCCCTGACCTCTTTTCCAGAACCGCCATCAGCAGATTCACACGGTTAAAGTCCGTACCGATTGTCTGCCTTCTGGGAATGCCGAAGCTGCTGTGGCACACAAGAGCCTGGATTTCCACCAGCAGCGGCCTTGTTCCCTCCATGGTACAGGCCACCACGGAGCCACTGGCATTCTCCGGTCTGCCATTCAGCATATATTCGGAGGCGTTCTCCACCTCCACAAGCCCCTGCTCCCGCATTTCAAAGACACCGATTTCATTGGTGGAGCCGAAGCGGTTCTTGACACCGCGGAGAATCCGGTAGGAGGCATGCCTGTCCCCCTCAAAATAAAGTACTGTGTCTACCATATGCTCCAGCACTCTCGGCCCCGCCACGGTTCCCTCCTTCGTCACATGTCCCACAATCATCACGGACACTCCCAGCCCCTTTGCCAGCTGCAAAAGCACACTGGTGGCTTCTCTCACCTGAGATACACTGCCGGGTGCCGCAGAAACCGCTTCGTTATACATAGTCTGGATAGAGTCAATGACAACCGCCTCCGGTTTTCTCTCCCGGATTGTCTCCGCAATCTCTCCCAGATTCGTCTCGCACATAAGAAGCATATCCTTCGTAAAGGTTCCGATACGGTCGGCACGCATCTTAATCTGTGACAGGGATTCCTCACCGGATATGTACAGCACCTTATGCCCCTCTGCCGACAGATTGCGGCACACCTGTAAAAGCAGGGTAGACTTTCCGATACCGGGATCGCCGCCCACCAGCGTCAATGAGCCGCAGACAATGCCTCCTCCCAATACCCTGTCCAGCTCTGCAAGCCCGGTTTTCAGCCTGTCCTCCTCGCGGACGGATATTTCGGCAAGGACGCTTGGTACCGCCGCCCTCTGCCGCCTGTCACCGTTTCCCCCGGTTGCTGCAGCATATGGTGATTTCTGTATGATTTCCTCCACAAAAGTGTTCCATTCCCTGCACCCCGGGCACTGTCCCATCCATTTCGAGGACTCATACCCGCAGTTCTGGCAGAAGAACACCGTTGCTGCTTTTCCCTTTGCCATAAGCTCCTCCCTCCTGTGAAATCCCGTCATAGCGGGTATAAAAAGTAACGCGGGGAAGCCTCTGCCGCCCCGCGCAACAAATTTTATCTGCCTTTATACTCTTTCCACCTTCACAGGAACCTCGCCCGCAGTCTCCAGCTCTACGCTTAAGGAAAGCTTGCCGCCAAGTCCTGTCTTCATGGTGCCTGTGCTCTTGCCGTCAACAAACACCTCATACTCTGTGTCATCGGTCAGGCCAATGGTAATCTGAGCATCCTCATCACCCTCGACAACAAATTCCACACCGTTCTCTCTCTCAACGAAGTTCAGAACACTGGTGCCGGGTACGGACTCATAGAGAAACATGCCGTTCTTCTCCAGCTTTGTTATCGCACTGTAGGTTTTTACCTTCAACAGGTCTCCTGCATGCTCAAAGTCCTCCACCTTTGCCTTTTCTGCCAGCTTGTGATTGCCGAAACTGATTGTGCCGTCTGCTTCTGTGCGAAGCAGCTCTTCCACTACTGCCATCTGTATATCCTCCTGTTCTTTCGTGGATTAATGCCTTTCTTCTTACAATTTCTATTATAGTATAAAATGCCTCTCGCCGCCATAAATTTTTTCTAAAGTTTCGCGGAAGGCTCCTTCACCGTAAATACTACCCTGCCGCTCTTGAAGCCGGCGGAAACCGTATCTCCGGGCTGAACCTTTTTCATAAGGATTTCCTCTGCAAGAGCGTCCTCCACTACGGACTGAATCGCCCGTTTCAAGGGTCTTGCTCCCATCTTATTGTCGGCATATTTCTCCACAAGATGCTCTCTTAAGGAAGCCGTCATGGAGAGCTTAATTCCCATCTGCTCCTCACATCTCTTATAGAGGTTGGAGGCAAGCAGATTCACAATCGCCTTCATATTCTCATTATTCAGCTGATGGAATACGATAATGTCGTCAATTCGGTTAATGAACTCCGGCTTGAAGCTTCTTTTCACCTCTTCCATGACGCCGGCCTTCATCTTTTCATAGTCCTTCTTCGCGTCGCTCGCAGCCGCAAAGCCCAGATTCTTAGGGTCTACAATTCTCTGTGCTCCCGCATTGGAGGTCATAATCAGGATAGTATTCTTGAAGCTCACCTTCCTGCCCTTGGAGTCCGTAATATGACCGTCATCCAACACCTGCAGCAGTATGTTGAACACATCGGGATGTGCCTTTTCAATCTCGTCAAACAGTACCACGGAATAGGGATTTCTGCGCACCTTTTCGCTGAGCTGGCCACCCTCCTCAAAGCCTACATAGCCGGGTGGGGAACCAATCATTTTGGAAACGGAATGGCCTTCCATATACTCCGACATATCAACACGGATAATCGCATCCTCAGAACCGAACATTGCTTCCGCAAGCGCCTTGGACAGCTCCGTCTTACCCACGCCGGTAGGCCCCAGGAAAAGGAAGGAACCGATGGGACGTCTGGGATCCTTCAACCCCACACGGCCCCGGCGCATTGCCTTTGCCACCGCCGTCACGGCCTCCTCCTGTCCAATTACACGCTTGTGCAGAATGCTCTCCAGCTTTAAAAGTCTCTCACTCTCCTTCTGCGCCAGCTTCTGAACAGGAATCTTCGTCCACATGGCAACTACTTCAGCGATTTCATTCTCGCCGATAGTATAGCGTTTTTCCGACTCCCTTGCCTCGTCGCGCTTCTTCATGCGCTCATATTTCTTTATCAGTTCATCCTGTTTTTTCTTAATTTCCGCCGCCTGGGTAAAGGCCTCCATACGAATGGAGCGTTCGATCTGCTGATCCATCTTCTTAATCTGTTCCTGCATCTCGCGGTACTTATCCGGCAAATCCATAGCCCTGAGTCTTGCGCTTGCCGCCGCCTCATCAATCAGATCGATGGCCTTGTCCGGAAGATTTCTGTCGTTGATATACCTGCTGGACAGTCTTACCGCCGCCTCCACAGCCTCGGAGGAAATTGCCACCTGATGATGCTCCTCATATTTACCCTTGATGCCCTCCAGAATGCGGATTGCCTCTTCCTCTGTCGGTTCCTCCACATTCACCGGCTGGAAACGTCTCTCCAGAGCGGCATCCTTCTCAATATACTTCCGATATTCGGCAATGGTGGTGGCACCAATCATCTGCAGTTCTCCACGTGCCAGAGAGGGCTTTAAGATATTGGAAGCATCAATAGCTCCCTCCGCACCGCCCGCACCGATAATCGTATGCAGTTCATCCAGAAAAAGGATAATGTTACCGTCCTCAATAACCTCTTTGATAACCTTCTTAATCCTCTCCTCAAACTCGCCGCGGTACTTGCTGCCCGCTACCATGCCGGACAAATCCAGTGTCAGCACCCTCTTATCCTTGACCGTAAAGGGTACCTTTCCCTCTACGATGCGCAGCGCAAGCCCTTCCACTACGGCGGTTTTACCCACGCCCGGCTCTCCAATCAGACAGGGGTTATTCTTTGTACGCCTGCTCAAAATCTGTATGAGCCTGCGGATTTCGTCCTCTCTACCGATAACAGGATCCAGTTTTCCCTCTCGCGCCATTGCTGTCAGGTCGCGGCTGTACTGGTTCAGGGTGGCAGGCTTGCTCTTTCCCTGCTGCTTTCTTCCGAGGTCTTCCTTGTAGAGATTACCGTCCTGCCCTATGGCAATCAGAGTATCCACGTAAATTTTCTGTACATTGACCCCTAGGGTATTCAGCAGACGAACTGCCACATTCTCACCCTCTTTAATCAGTGCCATCAGAATATGCTCCGTTCCGGTCTCCTTCTGTCCGAATCTTGCCGCCTGTCTGTGGGCCTCCTCCAGCACTCTCTGCGCTCTGGGAGAGAAGCCCTCACGCTCCTTCAGACCCACGCCGTTCTCAAAGGCAATTAATTCCTGAATCATATTCATGACCTGGGAGATGTCCACACCGTTGTCCGTAAGCACCTTGTGTGCCACTCCCGTCTGTTCCTTCAAAAGCCCCGCCAGAATATGCTCCGTTCCAACATATCCCTGTTTCAGGCCTCTGGCGCATTTAGATGCCAGATTCAGCGCCTCCTGTGCCTTATCTGTAAACTGTGACTGCATCCTAACCTCTCATTCTGCCGTTTTCCGGCTCCTTCTCTATCTATAGTCATCGTAAATCTCGTCAATCAGTGCATGGACTTCTTCCTTTGAAATATTCTTGCAGCTGCTCTTAGCCAGAATCACCTGCAATTCCTTTTTCAATTCCTCCATCGTCCTCATCCTGTCCACATCGATGGCGATGACGGCACCCCTTCTGCGGTCTACCTTGACATACCCTTCCTGCTTCAGCACTGTGTATGCCTTATTTACCGTATGCATGTTGATACCGATGGTGTCAGCCAGCTGCCGTACACTGGGCAGAGAATCACCCTCTCTGAACTGGGATGTTGCTATTCCCATGATAATCTGGTTGCGGAGTTGAAGATACAGCGCTTCATCACTGTTAAAATCAATCTCAATATACATGAGAGGACCTCCTTTTCTGCTGTTTGACCATATCAAAGATGCGGAGTATTTTTGATATACTTATAATAGCACAGATGCGTCACATGTCAACCTTAAAACGCTGTATTAGGCCAGCCAGGGAAGCTCTCTCAGTATTTCGGGATGAAAGCAGTGCTCTCCCTCCCTTATGTCATGATAAAGCACTTCAGCTGCTCCGTACAGTTCGTAAGCTCCTCTGACAATTTCCATTTGTTCATACACATTTTCCAGACCTCTCTCCCCGTTCAGATGGTCGTCGCGGCAGGACTGCACTGCAAGCGGTCTGGGCGCAATCAGGGAGGCAATATCCCCCATATCCATGTGCTCCCAGAGATGCGGCACGTAATTGCAGCTGCAATTTCCGTTGAGCACAAGAAGCGAATCCCTGTAGCCGTACAGATAGCCACTGATAATGGCCCGCTTCACCCTGTCATCCAGCGCCGTCAGCCACAGAGTCTGCATACCTCCTCCGGAAAATCCCACACAGCCAAGCTCTGATACATCCCACTCATTCCTCTCATACAGATAATCAATGAGTCTCATAAAATCCCATGTACACATGCCGATAACCGTCTGTCCCAGAGGCTCCGCCATGTGTGCCAGTTGAAAACAGGTACTGTTCAGAAACTGTTCCGGCTCATCTCCCCGTAATGCCTCATCTCTTCTCTCGCCGAAGCCCCGACAGTCCGGGCATAAGGTTACATAACCCTGTCTTGCAAGCCGGAGGCCATAATCATACCGGAACTGCTCAATACTTTTCTTTACTGCCGGAATCCCGCTGCAGCCTGCCACGCTGTACTTTCCCGCCCCCATATGCCCTGGCAGCGCCAGAAAGGTTCCCTTTTGTTCTCCCTGCGGAATCAGGATATATACCGGCATCCACGTATCCGGCTCCACCTGAAGCAGCACCTTTTCCCGGAGAATTCCCGGCTCCACCGTGACGCACTCCTGCACTGTGGGCTTCAGGGCACAGGTTTCCATGCGGTTCAGCCCTGTCAGTTCACGCAGCAGCTTCCGCGATCTGCTTTTCCACTCCTCAAATTCTTCTCTCGTCTCTCCCCGAAAACAGTCACTTCGAAAAACCTTCTCATATTTTTTCAGCATTCCCGTAAGGCTTCCGTAATATTTCTCTATTTTAATTGTCTCCTTCATTCTTCATCCCTTTCCCGCGCAGACCTTTTTCATGGAAGAAAATCCGCATACGCAGCCTTGTCGTCAATGGAATCGAAAAGAGGATACTCATAAAAAGTATCCTCTTTCCAAATAATTATTCCATATACAGTCTACTTTGTCAACGCTTCATAGTAACGGCTGTACTGTTTCTGCTTTACATCCAGTGTTTCCTGAAGCTTCAGAGCACTTAAGCCCTCAATGTAGCTGTCAAAGTTGTCAAGGCTCTTGGTGCCGGTGATAAACGCGGTTGCGTTCTCGTTGACATAGGTCTCGATATCAACCATGTAGGTGTTGATAACCTCAGACTCGTCTACCGTAGAGTAGATGAAGGGCCAGGGGTCAACTACAAACTGTTCCTGCCATGCATTGCACTCCGCATGCCAGTCTGCAACCAGTGCGTCTGTGGAAACAACGGACTGCTGTGCAGGGAACACGAAGGAGGGATTGATTCCCAGCTGCTGCAGCCAGTCATTGTCGCTTGCCTGCTCTGTATAGGCCTTGTTGCCGTTTGCGTCCACAGTATAGCTCTCGCCCTCGATACCCCACTGATACATTGTCTGGCAAGGCTCGCTCATGGCATAGTCAAGGAATTTGCATGCCAGTTCGACATTCTTGGAAGAAGCGTTTACGCCGAACATGTTACCCAGTTCAACACGGCCTACATAATAGCCCTCGTGCGTTCCGGAAAGAGGTGCTGCACCGACAAAAGCGGTTGCTGCAGTTCCGTCATAGTAAGGAAGCACATTGCTGTACATCATGGACATTGCCCAGCTGAAGTCAAAGGCAACGCCTGTCAGGTCATTTGAAATACGCTCGATAACCTGATCTCTGTCAAGGGAGGTATACTCAACCTCCAGAAGTCCTTCTGCATAAAGCCCGTTCAGGAATTCCAGATAAGCCTTGAAATTCTCGGAGTCAGCATACGCATAGGTTACATTGCCCTTATCATCCGCCTGGAAGCCGCTCACAAGGTCAAGGCCGAAGGCGGGGCCAAACATGTAGGGCAGAAAATCAGCCATAATGCTCATGGGAATTTCATCGGCAGCATCCCCATTACCATTCATATCGTTCTCTTTAAAGTAGCGAAGCAGGGCAACAAAATCGTCCAGATTCTCAGGTGCCTTCATACCGGCCTCATCCAGCCATTTCTGATTGTACATGAGAACAGGCTGATAGTCCTTGCCGACATTGGTTCCGGGAACATAGTAAATATGTCCGTCCTCTGCGGTAATCTCTGCCTTGATAACCGGATTTTCATCCAGCCATTTTGAGAAGTTGGGCATTGCTGCAAAATACTCATCCAGCGCCACAAACATACCGGACTTAATGTAGGTCTGGTTTACATCCTGGTCGGGAAGCAGAATAATATCCGCATCCACTGCACCTGTCGTCAGCATGGGGCCAACAGAATCCGCATAGTTGTTGTAGTCAACAAGCTGCCAGTCTACAGAGATGCCTGCATTGGCAATAACAGTTTCTACAATCTCCGCACTTGCAATATCCACATTGGTATAGTTGGATGTCTGTGCAAGAATTTTTAAGCTTGCGCCATCCTCCTTGGTGATGGGTGCCTCTCCGGTATAGGTATAACCGCTTGCATCCGCTCCGCCCGCTTCCACCGGTGCGCCGGATGTCGTCTTTCCGTCACCTGAGCCGCATCCTGTCAGCATCCCTGCTGTCATTGCTGCCACCAGAGACAGCGCCATGATTTTGTTCTTCTTCATATCTTCCTCCATTCTGCCGTTTCATAACGGACTCTTTATAAGAAATACCTTTTATTAAAACTGCAGGAACCCCTGCATTTTTAATCTTTTTATCCATCCCAAACCGGGAAGAATTTCTCAGATGCCGTATCGCGGCGTCTGAGAAATTCTTCGAGACGAGACTTGGATTTTGTTGGGCATCGTACTTTGATGCCTTAGAAAATCTTCTCGTCTTTAGCCCTTGACCGCTCCCAGCATGGTTCCTTCCACCAGATACTTCTGGACAAAGGGCACAACCAGCATAATAGGCACCACCGAAACTACAATACACACATACCGCACCTGAATGGACGACTGGCTCGCTGCCGCCATGCTGACGCTTGTCGTCTGCATAATCTCCGCACTGGCCTCCAGCAGGATTCTCCGCAGGAACAGCTGCAAGGGTTCCAGTTCCTTCTTGCTGATATAAAGCATTGCATTAAAGAAGTCATTGTAGCGTGCCACCGCATAGTACAGGGTCAGCACCGCCAGGGTGGGTTTGATTAACGGAACTGCAATCTTCGTCATAATGGTAAAATCATTTGCTCCCTCCAGAGCTGCCTCCTCAAAAAGCTCCTCGGAAATAGACTCAAACGCAGAGCGGCAGATCATGACATTATAGGCACTGATAAGCACCGGCAGAATCATCGCCCATCTGGTATTGTACAGCCCCAGGCCCGTCACTACTATGTAAATCGGAATCAGGCCGCCCGAAAAATACATGGTGAAAGCCAGCAGGAAGTTCATCTGCTTTCTGATACAAAAGTGTTTTCTGGACAGGGGATAAGCTGCCAGACAGGTAAACACAATGTTAAAAATCGTTCCCACTACCGTGTAGAAAAAAGTATTGCCGTAGGATGTCCACAGCTGTTCATAGTTCAGCACCCTTTTGAGCGCATCAAAGTTCAGATCCACGGGCAGCAGCGTCACAAGTCCCTTGTTCACCGCCTCTCCTGAGCTTAAGGATACGCTGACCACATACAAAAACGGATAGATACAGACTACGACAGCCAGGAACAGAAAAATTGCTATGATGATGTCAAAAATCGTATCACCGATGGATTGTCTTCTCTTTACTCTTCTCATAATGCCTCCTACCAGATTGCCGTATCTGTCAGTTTTCTGCTCAGCTTGTTAGCGGCAAATACAATCGTAAAATTAACCACCGAGTTGAACAGTCCGACCGCAGCCGCATAGCTGTAATTGTTGCTCTGAATACCCTGTCTGTATACGTAGGTCTGTATGACATCTGCCGTTTCGTATACAGCTGTATTATAGAGAAGATATACCTTTTCAAATCCGACACTCATCATGCTGCCCAGCGTCATAATCAACAGGAGGATGATTGTGGGCTTAATGCTGGGCAGCACCAGGTGCCAGATTACCTGCCTCTTATTTGCCCCGTCCACCTTCATGGCTTCATATAAATCAGGAGAAATTCCCATAATCGCCGCCACAAAGATAATGGAATTGAAGCCGAAGGTCTGCCAGGAACCGGAAATCACATAAATCGGTCTGAACCATTCGGGCAAGCTCATAAAGTTAATACTTTCGATTCCTATCTTATTTAACAGCTGGTTTACAATACCGCTGGAAGGAGACAGGAAATTGTTAATCATACCGCAGACAACCACCGTTGAAATAAAATAAGGTAAATAGGTAGATACCTGAATGGCTTTCTGCAATCCCTTTCTATGTATCTGAGTCACCGCCACCGCAAAAAGGATGGGGATAGGAAATCCGAAAATCAATGAATAGAAGGAAAGTAAAAATGTATTCCTCACCAGTCTCCATGCATACACGGAGCCAAAGAACTGCCTGAACCACTTTAACCCAACAAATTCACTGTTGAAGATTCCCGCAAGACCGGAACCCATCCGATACTGGGTAAATGCCATATACAGTCCCGTCATGGGAAAATAGCAGAACACCAGATAATAGATGACTACCGGAAAAATCATAATCAATAGATACTTGTCACGCTTCAAATTTTTTTTCCATCTGCGCTTTGTCTCAGCCTTCATGTCTTACCCCTTTGTTTACATTACGTAGTTATTTTTCATACTTTTTGCTCTCTCAAAGCTCCTTCAGCATACATTTTTTCCGGATATTTGTACAGATTCAAAAACGGAATGGATATTTTGCACAAATAACGGCGGCAAAAAATGAATCTCCTGTTCAGGATGCATCATTTTCTGCCGCCTGTTTTCTTTTTTTGAACCCGTTCTTTTTTTGAACCTTTACAAAAATAATCTTCTGCCGACAATTACTCGTAATCGCTCGGGTTGACTCCCATAATGCTTTTGAAATTTCTTCGGAAGGTCAGCTGATTGGTATAACCGCACATGTTCGCCACCTCAGACAGGGAATATTCCTTTCCGCTTAAAAGCTCTGCTGCCCTGTGAATCCTTCTGTTCTGGATATACTGCAGATAGGTCACGCCATATCGCTTTCTGCACAGCAGCGACAAGTACTTGCTGCTGACCTTAAAGTGTTCCGAAATACTCTGCAGGGACAATTCGGAATCATAACAGTTCTCATCAATATACTGTATAATTTCATCCTCCAGCCGGGAATCCGCCTCCGCCTGTACCGCCTGCGCATGGAGGGAATCGGCAATGGAACAGAGTGCTGCGTCATAGTAATCAAAAACCTCCTGCAGGGTAGCAAGCTCACGGTACTTTTCAATATTGATATGAGTGGTGTTCAGCCCCGTAATCTCGCGCAGTGTTTTGATAATAGCGAGATGCAGTTCATCAATCAATGCCCTGTACATCTCCGGGGTTCCTGCCAAATCCCAGTTTTTTCGATAAATCTCTGCAAGCAGAGCCTGCAGTTCTTCTTTCTGATCCTTCTCCAGATATTTTTTCAGTTTTTCCCTGAAATTTGCCGGGAAGTAATAATCAATCGGCTTACTTCCTCTCTCTTCCAGGAAATAAACCTCCCCCCGCCCGTCGGTAAGTATACCGTCCAAGGCCATCATCGCTCCCTCACAGGCCTCCTGCAGTTCATTGATATCCTCCCTGAGAATGTCTACGCCCATGGTTACCATACAGTTTTCTTTCTCCATGGCTGTGCACAGATATTTATGCATCCGGAAAAACAGGTCGTCCATCGGTTCCTCGTTCTCGAAATTCACAATAAAGAACACATGACAGATATCCCGGAAATAGTAGACAATATGTATTTCGTCCGTGGAAAAATTCTCCGACATCACCTGAAAGAGCTCCTTCAGTTCCTGTCTGTGCTTCTCCGCATCCGCTTCCTTTTCATCCGAATATGCCAGATTGACAACTCCCACAATAAAATAAGGCTTAATCAGGTCAAGGTAGCTCTCTTCAGAAAGAATTCTGATATGCTCCTTCTCCATATTTCCGGTAATCATGGAGTGAAGGACTCCGGTTTGGGCATAAGGCGTAATCGTCATCATCCTTTCCCGGTAGCCGTTTTTTTCTCCTATCAGACTGCGAATACCGCTGATAATGCTTTCCATCTCATCGTCATGCTCTCCCGGAGCATCCTTGGCCTCTCCCTCTGTCACCGGCTCCTCTTCTCCCTTAACCATCTGCTCCAAATGGTCGATGGGCATGTAATATTTGCGACTCTCCCAGTAGGCAACCCAAACGAAGCCGGCAGAAATCAGTATCATGCCACACAGCAGGATATAGAACACTGCATTTCCTTCCACAGGCACTCTGCCGGAAGCATAGACACGGCAGACAAGGCCCGGACAACAGGCAGATTCCGCAGAATAGACTTTTCCCTCCTGCTCACCCACCGATAAAAATTCCTGCTCACTGTAAAATATACCGGCACCGTATCCTTCACTGATAACGCTCTTCAAATCATTTTCCAGATTGTTCAGATCAAACAAAATACAGATTGTTCCGATTTCACTGCCGTTCTGATAGGTGTATGCATCACAGTACAAAAGACATTCCTTCTGAAAAGAATACCTCTTGCTGTCAAACCCAAAGGCGTCATTCAAAGTGCTGATTTTCAGATAAGGATATTCCACATTTTCCGAATGATAATCACTGCTCAGCTTGATAACACCGCTGCTGGAGTATGCCTTATCGCTGTCATCCAGAAAAATAATCGTCTTATAGACGGACAGCCCTCCGGATGCCATCGTATTTTTCAGTTCGCTCTGAATCATGAACAGTGTATAGGAATCCAACACTGTTCCAAGCCTGCTGTTCAGATACAGCTGCTTCAGCGCCGTAGAATAGCTCAAATTTTGTACGATGTTCTGAGCATTCAAAAAACGCCGGTCAAGGATACTGCTCACCTCATCCAACTGTATTTCACTTTTTCTTTCTATCTGGATTTTGTTCATCTGATGATTTTCATAGAAAATAAATGCGGTATAAACAATCAGACAAGTAAAAATGACTAAAATATAGGTAAAAAACAAGCGTCTGAACAGCCTGCTCTGAAATAACTCTTTCAACACCAATCCCCCGGAATCTGCAACGAGCAGTTCGCCACGCGGACTGCTCGTTACTATATCATGCTTATTTACTGCTCTTCATCCCCATCATAATTCAGAAATTCAAATTCAAATTCATCGTCATCATCAGCCATGAAATTCTTTGCCTGCCATCCGGGCTGAGCATTGCCCTGTTTAGGCTTCGACGTCCCTGAAGCCGGCTGGGCAGGACGTGTGGGCTTCTGCTCCGGTCTCACTCCCGAGGGTGCCGCTCCTCTCTGGGCAGGTCTCTGGTTCTGTGCCGTTCCCACAGGTTTTGTCCCCGCAGGTCTCTGCCCCTGAGACGTTCCCGCAGGCTTTGCTCCGGCAGGTCTCTGTCCCTGAGACGTTCCCGCAGGCTTTGCTCCGGCAGGTCTCTGCCCCTGAGACGTTCCCGCAGGTCTTGCTCCCGCAGGTCTCTGCCCCTGAGGTCTCTGTCCCTGCTTTTCTGCGCCTACCGTATGCATTACCTTCTGTCCGGTCGGTCGGGCAGCTTCCCGTCTCCTTAAGGTCTCTCTCTCCACCTCGTTGAAGTATTCCGCATCTGACATATCCTTCATTTTGAAGAACAGCATCGCCACTCCTGAAGCCGCGCCCACAAGGAGAATCACAAGAATGATAATCACCACCTTCTGGGACTTGGACTTCTTTTCCAGTTTCTCATATTCAGCCACATTGTTTGTCATCTTATCAAAGATGTCCTGAATCACATAGCCGTCATTAGTCTCTGTCACTACAAGATACCATTCACCATCCTGCAGCACTGTCTCGTAAGCTTTCTTGGTTTCCGGTTCCGGCGTCTCCTCCGGCTCTTCTGCCGGTTCTTCCGCCGGCTGTTCGGGCTCCTCGGTGTAAGGTGTCAGTTCCCCGGAGAGATTGACGTAATCGGAACGGATGAAGCCCTCCACAGTCGAACCGTTAGAAATAAAATTTACCTGATACCATGTCTTTCCGTCAGAACCGGTTGCCTGGCCTGTCACAGTCAGAGCAAGTCCGTTGGAAGCTGTTGTCACAATCTGGCTGGTAGTGGACGCATTGCTGCGAATTCTCACAGACTGACCACCCGTAACAGTCGCGCTGACAGGATTTACTGCCGTCACCTCAGCCGGAGTCTCGGTTGTATTGCCGGCAGAGCCGGAAGAACTGCCGGAGCTTTCGCTGCCATCAGCAGTCTGTACCAGGTCAGAACGAATATAGCCGTTTACACCGTCCACCGTCACCTGATACCATGTATAACCGTCACTTCCCTGCTCGGAACTGTTGATGGTAACCTCTTTATCCTTAGCCGCACTTCCCACCATCTCGCTGGAACTGGAGGCTTCTTTCCTAATCTTCGCTCCATTTGCGGCAATAACAGTTCCCTTGCCTGCCGCACAACTCATTATTGAGAATCCGTCTGCGAATAATCCCAGAAACACTGCAAGCACCAGAGCCATTACTCCAAGCAGGAGCTGTCTTTTTCCCAGTAACTCTTTTGTTCTTCTCATATGCATTCCTTTCTCCCTCTAGTTTCTTATAAAACGTTTCTGGCCTTCCTCTCCCTTCTGATTCAGGCCAAAGCCCTGTACATCCTTATGATGCTTTTCCCTCTGCTCAGCCTCCATGGTACGGTGCACCTTCATCTCGCACTCCGGACAATATGTGCCGGAGCGAATAGGCTTTCCACACATCTCGCAATACAAAAATGCTCTGGAGTCCGGCGTTACTTCCAGCTTTCCCTCCTTCAGCATTCGCCGAATGGTGCGCTGCGGAACGCCGATGGCACTCTCTATCTGTGCAGCCGTTGCACCTCTGTGCTCCTCAATATAGAGTCTCACCGTTCCGGAGTCATCATAGGCTACCGCCCCACAGTCCGCGCAGTGAGACTCGCCAACACCCTTAAAGATCATCACACC
>JBJEJG010000002.1:0-5182 GCA_051877795.1 Acetatifactor sp.
AGATTCGGGCAGTAGATCAGAACGGGAATGTACTTCCTTTTTTCAATGAGCCGGCACAGTTGAAAGCGGAGGGGGACATTGCAATCATAGGACCTGCGTGCATTTCCTTAAAAGGCGGTCTGGGCGGAACCTATGTGAAAAGTCTGGGCAGAGATGGAAAGGGAAGTCTGACAGTACAAAGCCTGCAGACAAAAGCATGTGTGCTTTCGTTTACGGTTTCCACGGACAAAGGATGTTCTACAGGAAAAAAACAGGAATTCAAGAAGGAGGGTTATGAAAATGAAATTGACAGGTAAGGAGAAGGTTTCCTACGGTCTGGGAGCAGTGGGAAAAGATATGGTCTATATGCTTTCCGCCAGCTATGTCCTCTATTATTATCAGGATATTTTGGGCGTGAAGGCCTATATCATGGGGATAATTCTTTTGGCGGCGCGGGTATTTGATGCGTTCAATGACCCGATTATGGGGGTCCTGGTGGCAAAGACAAGAACCAGATGGGGAAAATTCCGTCCATGGCTTCTGGTGGGGACCATTCTGAATGCCATTGTGCTTTATTTTATGTTTGCGGCGCCTCCTGCATTGGACGGAGCCGGATTGGTTGCCTATGCCGCTATCTTTTATGTACTCTGGGGTGTGACCTATACTATGATGGATATCCCCTACTGGTCCATGATTCCGGCTTTTACAGAGGGCGGTAAAGAGAGGGAGGGCCTTTCCACACTGGCACGTTCCTGCGCGGGAGTCGGCTCGGCGCTGATTACTATCCTGACGATGAAATGTGTGCCTGCCCTTGGAAAAATCGGGCAGGAAATGGATGCATCCGAAACAGAAATCGAGAGATACGGATTCCAGCGTTTTGCGCTGATTATTGCGGTTTTGTTTGTGGTATTCATTGCAATCTGCTGCCTCAATATCAAAGAGAAATCTACTGTAAATGTGGAGGCTCCCACAGTGGGCCAGATGTTTAAAACGTTGCTCCAGAATGACCAGGCGATGACGGTGGTGATTACCATTGTATTGGTCAACTGCGCTATTTATATTACCTCTAACCTTGTAATTTATTTCTTTAAATATGATTTCGGCGGCGCAAACTGGAATGACAGCTATGTTCTGTTTAACACCTTTGGAGGGGCAGTACAAATTTTATCCATGATGATTTTATATCCGTTGGTAAGAAAGGCATTCAGTACCGTAAAAGTATTTTTCCTAAGCTTTGTCAGTGCCATTGTTGGTTACATCACTTTGCTTGTACTTGCCTTTACCAATATGTCCAGTGTATTCCTGCTGTTTATTCCCGGCTTCTTCATTTTTGCGGCACACGGTCTCCTGACGGTACTGACGACGGTCTTCCTTGCAAATACGGTGGATTACGGGGAACTGATAAACAGGCGACGGGACGAGAGCGTGATATTTTCCATGCAGACCTTCGTGGTAAAACTGGCTTCCGGCGTGGCGGCGTTAATTGCATCTATTTGTCTTTCTGTCTTCCGACTGAGTGATGATACGGAAGCGGCTGTAGAAGCTGTTTCGGACAGTAGTGTGGTAGGGCTTAGAATGACCATGACGGTGATTCCGATTATCGGACTTTTGATTGCGGCGTTTTATTTCAGAAAAAAATATCTGCTGACGGATGAGAAGGTAGAAGAGATTGCGGCGCAGCTGAAGGAAAGCAAAGAAGCATAGAGGCAAGCTTTCGATGTTGAATTCGACAGGGAAAGGTGTATATATGATTACAGAGAAGAACGGTGTTTTTTCATTGGAGACAGAGCATACCTCCTATCTTTTTGGAATCATGGAGACGGGACATCCGGAGCATTTATATTATGGCAGAAAAATTCGTATCAGGGATGCAGAGGCACTGCGGGAAAAGTACGCTTTTGCCACCGGAAATACCGTCTGGTACGATGATGCGCACAGAAATATGACACTGGAAAATGTCTGCCTGGAGATGTCTTCTTACGGAAAAGGCGATATTCGGGAGCCTTTTGTGGAGGTGGTGCGGGAAGATGGCAGCTTTTCTTCGGACTTCCTTTACCTGTCCCATGTTATTACGGAGGAAAAGCCGGAGTACCGGTCTTTGCCCGGTTCCTACAGTGAGGACGGACGCGTGGAGCATTTGTGTGTCAGCTTCCGGGATGCTGAGGATGGACTTGTACTGGAACTGCATTATTATGTGTATCCGGAGTGTGATGTGATTGCCCGCAGTGCAAGGCTGGTGAATGAGAGCGAAAAAGAAGTGACAGTGAAAAGGCTGATGAGTCTGCAGCTGGATTTTCCTACATCCGATTATGTATTTTCCTCCTTTAACGGCGGTTGGGCGCGGGAGATGAAGCGGACAGATGTGCGGCTCAGGGCAGGAAAGCATGTGAACGCTTCCTATGCGGGGACTTCTTCCAGTCGTGCTAATCCTTTTGTGATGCTTTCCGGGGAGCATACAGCGGAGGATGTGGGAGAGTGCTATGGACTAAATCTGATTTACAGTGGAAATCATTGCGAGGTGGCAGAGGTTAATGCGTTCGGAAAGACCAGAGTTGTGACGGGGATGAATCCGCAGTCTTTTTCCTGGAATTTAAAGTCCGGAGAGGACTTTGAAGCACCGGAGGCGGTGATGACCTTTTCGCATAAAGGCTTTAATGGCATGAGCCAGAATATGCATCATTTTGTCAGGGAGCATATTGTAAGAGGAGAATGGAAAAGGAAGGAACGTCCTGTCCTGTTAAACAGCTGGGAAGCTGCATATTTTGACATTGATGAAAAAAAGCTGCTGCGGTTGGCAAAGGCGGGAAAGGAAGCGGGAATCGAGCTGTTTGTGATGGATGACGGCTGGTTTGGCGAGCGCACCGATGACGGCAAAGCCCTGGGCGACTGGACGGTGAACGAAAAGAAGCTGCCGGGCGGTCTGAAAGGACTTTGCGATAAAATAAAGGCACTGGGGCTTGATTTTGGTATCTGGGTGGAACCGGAAATGGTGAATGTGCAGAGCAGGCTTTATGAAGCACATCCCGAATGGGCGATGGATATTCCCGGCAGGAAGCATTCCGAGGGGCGCAGCCAGCGGATTCTTGACCTGTGCAATCCGGAGATACAGGAGTTTGTGATAGAGGAAATGACGAGGGTGTTTTCCTCTGCGGACATTTCTTATGTAAAATGGGATATGAACCGCATTTTTTCGGATGTATATTCCGGATACCTGGAGCCGTCGAAGCAGGGGGAGGTGCTGCACCGCTATGTATGCGGCCTCTACCGCTGCATGGGGGAGCTGACAAAGCGTTTTCCGCATATTTTATTTGAAGGCTGCAGTGCCGGCGGTAATCGGTTTGACCTTGGCATTTTGTGCTATTTCCCACAGATATGGGCAAGCGATAATACGGATGCGCTATGCCGGGCGGAAATTCAGAATGGTTACAGCTATGGTTATCCAATGTCAACGGTCAGTGCGCATGTGTCTGCCTGTCCCAACCATCAGACCTTGAGGATTACACCGCTGGAGACGAGATTTCATGTGGCGGCATTCGGTATCTGCGGGTATGAGTGTAATTTCTGCGATATGAAGAAGGAGGATTTTGCTGCAGTAAAGGCACAGATTGTGTTATATAAGCAGTGGAGAAGTGTGCTGCAGTTTGGAAATTTTTACAGGGGCAGGGGCTTTGTTGGAGAAGGCACCGAGGCATCTACGGCAATCGGTGTCAGTGCCGGGAATACCATGGAATGGACCTGTGTATCGCCTGATAAGAAGCGTGCGGTTGGGTTGCTGTTTCAGAAGCTGGTGATTCCCAATAATCCATATGCCTGCTATATGGCGAAGGGACTTTCGGAAGAGGAGCTTTATCATTTTTATAACAGGTGTTTAAGGTATGATTTAAAGGAGTTTGGAGACCTCGTGAACACGGTTTCTCCCATTCATATCAGGCAGGATTCCCTGACGCACCATATTGTGGCGAAATTCGTTAAAATGGATGGGGAAACGGAGGACTGTCTGGTATACGGAGATGAACTGATGTATCATGGCGTGAAGCTGAAGCAGGCATTTGCGGGAACCGGGTACAATAATGAAGTCAGGTTTTATCAGGATTTTGGCTCCAGAATGTACTTTATGGAGGCTTGTGAATCTGATTGACAGGGAACCGGTCATATCATAAAATAGGTATAAATGTTCTGAAATTTTATGAGGAAAGTGGGAGAACAAAAGATGTTTTGCAGAAATGATGCATTCGGCAATCTGAGGCAGGTATATTGACAGGCAAAACGGAAGTGCATGGATTTACAGATATGAATATCAGCTTGTAGAATAAGTGTCCGGCAACAGGATGGAGGGATGCGTATGCACCCCTCCATTTGCTGTACAGTAGCGGCGCATTCAGCCGGAAGGAGAAAGTGATACAAATTTGATACATCTTTGATTCATATTTAGTATGAGAATGTATCAAAAGGGGTGGAATTTATTATGATAAGGATTTTGATTGCGGAGGATGAAGAACCGATTGCCAATTTAATCAGGATGAATCTGCGGAGAGCCGGATATGAGTGCGTGTGGGCGCCGGACGGAGAAAAAGCCGCAGACCTGATGGACAGTGAGAAATTTGACCTTATTTTGCTCGATGTGATGCTTCCGGGCATCAACGGCTACGAACTGATGGACTATGCGAGGACGCTGGAGCTTCCGGTCATTTTTCTGACGGCGCTTGGCAGCACGGAAAACAAGGTAAAGGGCTTAAGAATGGGCGCGGATGACTATCTGACAAAACCCTTTGAGATTGTGGAGCTGCTTGCGAGGGTAGAGGCGGTGCTGCGCCGTTATCATAAGACGGAGGCCACGCTGGAGGTATTTGACGTGGTAATTGACATTTCCTCCCGGTCGGTGACAAGAGGTGGAGAGCAGATTCCTCTCACCATGAAGGAATTCGATCTCCTTCTTTTACTTGCCAGAAACAGAAACATTGCTCTTTACAGGGAAACAATTTACGAAAATGTCTGGGGCGGCGAATATATGGGGCAGTCAAGAACGGTGGATTTACATATTCAGCGGCTGAAAAAGAAGCTGAATTGGGACAGCGAGATTTCGGCAGTGTACAAGGTGGGATATCGGCTGGAAGGAGAGAAAGGTTGAAGGGCGGAGCGGCGGTATGAAATTTGCGGACAAGATGTTTCTGGCTGTCACAGCGCTGCTGACTCTGATTTTTAC
>JBJEJG010000003.1:0-5153 GCA_051877795.1 Acetatifactor sp.
AGAGTAAAACAGAAATTGCGGAAAAACATTGACTTTTCTTATCGCCTGTTGTATATTTTGTATAGTTCGCCGACGCAATGCGTTGGCGTGCTAAAGCGAAAGAAAGGGAGAGAAATTATGAAAAAGAAAATACTTTCACTTGTACTTACCGCATGTATGGCTCTGGGTATGCTTACAGGTTGTGGCGAATCCAAAAAGGATACTTACACAATCGGTATCTGTCAGTTGGTTCAGCATGATGCATTGGATGCGGCAACCAAGGGCTTCAAGGATGCCCTGACAGAGAAGCTGGGAGATAAGGTTACCTTTGACGAGCAGAATGCTTCCGGTGATTCCGCTACCTGTGCCACCATTGCAAACCAGTTTGTATCTTCAAACGTAGACCTGATTATGGCAAATGCAACACCGGCACTTCAGTCCGCTGCGGCAGCAACCAATACCATTCCCATTCTGGGAACCTCTGTTACTGATTATGCAACCGCACTTCAGATTGACAACTGGACAGGAACCACCGGTACAAATATTTCCGGCACCTCTGATTTGGCACCTCTGGCTGAACAGGCTTCCATGCTGGTAGAACTGTTCCCCGATGCGAAGACGGTAGGTCTTGTTTACTGCTCTGCAGAGCCTAATTCCGTTTATCAGGTAAACACTGTAAAGGCTGAACTGGAGGCAAAAGGCGTTACCTGTAAGGATTACTCCTTTGCAGATTCCAACGATATCGCATCTGTAGTAACCAGTGCAACCGCAGACTGTGATGCGCTCTACATACCCACAGACAATGCAGCAGCTGCCGCAACTGAGGTTATTAACAACGTATGTCTTCCCGCAGGCGTTCCCATCATTGCAGGTGAGGAAGGTATTTGTAAGGGCTGCGGTGTAGCAACACTTTCCATCAGCTACTATGATATCGGATACCAGACAGGTCTTATGGCATATGAAATCCTCGTGAACGGTGCAGATATCTCCACCATGGAGGTACAGTTTGCACCTGCTGTAATCAAGAAATATAATGCGGAAATCTGTTCTCAGTTGGGAATCAATGTTCCTGATGATTATGTTGCAATTGAGTAAGATTTGATTTAAAATAATCTATGGCGTATGAGACGGCAAAAGAGCAAGTCTTTTTTGCCGTCTTTTAGTCAAAAAAAGAAAGGTTTGGAGGAAGAGCAGTTGAATATTATGGCATTACTGAATTCATTGCCGGGTGCCTGCGCCCAGGGACTCATCTGGGGAATTATGGCAATCGGTGTGTTCATTACCTACAGGATACTGGATTTGGCAGATTTGACGGTAGATGGCACAATGTGTACGGGAGGCGCTGTCTGTATCATGATGATGCTTAGCGGGCATTCCGTCTGGTTTTCGCTTTTGGTTGCATTTCTTGCCGGAATGCTGGCAGGTCTGGTGACGGGAGTGCTGCATACCTTTTTGGGAATTCCCGCCATACTTGCAGGTATTCTTTCCCAGCTGGGGCTTTACTCCATCAACCTTCGTATCATGGATAACAAAGCAAATCAGGCAATCAATGTGGACAAGTATCCGCTGCTGGTTTCCCTGCGTTACATCAAGGGTGTTCCTTTTTATAAAAATACGCTGCTGATTACTGTGATTATTATCGCTTTGCTGATTGGTATTTTATACTGGTTTTTCGGAACGGAGTTGGGCTGTTCCATCCGTGCAACCGGTTCAAACCAGAATATGTCAAGGGCACAGGGCATCAACACTGATTTCACAAAAATTCTTGGGTTGATGATCAGCAACGGAATCGTTGCTTTTGCCAGCGGATTGTATGCACAGTATCAGGGCTTTGCGGATATTAATGCAGGCCGCGGTGCTATTGTTATCGGTCTGGCGGCTGTGATTATCGGTCAGGTGCTTTTTGGAAAAATCCATGGTAATTTTGCCTTTAAGCTTCTTTCCGTGGCATTGGGAGGCGTCATCTACTATCTGGTGTTGCAGGTCGTTCTGTGGCTTGGCCTGAATGCTAACGATTTGAAGCTGATTTCTGCAATTGTGGTTGCAGTATTTCTGGCAATCCCTTATCTGAAGGGAAAGCATTTTTCCAAGCCCGCAAAGAAAGGAGGTGCCGGACGTGCTTGATTTAAACAGTATCAGCAAAACCTTTAATGCAGGTACAGTCAATGAAAAAAGAGCATTGAACGGACTGGACTTACATTTACAGGAGGGCGATTTTGTCACTGTCATCGGCGGTAACGGAGCCGGTAAATCCACTATGCTGAATGCCATTGCCGGCACATGGCTTGTGGATAATGGCAGCATTTTGATTGATGGCATTGATGTGACAAGACTTTCTGAGCATAAGAGAGCAAAATATCTGGGACGTGTGTTTCAGGATCCTATGACAGGAACCGCGGCCAGCATGCAGATAGAAGAGAATCTTGCACTTGCCGCAAGGCGGGGACAGGCAAGAACCTTAAAAAAGGGAATTACTGCAAAGGAGAGAGAAGGCTACAAGGAACAGCTGCAGATTTTGGAACTGGGGCTTGAGGATCGTCTGACTACACATGTGGGATTGCTTTCCGGAGGTCAGAGACAGGCTCTGACGTTGCTCATGGCAACACTGCAAAAGCCAAAGCTTCTTCTTCTGGATGAGCATACGGCAGCACTTGACCCTAAGACGGCAGCAAAGGTACTGGAAGCAACAGACAGAATTGTCGGTAAGGATCATTTGACAACTATTATGATTACGCACAATATGAAGGATGCTATCGCACATGGCAACCGCCTTGTGATGATGCATGAAGGTCGGATTATTTATGATGTGTCCGGTGATGAAAAGAAAAAGCTGACTGTTGCAGATTTGCTCCGCAAATTTGAGGAGGCCAGCGGAGGCGAGTTTGCAAATGACAGAATGATGTTAAACTGATAAAGGAGATTTCTGCTTTGAAGAATGCCAATACAAGCTACAAAATTTTATCTGCGGTAATCTACGTTGCTTTTATCCTTTTTATGTGCGTGGTTATTGCAAATAAAGACAATCTTCATGTAGACGGGTTTTTCTCTTACGGACTTTCCAATCAGACTTATACAGATCATATTGGCATGGCGCCCCTTGAAGGGAAGGTTTATACTCCTGCAGAAAGTGCATGGCAGGAGTACCTTACCGTTCAGGAGGGCGCCCGTTTTGATTACGAAAATATTTGGAAAAATCAGGCAGAGGATGTTCATCCTCCGTTGTATTATGTACTTTTACATACTATCTGTTCTCTGTTTCCGAACCGGTTCAGCATCTGGTTTGCTGCATTTATCAATATTCTGTTTGCGGTGCTCACACTTTTAGTGTCTCAAAAAATTGTCCGCGAACTTGGTGGAAGCAACAAAATTGTATTGCTTTTTTCTGTGGCGTTTTCATTGTCTGCCGGTATGTTATCCGCTGTTTCGCTTCTGAGAATGTATCTCATGACGATGTTCTGGGTGACACTGGTGAGCTGGCTTTTCCTGAAAATTTACAGAAATGACGGCAATCCGAAAAGCTTTGCAGCAGTTTCTGTTGTATGCGCTGCCGGAACGTTGACCCATTATTACTTTGTTGTCTGGCTGTTTTTCCTATGTTTTGTTATGGGCGTTTCTCTGCTGTGGGGAAAAAAGTGGGAAAAAATTCTGGCATTTGTTGTCTCTGTAGGTGCTGGGGAGATTGCATCCATTTTGATTTTTCCGGGGATGATTTACCATATCTTTCTGGAAAACGGTGACAGAGGAGAGCAGTCGGTTCAAAAGCTGCTCTATACTTCAAAATCGGAAAATCTGGACAAATTGACGGATTATTTCGGCTATCTGAATGAACAGCTTTTCGGAGGATTGCTGCCACTCTTAATTGTACTGACAGTTGCTTCGTTTATTGTTGTGACCGTGTCGGTAAGGAAGAAAAAAGTAACAGCGGAAAAGATTTTTCCATGGTTTTTGCTTGGAATTCCCTGTGTCTGCTATTATGTGCTGATTGCAAGAATTTCCGTTTATACGGCAGACCGCTATATTCAGCCCATTTATCCCGTTGTACTGATTGTCGGCCTTGGGTCTGTCCTGATTTCTATGGAAAAGCTGCTGAAAAACAGAGGACTCTTTCTGATTGTTTCCGGTCTGCTGGTGCTTTTGATGTCAGTAAATGGTCTGCGCATCTGCCCATGGGAATATCTTTACAAGGAGGACGGCAGAATGTTTCAGCAGCTGGATGCTTATGCGGACTGCGACTGCCTGTTTGTCTACGATGCCAATGACCCCTATAACCGTATTCAGCAATCCTTTTTTGAAGTAAGTCGATACAGAAGCGTAGTCTTTGTGGCGGATACGGATTTGGAAATGCTGGAGAACATATCTCTGGAGAATAAGGAGCAGCTGATTCTCTGCATTGACTTTGCCTGCGATACGGAAGCGGTGCTTGAGGCACTGGAAGCGGTTAATCAAAGGTTTTCCTCTGCTGTGGAACTGGGTAAAGCGGGACTTTATACCACGACCTGGTATCTTGGAGAATGATTTCCTCCGTCTATTCTTCATTTTTTCACAAAAACATCTGGATTTTTTACGGTAAATGTGAGAGAATGAAAAGCGAATGATATTATTTTATCAATTAATGTCAAATTGTAGAATAATAACTTACATAATTGAAAGGAGATTTCACATGATTTATTCAAAGGAAGTTGAAGAAATGTGCACAGTCGCTCAGGGTGTGCATCATGGTTGTGCCCCCATCCCTGAAGAAGCTAAGTGGGTACAGGCTAAGAAAGTAGAAGATATTTCCGGTTTGACACATGGCGTCGGCTGGTGTGCACCTCAGCAGGGAGCATGTAAGCTGACCTTGAACGTTAAAGAGGGTATCATTCAGGAAGCGCTGGTTGAGACCATCGGCTGCTCCGGTATGACTCATTCCGCAGCTATGGCTGCTGAAATTCTTCCCGGTCTGACCGTTATGGAAGCATTGAACACCGACCTTGTATGCGACGCTATCAATACCGCTATGAGAGAGCTGTTCCTGCAGATTGTTTACGGACGTACCCAGAGTGCATTCTCTGAGGAAGGTCTGCCCATCGGTGCAGGTCTGGAGGATTTAGGTAAGGGTCTTAGAAGTCAGGTTGGTACCATGTATGGTACTCTTAAGAAGGGACCTCGTTACCTTGAGATGGCAGAGGGCTATG
>JBJEJG010000004.1:0-5150 GCA_051877795.1 Acetatifactor sp.
AAGAAATACAAACCGTCTCTTTCAATTATTCTCCAATAGTGATATTCGGACTTTATCTCAACCGAATCCGGTTTTTCAGATATAATCTCAAAGTATTCTGACAGATATTCCTTCATAGCATACATCCTAAACAATTTTTGGAAATACAAACATTATACCATGTTATTATAAAATAGCAATTTGAATAAAATAATACTCACTTCGCCTGGAGACTTCAACGACTTAATGCCAGATGAGATCTACGGATGTAAATTTTATTCGATTGGCGGTTCGAATTACACCAATGCACCATATACACCATATGTGCTAGGAATATTATTTTCGTGTTATCTCTCATCCTTTAACTATGGACGGCAGATATTTATTAGTATAGGTAATGCGGCTATATGTACACGTTCTTTGAGCGCTGGAACGTGGGGTGATTGGGTAATCAATTCATAAATGATTATTTACAATTTTGTATACTCAACAGTCACGTAAAATCTAGCTGTTGATGCATATCCTGGCTTTACAAAATACTGCAACAGAGCACTATTATCTGTGAGCAAAACAATTGATGAACTACGTTCGACAGAACCATCTGCACACATAACACAACCGCCCACGGCATCACTTATTTTCCTTTCCCCAGAACTGGTGAATGCATAAATAGTACCATAAGCTTTTATAATTTCTGAGACATTGGATACGATAACTGCAGAAAAAATGGTTCTTGCAGTCTCATCATAAGCAGATAGATTTCCAATATTTATTGTTTTGCGATATATGGTTTTACCTTCTTCTGTGGTACCAATAATTATTTCGTCCGAAGAGAGTGCTTTGATTGCGTTCAAATTGCTATTTTGCTTTTACCTGACATTGTGCTACTATATATCTGTCATTACCAAAAGGATTGTAATGAATGTGGAGCCGGACACTCATGCGAGTGCCCGGCTCTCTTTGTTTGTGTAATTTGGTTTATTCCTCCGGGAAAACGACGTTGCTAAATGCCTTGAAGGAAACCTTGCCGGATGACTGTGCCGTGCTCGTGGCGCAGCAGGCAGACGAACTGACTACCCGTTTTCATCCCGATATGATGTTTCTGCATTCCCTGCCGGGTACGGGTGAGCAGCAGGTGAGCTATGATTTGGAACATATCAGCATTGCGGGACTCACTATGGATGTAGATTTTTTTATCATTGGCGAGGTAAAGGGAGCGGAAGCGCTTTATCTGTTGAATGCTGCATACACGGGACAGCTCTGTGCGGCAACCATCCATGCTCCTTCGGCAGACCGGGCACCGGATAAGCTGGTGGATTACTGCATGTATGAGAGCAGGTATTCCAGAAATGAACTGATGCGCATGATGGACTGTTTCCATACGCTGGTTTTTATGGAGCACTATCGGGTAAAGGAAATTTATGAATGCTGCGGATGGAACGAGGAACGCAAAGATTTGATTTATAAGAGGATTTACGGAGAGGAAGAGATATGAGAATTTTTGTTTTTGGCAGTTTGTTTTGTGGCTTTTTCCTGCTGTTCCATGAGACAAAAGTGTTTCTGAGGCTGAATACTCTGCTGAAAAAGACCAGATCAGATATGGATGCGTCAGCCAGACAGCGCACGTTGGAAAGCCGAAAGAGGCTGATGACTCTGCAGGAGGAACATTCCGTTTTATGCTTTCTGGAAAAACAGCTGCAGTACAGCGGACTGCGGCAGCGATTTCCGTGGCTTACGGCAGAGTGGTGGATAGTGGGAAATCTGGTGGCATTAGGGATGGTATTTGTTGTGATAATGTCTATTTTCGGGATAGCACAGGCAGCGATTGCAGGTCTTCTGCTGCTTTTGGCAGAAATGGGGGTTGTGAGAAGCTTCAGAACAAGAAACTTGAAAAAGGTAAATGAAAATCTGCTGAAACTGCTTGATTTTCTGGGAAATTACAGCATTACGGCAGGGGAGGTCACCAGTGTGTTGGGACAGGTGAGCAGGTATATGGAGGAACCGATTCGGAGTGCTCTTGAGACCTGCTGTATTGAGGCGAAAACCACTGGAGATACGGGATTGGCGCTTTTGTCCATGGCAGAATATATTGAACATCCCAAATTTAAGGAACTGGCAAGAAATATGGAAATCAGTGTGCGGTATTGCGCGGATTTTTCCGCCATGGTGAGCAGCAGCCGGAGGAGCATGCGGGAGTATCTGCGGGTGCTGCAGGAGAGAAAAGGGATGCTCAGGGAGGCGTTTATCAATATGGCAATTCTTCTGGGCATGTCACTGGTGGTGCTGGCAGTAGTAGGAAATTTGATTGCATTTCCGATTTGGATATTTCTATGGGAAAGTCTGCCGGGACGCATTGCGTTGGGAACTGTTCTGTTTATTCTGTGTCTGTTTGCAGGTCAGACAGGAAGAATTCAGATTTAGATGGGGGCTGTATGAGAGAGGTATGGATTACGGATGGGATGAAGCTGATGCCTTTTGTGGCTGCAGTGCTGATGTTCCTGTTGTTTGGAAGTCTCAGGGAGCATTATCATCCTGAAAGAGTATTGCTGAAAGCATATAAAGAGCTTTCCGGGTTCCTTGGAAGGCAGAGAATAGCAGTCAGCTGGTATCAGAGAACGGAACAGTGGCTTGTGAAGAATGGTGCTGCTTTTCATTATGGAAAGTGGGTGGAGCCTATACGTTATCAGGCAATGAGAATTGTGCTTGCGGGAATGGGACTTATGACGGGTATAGCGGTTTCACTTCCTGTCGGGGGAGTTGCGGCAGTGGGGCTGTTTTTCCTGCCGAACGGGATGCTTGCTTACCTGAACGGGAAGGACAATGAAAGGCTTTTACCGGAACTAAAGCTGGTTTATCATGCGCTGGAAATTCAGATTCGGGCAGGGGTTTATGTGACGGATGCCTTGACGGAGTGCTATGGCAGTGTGCAGGACAGGCGGCTTCGGAGAGCTTTGCTGGATTTGACCGGTGATATTGTTATGAAAGCAGATATCTATGATTCGCTGGAGCGGTTTCAGGGCAAGTTTGACAACCGATACATTGATTCTCTGTGCATCATTATTTTACAGGCGCTGGAATCAGGTCAGGCACTGGAGCTTCTGGGCGATATCGGTGAGCAGCTTAAGGATATGGAGGAAACGGTTCTGGCACGAAAGAAGAGTGCACTGGACAGAAGTGTGACATTTTATCAGTTGGGAATATTGGCGGCAGTGCTGGGAATTTCCCTGTATGCGTGCATTACGCATATGATGGGTGCGGCAGCAGGATTTTAAAAAGAGACAAAAAGAAAAGGAGAGACAATGAAGAAAACAATATATGCAGTCGGAAAATTTATCAAAGAAAAGGCATTGAAGAAGGAACCGGGGATTGACGGTATTCTTGTGACTGTGGGATTATGCATCATTGCACTGGTTCTCTGTGTGGTGATGAAGGACAGCCTGACGGCGTTTATTCAAACCATTGTGAGTGCCATGACGAGTCAGGCACAGCAGATTTTGTCAGGGGTGAATACGTGAAGAAAGAGAAAGGGAATATAGGAGATTTGATGGCGGCCTGTCTCTGCATGTTGGCGATGACTGTGCTGATGCTGGCGTATATGGACAATGTGAGCCTTGTTTTTCAGAAAGCAGCTGTGGGGCAGCTCGCAAGAAAATATATTTTGAGGATGGAGACCGTGGGAGAACTGACGGCGGCTGACCGTACAACACTGTTGCAGGAACTGGATGCTCTCGGAGCGACGGAAATCATTTTGGAGGGAACAAGCGGACCTGCGGATTATGGGGAGCCGATTGAATTACGGATACGGGGAAAGCTGAAGAATGAATACGAATTTGAAGAGAAAAGGGTCTCTACGGCCAAAAACTGAATCGGGTCAGGTGGAATGGGTAACAGGAGTGTTTTTCCTGCTGTTTCTGGGAATCCTTCTGTGTGCCTTTTTGCAATTGGAAATTTTCAGAAGTTCGTCGCGGTATCTGGAGGATGCGCTGGCTGCATCAAATCTGGCATCTGCTGTGATTGATGTGGAAGAGTATGGAATTTCTCACAGAGTGTGGATTGGGGATGCGAAGGCGGCATATGAACGTTACAGGACGGCGGTAAAGGGAAATCTGAATTTGGATGAGGCATGGGAATGTGCCGGACGGAGCATGATATCGGGACCGGTAAGAGTGGTAAACTATACTGTTTACAATGTCAGCGGAAATGATGTGGAAATCAGCTGCTTTGATGAAGCAGGTCAGCTGACGCAGTGGCAGGAGCAGCTTGGAAGTGCAGAGGCCCCCAACGGGAAAGTCATTGAGAACACGGGTGTGTACAGTGAAATCAAGTATCGGGTAGAAGGTATGCTGGGAGTAGAAACAGAAGCGCATAAGGGAAAGCTGGTGGATATCGTGGCAGAAGAACAGTGATACGAAGCTGTAGAGCAATGTCGGTAAGGTAGAATGGAGGAATGATGCGGGAAATGATACAGAAAAAGAAAGAACGGAGAAAAAGGAACGCAGAAAGTCGAATTGATGCGGGGCGTCTGAAGACCGGGGGTATTCTGGCGGCTCTGATTGCGGCTGTGACTGTCTTTGCAGTGATGGTACAGACAGAGAAGAAGGTGTTGACTCAATATGAAAAAGGAGTTATCTATACAGCTGCGAAGGCGATTCCGAAGGGAATGCTGATTACAGAGGACAATAGGGAAGTCTATTTTCGGGAACAGGAGTTGGATAAAAGCTGTATTCCGGGTACTGCACTGACGAGTCCGGCGCAGGCAGAGGGCCTTGTGGCAGCCTATGATATTGATTTTGGGACTCTGCTGACGGACGGGATGTTTGAAAACCTGAATCTGATTCTGGCAGAGATGGAGGAGCCGGTAATTGCGGGATTTAAGGCAGAAGACATCTTTCAGGTGGCCGGCGGTATTTTGCGGGCAGGAGACAGAATTCACATTTATTCTGTCCGGGAGGAAGAGACAGTGCTGATATGGCCGGAGGTGTATGTCCAGCAGGTATTTGATGCTGCCGGAAACAGTATTCAGAGTGAAGACAGGACGACGGCGGCACAGAGGATTAACATATATCTGGATAATGAGGATGTGCCTCAGTTTTATTCTGAATTGGCAGGAGGTTCCTTAAGAGTAGTAAAAGCTCTGGAATAATTCATGGAATACAAGGAATGTTCCGGTT
>JBJEJG010000005.1:0-26180 GCA_051877795.1 Acetatifactor sp.
ATTAACCGGTGCAAATGTTTTAAAAAATTTGAGACATTATCAAAAATGCTTGACACATAAATTATATATTTTTTTCACACAATTCAGCCTTCTGCTGCTTCTGAAGCAGATATTCCGCTGCATCATCCGGCACATCATCCAGATTTTCACTGCCTATATCTACCTGAATCGGCTTACGCTTAAAGAGAATATCATACATAACCGGAATAATAAACAGAGTCATCAACGTTGCATACGCAAGACCTCCTGCCACAACAACTGCCATTCCGCGCGACATCTGGCTCGCTAAATCGTCGCCGAACAGAAGGCTCGCCATAGCGAGAATTGTGGTAAGCGCTGTCATCAGGATAGGACGCATTCTTGTCTTTCCGGTAGCAATCAGGGCCTCTCTTCTCTCCAGTCCGCCCAATCGAAGTTGATTTGCATAGTCAACAAACACAATTCCGTTATTTACAACCGTACCCAACAGCACAACAAAGCCCATCATACCCATAACAGACAGCGGTTCTCCCATAGCAAGCAAACCAATCAGACCTCCCGTAAACGCAAGGGGCACCGTAAACAATACGATAAAAGGACTGAGCAGGCTCTGGAACTGGGCCACCATAACAAGATAAATAAAAGCAAGTCCCATAAGCAGCACCTTACACATCTGAACTATCATCTGATTTACCGTATCCGATTCGCCGACAGAATCCATACTGTAGCCGGCAGGCAATACATAATTCTCCAGCAGCGGCTCCAGTTCTCTGGAAAGAAGCGTTGCATTGTAACCCTCTGCCACGGAAGCCGTTACCGTCATATAACGGCTCTGATTTTCACGGTTAATGGACTGAACGCCCTCTTCTATCTCCGTCTTTGCAAATTCTGACAGAGGATGATCCTCCGTTACAGTATTTCCATTGTCATCCGTTGTCTTTATTTCAAAATTATAGTCCAGCAGGTTTTCCTTTGTGAGAGGTTCTCTTGCATCCTTCACCACAATTTCCATATCAACACCGTCGATTGTCACTGTTGCAGCGCTCGCGGATTCGTTTAAGGCGTTATTGAGCTCAGAGAAAATCTGTGCAACTGTCAGCCCTTCCCGCATGGCTGCATCTCTGTCCAGTACCAGATGAATGACCTGATCCGGTTCATCCTGCCCATTGGAAATATTTTCGAATCCTTCAACGGAAGCAACCATATCCATAATGTCTTCCGTAATGGAAGTCAGCATCTCCAAATCGTCGCCGTATACATTAATAGACAGACCTGAGCCCATCATGGAGCTCATTTCTTCCATACCGGTGGAAATCGTAACCTCACAATCAATATCAGCTGTTTTTTCCAAAATGTCACTGCAAATCTGCTTTACTTCATTTTCTCCCGCATCTTCGTTTTCCGTAATCACCATTAAGGAGAAATGATCATAGCTATCTGCTCCCGCTCCCGAGGAAGACGCAATCAGGGAAACACTGCTTCCTGCCATCGCACCAACACTGGCCACGCCATCTACCGACATAACAGCATCCATTACCTGATCTGCTCTCTCATAGCATGCAGCTTTCTCCGTATCCTCAGGCATCTGCACGGAAATCTCAATCTGATTGGAGGTCATTTCCGGTATCATAACGATACCCATGCGTACCACAGCCCATATACTGAATACTAACAATGCAATGGCAATCGTAAGAGGAACCACCTTCACCTTCAGGCAGAAGGAAAGCATCTTTCCATAAACATCCTGCACCTTATCAAACCAGGGATGCTTCTTTTCCTTTGTATGACGCAGCAGGGTAGAACCGGCGGCAGGAACAACCGTCATCGCAATCAAAAGAGATGCACCCAGCGTAAAGATAATTGTCAGACATATGGGCATCATCAGATCGCGTACTGTTCCCGTCGTAAACACCATTGGCGCAAATACACAGATGGTCGTCAAAGTTGATGCGATAATTGCACCCGATACCTGTCTGGTACCTTGAACAGCAGCTCTTGCCGCGCTGACTCCTCTGGAACGCAGGCGGTAAATATTCTCGATAACAACAATGGAGTTGTCAACCAACATACCGATTCCCAGCGACAGGCCCGCCAGAGACATCATATTCAGGGAAATACCTGAAAAATACATCAGCACCAATGCCGTCAGTACAGATAGCGGAATGCTGACTGCCACAACAACGGTAGGCTTTACATCCTTTAAGAACAAGGCAAGAATGACAATTGCCAGAGCTGCACCCACAATCATACTCTGTAATACACCATTGATAATCAGGGTGATATAGTCTCCCTGGTCCATCAGGGTCAAAACAGATAAGTTTGGATTCTGGCTTTCCAGTTCCTCAATCGCAGCCGTCACATTTCTGCTGACTTCATTGGTTCCCGTGGTTGAATTTTTAAAAACAGACAAAATAATGGCTGCCTCGCCGTCCAGCTTTGCATAGCTTTCATCCGCATTATCAATCACGGTAATATCAGCCACATCACAGAGCCGTACATCTCCGATATCTTCAATATTTGTCAGAACGATATTGGATAACTCTTCTACACTCTCAAAATTGTTTCCAATCTTAAGGAGCCAGGATGTATCATATATATCATCCACGTAGCCTGCGGGCATAGCAAAATTCTGCGCATAAATCAGCTGTGCAAGCGTGTTGATATCCAAAAGCTGTTCTGCATTGGCAGAACGCAGAGCCTCTGCCTTCTGGATTTCAAAATTCTCCAGAGCCTCATAGTAGTCATCCCAGCCGTCCGAAATCTGTTCCTGGGCATCCTTGATGGAATCCCAGCCCGAATCAATCTGCTCCTGGGCAGAATCCAGATTTTCCTTGCCTGTGTCTATGGTAGACTGTGCGGAATTTAAGGCACTTTCTCCCGCTGCAATCTGTGCCGACGCATTTCCAAAGCCTGCTGCCGCTTCCATCTTTGCCTTTTCAATATCGTTATAGGAAATACCGGTCTTTGCAAGCTCTGCCTCTGCCGCCGAAACAGCCGCCTTCACTCCCGCAATCTCCACCTCCAGACTGTTCAGTGAAGTCTGATAGTCGCTATAAGCATTAAGTGTTGCAAGCTGGGTCTCATATCCGCTGATAACACCCTCCAGAGCCGCCTTTCTCTCCTCAGGCCCCATTGTATCCCAGGCAGCAGCTTCAATACCGAAGGTAGTTACGTCAATACTCATATATGTCTGCAGCTCATCGCTCGTATAACCGGGTGCAACATCCACAATCGCGTTCAAACCCGTTATGGCGGTATTAATATTGCTGATTGCATCTTCCCGCGTCGTTCCCTGCTCTGCCAGCGTATGGTCAATCTGGTCCATTGCCGTCTTTAACGCCGTCTGCTGCGCCTGCAGGGAAAGCAAATTTGTCTGCAGGGCGTTTAACTGGTCAAGAGCCGCGCTGGCAGCGGCAAGCTGCTCCTCCGCAGCTGCCTGCTGCTCCTTTAAAGCATCCTTGGAGTCCTGTAACTCCGACTTTGCGTCATCCAGCTCATCCTGCGCATCCGCCAATTCATTTCGTCCGTCATCGATTTCCTTCTGTCCGTCAATCAGCTCCTGTTTGCTGTCCGCAAGCGTCTGCTCCGATTCCTTAAGCTGCTTTCTTGCATCCTCCAGCTGCTCCATCGCATCTGCAAAGGCATCATTTGTCTTGGCCAGAATCTTTTCGTTTAATGCCTCCACCTTATCGGCATTCAGCTCTACCGAAATGGAATTTTCAACCAATCCCATGGTGGAAATACTGGTAACGCCTTCCTGTCTCTCCAGATAAGGTATCACTGTATCCTCCACGAAACGTGAAGTTTCCTGAATATCCATTCCCTCATATGCCACCGCCAGATAAACGGACGCCATCATATCCATGCTGATTTCCATGATATTCGGCGTTCCGCATTCGTCCGGCAGCACGGCTTCTACGCTGTCAAGAGCACTTGATACCTTGACCATGGCGGAATCCATGTCCGTGCCATCCGTAAATTCCAGTTCCACAATGCCATAGTTTTCATACGACATACTATAGACATTTTTCACATCGGAAATAGAGCCAAGCGCACTTTCCATGGGTTCGCATATGCTGGACTCTACTTTTTCAGGACTCGCCCCCGGATATGTAGTAATGACCATCATATAGGGCAGGCTCATCTCCGGCAGCAAATCCGTCGTCATACCGGTTAAGCTGACTACCCCGAGAATAATAATCGCAACTACCATAACCAGGATGGTAAAGGGCTTCTTGACGCTAAATTTTTCCATAACTCACCTCGCTAAAATAAAAACCTACTTAGCAAGTTACCACCAACTTCCTCCAAAATCCATTAAATAAATATAAAATTTTACTTTTCTTTTTTCAACAGTTCTCTGACCTTTTGCTTTGCACGGTTTAAGGCATTGTCCGTAGCCTTCTCATCCCGCCCCAGAACCTTCGCAATCTGAGTGTAACTCATGCCTGTCACATACAAGTCCAACACCTGTTTTTCAAAATCGCTGAGTTCTTCCTCAATGGATTTTTCCAGGCAGGCCACTCTCTCCTTATCCAGAAATCGCTCCTCCGGGCTCAGTTCTGCCCTGTCCGCCAGAACCTCCGCCAAATTCGTTCCCTCCTGCTCATCATGCTCCTGAGGCGTGCCGACATCCAGTGAAATATAGGTATTGAGCGGACGATGCTTTTGTCTTTTGGATGCCTGCACCGCAGTGTACATCTGTCTGCTGATACAAAGCTCCGCAAAGGTATAAAAGCTGGCGTCGCGTCCCATGTCGTAGTCCCGCACCGCCTTAAACAGGCCAATCATCCCTTCCTGTATCAAATCCTCATTGTCCGCTCCCAGGATAAACATGGACTTTGCCTTGCTGCGCACCAGGTTCTTATATTTATCACATATATAGTCCATAATGGCCTCTTCGCCCCGGCGCAGCCTGTCAATCAGCTCATCATCCGTGCAGTTCTCATAATCGGAATATCTTCCTGCCATGCTTCCTCTCAATCCTCTGCTTACAGCAATTCCTTTCTGCCCATTTACACTTCATCCACATTCTCAAGCGCCCTGTTGCCAAAAGGTGATGGGAATATCAAATTCTCATCAGCCCTCATGAGCTTATCATCCCTGCAGTCTTTGCCGCACAATCTCGTATGCCAGCACCCCGGCTGCCACAGAAGCATTCAGGGAATCAATATCTCCCTTCATGGGAATGGATGCCACCATATCGCATTTTTCCCTTACCAGCCTGCCGACGCCCTCTCCCTCATTTCCGATGACAAGGCCGATAGGTCCTTTTAAATCAAGCTGATACATTGTGGTGCCGCCCATGTCCGCACATACAAACCACAGTCCCTCTTTCTTTAAGTCCTCAATGGTTTTTGCCAGATTCGTAACCTTTGCCACAGGTGTGTAATTCAAGGCACCCGCAGAGGTTCTGGCCACAGTCGCCGTCAGTCCCGCCGCTCTGTTTTTGGGAATAATGACGCCATGTGCTCCCGCCAGATTCGCGGTACGAATGATAGCTCCCAGGTTATGCGGGTCCTCAATATTATCCAGCAGAAAGAGAAAAGGAGCTTCCCCCTTATCCCTTGCCGCCTGCAGAATATCCTCCACCTGCGCATATTCGTAGGCTGCTGCCATAGCAATAACACCCTGGTGCTTTCCTGTCTCAGACATCTGGTCAAGGCGCTCCTTTGTAACAAACTTCACCAGCGTATCCTGCTTCTTTGCCTCTCTTTTAATTGTCATAATGGGACCGTCCTGACAGCCGTCCAGAATGAACAGCTTGTCTATGGTTTTGCCGGAGCGGAACGCCTCAATGACGGCGTTTCGTCCCTCTAGGGTAAATTCCTGATATGCCATATGGTTTCCTTTCTGCTCTGCCTTATTGCCCGAAGATTTGTACAGCCTTACAGCTTCATGCCTGCCAGTTCAATGCCTTCCTTCACCAGCTCCAGAGCACGCTCCGTACTATCCGTCAGATAAAGGTATCCCAACACAGCCTCAAAGCCGGTGGCCTTCATATAATCTTCCGTGGAAGCATTCTTTGCCGTCGTGTGTGGCTTGGCATTTCTGCCGCGACGATATACAGACTGTTCTTCCTCTGTCAACCTGTCCATCAACGCCTCCACTATTTTTGACTGTGCGTTTGCGCTGACATACCTGACCGTCATCCTGTGCAGGTCGTTAGCGGGACGGTTTGCCCGCTCCACCACCACCGTGCGGATAATCAAATCATAGATTGCATCTCCGATATAGGCGAGCGTCAGTGGCGAATAGGTGCGGATATCCTGCTGTTTACCGGGAAAGGTTTCCCTGATTGCGTCAAGTAAGCCGTTCGGATGTTCAGCTTTCCTCTGTATCTCACCCATTTCCTCACCGTTCTTTACGCTTTCTTCCATTTTACGCCCTCGCGTGTATCTTCCAATATAATGCCCTTGCTCATCAGTTCCTCCCGGATAGCGTCTGCCTTTGCAAAATCCTTCTCCTTCTTGGCAGCCTTTCTCTCCTCAATCTTTGCAAGCACATATGCCTCCAGTTCCGCATCCACCTGTGATTCTGCCTCCTTGGCGGCATGGGCGGTTGTCAGTTCAAGGGAAAGCACCTGATCAAAGCTCTCAGCCAAAGCATATTTGGTAGCATCCGAGATATCCGCCTTCAGCATGTCATACAGCACCGTGATTGCCATGGAAGAATTCAAGTCATCACACAGTGCTGCCTCAAACTGCCCTCTGTACTCTGCGAACTTCTCCTTATCAACCTCGCCGCTTCTGTCCAGTGTACCGATTCTCTTCACCAGCTTGTCATAAGCAGCGCTCATGTTATCCAGCACCTCATAGGAGAACTCCAGCGGCTTGCGGTAATGGGACTGTAAACAGAACATTCTGTAAACAATCGGATTATAGCCTTTAGACTCCAACAGAGAAACCGTCAGAAAATCTCCCTTGGACTTACTCATCTTGCCGGATTTGTCATTCAGATGATGCACATGGAACCAGTAATTACACCATTTATGCCCCAGATAGGATTCACTCTGGGCGATTTCATTCGTATGGTGAGGGAAGATATTATCCACGCCGCCGCAGTGAATGTCCATGTAATCGCCCAGATGCTTCATGCTGATGCAGGAGCATTCAATGTGCCAGCCGGGATATCCCAGTCCCCAGGGACTCTCCCACTTCAGTTCCTGGTCGTCAAACTTGGACTTGGTAAACCAGAGCACAAAATCACTCTTATTTCTCTTGTTATCATCCTCCTCCACATCATCACGGACACCGACAAGCAGCTCCTTCTCACTCTGGTTGGAGAACACATAGTACTCCTTCAGCTTGGAGGTATCAAAATAAATGTTTCCGCCCGCCTCGTATGCAAAGTCTTTCTCGAGAAGCACTTCAATCATATGAATGAATTCGGAAATACAGTTTGTGGCAGGCTCCACCACATCCGGCGTTTTGATATTCAGCTTGGCGCAATCACTGAAAAATGCATCGGTATAAAACTTTGCAATTTCCATAACAGTCTTGTGCTCACGTTTTGCACCCTTCAGCATTTTATCCTCACCGGTATCCGCGTCACTGGAGAGATGTCCCACATCCGTGATATTCATGACACGCTTCACATCATACCCGATATAGCGCAGTGTCTTTTCCAACAAGTCCTCCATAATATAGCTTCTTAAGTTTCCGATATGTGCATAATGATACACGGTGGGGCCGCAGGTGTACATTGCCACCTTTCCGTCCACATTTGGCACAAACTGCTCCACCTTTCTTGTCAGGGTATTGTAAAAATAAAGTTTATTCTCCATTTTTGTTCCTCCATTTTCATCTCTACTGCGGTTTGACGGTGCTGCCCGTCTCTTTTCTCTGTAGCAAACGCAGTTCTTTTTCCAGTTCCAGCAGCCTGTTTGTCAGTTCCGTATTGGCCCTCTGAAGACCTGCAATGTCTTCTCTGACCGGATCAGGCAAATCCGTCTGATTCATAGTCTCCTGCGGCAGTGCCATGTTGTTTCTCTTCACGACACGCCCCGGTACACCCACAACCGTGGAGTTTGGCGGAACCTCGCTCAGCACCACGCTGCCCGCTCCGATTTTGGAATTATCGCCAATGGTAAAGGAGCCAAGCACCTTTGCGCCTGCGCTGATCATCACATTGTTTCCGATGGTTGGATGGCGCTTGCCGTGCTCCTTACCGGTTCCTCCCAGAGTGACTCCCTGATACAAGGTCACGTTGTCACCGATAATTGTCGTTTCTCCGATGATAACGCCGTTGCCATGGTCAATGAAAAAGCCCTTTCCTATCCTTGCACCCGGGTGAATCTCAATGCCGGTTTTTCTTACCGCCCTCTGGGAAATCCATCTGGCCCAGAAATAATGACCCTTTTCATACAATTTATGTGCCATGCGGTAATGCAACATTACCTTAAAGCTGGGGTATAGAAATACCTCCATGGAAGAATGAATTGCCGGATCACGCTCTCTGATGATGGCAATTTCTTCTTTAATGTTTCTGATAAAGCCCATTTGCAGCCTCCCTGAAAAAAATAAACGCGGATAAATCCACTCCAAGAGACGAATTTATCCGCGGTTCCACTCTCATTAAAGGCACACGCCTTTCACTTCAGAACGCTTAACGCGCGCCCACGGGCTCACCTACCTGCGGCTCTTCGCCACGCTCTGCAAGCCTGCTCCCGGATGCACTTCCCTTTTCTCCGGTGAAAACCGCTCTCAGCCTGTCGACGGTTTCTCTCTGACACCTTTCCAAAAAAGTACTCTTTCCGTTCCCTGCATTTTTCTTATTCCTACTAAACAGAATATGCAAAAATACCAATTTTGTCAACCTATTTTCTGCAGCCGCTACAGCCTTCACAGCCGCCCGAAATCTGTCCGGCCGTCAGGTCAAAGGGACTTGTCAGCAGACAGACAGCCTGGGCGGAAATGCCCTCTCCCGTGCCGGTAAAGCCGAGTCCTTCCTCGGTAGTTGCCTTCACATTGACACAGCGCACATCCATTTCCAGAGCCCTTGCAATATTTTCCCTCATTGTATCGATATAGGGGCGCATTTTCGGAGCCTGCGCAATAATCGTGGCATCGATATTCTCTATCAGAAATCCCTTTTCCGTCAGGAGCGCCCCCACCTTTTCCATAAGCACCACAGAGGAAATTCCTTTGTAGGCAGGGTCGCTGTCAGGGAAATGCTTACCGATGTCTCCCAGCGCTGCCGCTCCCAACAGGGCATCCATAACGGCATGCAGCAGAACATCCGCATCCGAATGTCCCAAAAGTCCTTTTTCATAGGGAATCTTCACTCCACCGATTATCAGTTCTCTGTCCTCCACAAGCCTGTGTACATCATATCCCATTCCAACTCTCATACACTGTTCTTCCTTTCCGTCAAGACTCTGCCATTCCGAGTTTCCGCCCTTCCACTCCTCTATTCCGAAGTCCCGCAGGCTTTCAACGCTTCCACCGATTCAAATACATAGATGGAGTACAAACCGTCATCATAAATTTCCCGCCCGGTCCGCAGGGTCTTACTGTCAAGCCATTCCAGTTCTTCCTCCCACGAAAGCAGCAGAAACACACTGCCCTCATGATAGCCATTCTCATAATACTTTGCCGGAGAAGACCACATAAAATATTCCAGCGTTTCGGGATCGTTAATATTTGCAATCTCTACCCTTCCATCTGTCATCTCTGTGATAATATTAGCATTCCAGTAGGTGGCAAATCCAAAATCATACTCACTGTTCTCCAAAAACTCAGCCACCTCCTGTCTATTGGCATTTTTGTTATTTCCGATAAGGGAAACCACAGTCTTTGCCGTCCCCAGAAGAAGGCAGCCCGCCAGCAGAACCGCCACCGCCGCCTTGTCAAATTTCAGTTCCTCTTCCTCTCCGTAGACGCAGAGCATGGGAAGCACCAGAATAAAAACAGGCAGAAAATACCGGGGCACCATGGTACTTGTGGTAAATACAAATACAAATACATTCAGCAAAAAGGACACCACCAGAAAAAGTGTCACAAAAAATCGTTTTCCTACTGCCTTCTTGAACGCCTTCACGGTACAAAACACCAGAATAAACAGTAACAGAAATACAGAGATAGTCACAAGCCCCCGTAAAGAGAGAACTCCCTTGTCCGGAATATAGCCGAGCATCAGCATCAAACAGCCGAGTGCATATTGGATTCTGTCAAAAAAACCTTCCTCTACCGCGATGAAATTAGTAAAGTCATAGCTCCGAAAGGTAAAGCTTCTCGCGACATAAAGTACATTGATTCCGTACCCCGCAACGCTGCCCAGCATTCCCAGGACAGCATACCCCAGGCTCCTGCCCTCCTCTGAAGCTGCAAGAAGCGCAAACTGCTGTCTGTCGGGCTGTCCGCGGAACTGCCGAAAAACGTCTGATCTGAAAAGATAAATTACTGCCGTCAGAAGAAGCGGGCACTGCAGCACCAACAGATACCGCACGCCGGAAATCCCACAGACAGCCGCAAGAATACAATAGAAACAACAAATCTCAATCCGTCTGCCCCTTCCGATTTCTTTTCCCTGTGTCAGCCGCAAAAACATGCCGAGGAACAGAAAAATCAGAATCATATGCGCAATATAGGTATTGCCCATATGCACATGTGTCATAACAGTCTCCGAAAAGGGCAGAAGCAGAATAACCGAGGACAATACCACCAGCTGTTTTCTGACCTTCAACGGCTTCATGCAGTAATAATAGGCAGCCAGCAGGAACACATAAAAAAATAAATTTGTAACGATTCTGATTACATGCCAGTTGTCCGTAATACGAAACAGCGGTCCCATAATCAGCTGTGTATACAGCACACGAAATTCTGTGGAATAATACCAATTCGGAGTTGCAATCAGCCGACCTTCCTCTGCCAACAGTTTGGAAAAACGCATCTCTGCCGCCATATCCGAATCAATCCAGTTCATCCCGTAAGAAATATTGAGCCAGATTAACATCACAAAGGCTGCGCCCAGCAACAAATATGGCCCAAACTTTCCGATTCTATCCCGCATTTCCAAACCTGCCTTTCCATCCTCACTCGCGGCGAAAACCAAATGCCGCCTTCGGCGTCGCTTGCTTTTCTGCTCGCGTATATTTTATCTGCCTCACAAACTCGCACCTGCGGTGCTTTATTGTCTGCTTCGCAGACTGTTTGTTCGTTATCGCGGCGAAAACCAAATGCCGCCTTCGGCGTCGCTTGCTTTTCTGCTCGCGTATATTTTACCCTATTTCACCTTAAATAGCAATTATTGCTTCCTACGCCTGGGGCGGGCGAACGCGATTCCCTTTTCACTGCCGTCCCTTCTGACATCCTTCGGATGATAATTCGTCCGGCGTTCTTCCCTGTCACGGTTATCCCGCTTCCGGTTGTCCTGCCTCTGCCTGTCTCTGTCGCGCTCTTCCTCCCTGTCGCAGCGTCTTCTGCCTCTGGGATTCCATTCTCCCTTTCTGCCTCGTCCTTCGTCACCGCGCCGCTCTCCGAACCGTCTGCTGCGGCGCTCCGGTTCCTTTTCCGCCACAATCTCAGGTCCTTTATCGCCCACCTGAAGCTTAAGCATGACAGCGGCAAGCTCCAGGGCATCACACCCCTCTTCCTCCATCTTGCGCTGCAGAAAGCTCTTCATCAGTTCTATGTCCTCATGCTCATGAAGCTCCCACGCACGGTTCAGATATTTATCCGCCTTGGCTTTCAACACCTTGGAGGCACCCGGAAGCTTCTTTTCCTGAATTTGGGTATGACAGACCTTCTCAATTTCGCGAATACGATACATCTCCCTGCTGCCTACAAGGGTAAAGGCCCGTCCCGTCTTTCCGGCTCTTCCCGTTCTGCCGATGCGATGCACATAATACTCGATATCCTGCGGAATATCATAATTGATGACAGCTTCCACATTGTCCACATCAATACCTCTCGCCGCCACATCCGTGGCAATCAGAATATTAGTGCTGCCGTTCCTGAAACGGTTCATCGCCACATCTCTCTGGTGCTGGGACATGTCCCCATGAAGCCCTTCCGCCATAAAACCGGCCTTTTTCAACACTTCTGCCAGTTCGTCCACCTTTGACTTGGTATTGCAGAAAATCAGACAAAGCTTAGGCTGATAGTACTCCAGGAGACGAATGCACGCCGCATCCTTATCCTGTCTTGCCACCCTGTAAAATCTCTGCGATACCAGCGGAATCGTCAGCTCCTCCGCCGCTACCTTCACAAGTCTGGCATTCCTCTGGAACCGGCTGGTAATATCGAGAATGGGCTGAGGCATCGTAGCCGAAAACAGTGCGGTCTGATGCTCATTGGGAATCTGTCCCAGAATCAGCTCCATATCCTCCCGGAAACCCATATTCAGCATCTCATCCGCTTCGTCCAACACTACCATATTTACATTGTCAAGCTTGATGGTGTGCCGGCGCATATGATCCATCACGCGTCCCGGCGTTCCCACAATAATCTGCACCCCGCGAAGTGCATTAATCTGTCTGCTGATTTCCTGCCCGCCATAGATAGGAAGCACCTTGATACCGTGCATATACTTTGCCATTTTACGCAGCTCTTCCGCCGCCTGCATGGCAAGCTCTCTGGTAGGACAGAGAACAACCGTCTGCAGTTTTCGCAGTTCAGGATTCACCTTCTGTAATATGGGGATGCCAAATGCCGCCGTCTTTCCCGTTCCTGTCTGTGCCTGCCCGATAATGTCCTCTCCCTCTAACAGGAAAGGAATGGCCTGCTCCTGAATCGGGGAAAGCTTTTCAAAGCCCATCTCCTGCACTGCGCGCAGAATACGCTTATCCAACATTTCAAAATCTTCTATTTTACTCACTTTTTCTCCTCTATTCTACACTGAATCCAAAACGCAAGAATAGAGGAATCACCCAAAAGCTGAATGATTCCTCCATTCACTCTTTTCGCTACATTTTTTCCGGTGCCGCAAAGCCAAGCACATCGATACATGTCTCCAGCACATCCCGGGTTAATACAAGTAATGCAATCAGCCCCTGCTTCCTTGCCTCATCCTCTTCTCCCAAAATCTTCGTCTCATGATAAAAGTGATTGAAGGCATTTGCCAAATCGTAAATATAGGCACAAACCTTGTGTGGTGCTGTCTCCTCCGCCGCACTCTGCATCATGGTGTTAAACTGCACCAGTTCCATCATCAGCGACTTTTCAGACTCATTTCCGGCCTTTTGGAAATTCAGTCCTTCCATACTGCCGCCCTGCTCTCCGTACTTTGCCAGAATGGACTTAATACGCACGATAGTATAGAGGATATAGGGACCGGTATCTCCCTCAAAGGAGGTAAACCTGTCAATATCAAACACATAGTCCTTGGACGCCTGATTGGAAAGATCGCCATAGAGTAAGGCTGAAACCGCCACCAAATCGGCTACCTTTCTCGCTTCTTCCTCCGGCATCTCCCTGCCTTCCCGAATCTTTTGATACATTTCATCCTTCGTCTCACGAATCAGCGTCTCCAGACGCATAACGCCGCCGTCTCTTGTTTTGAAGGGTTTTCCGTCCTTACCGTTTACGGTACCGAAGCCAATCCATTTCAGCTCCGTCTCCGGCTCCACCAGCTTCGTCTTCCTCGCACAGCGGAACACCTGGTCAAAGTATAAATCCTGACGCTTATCCGTCAGATAGATTATCTCATCGGGATGATAAAGGCGCATTCGCTCCATAATCGTTGCCAAGTCCGTCGTATTGTAAAGAGAAGCGCCGTCCGACTTCAAAATCATGCAGGGCGGTACCTCCTTTGTATCGCTTTCTTCTTTGACATCCACAACCAGAGCGCCCTCGCTGATGTAGGCATAACCGTTATCCTTCATATAAGCTACCATCTCAGGAATCAGGTCATGGACATCACTCTCGCCCTTCCACAAATCAAACTCCACGTTCAGGCTGCTGTAATTCTTCTTTAAGTCTGCCACGGACACATTTAAAATGTGCTTCCAAAGGGCACGGTAACCTCTTACGCCATTCTGGAGTTTGAAGGTAGCCTCCATCGCCTTTGCCTTATAGTCCGGATCCTCCTTGGATTTTGCGCTGGACGCCGGATAGATTTCCTCCAGTTCAGAGATAGTGAAGGGTGCCTCCGTGGGGTAATCACCCTCATAGTTCTCATCAAAATAAATCAAATCAGGCTTTCGCTCTTTCAGTCCCATGATGACAAGTCCCATCTGCAGCCCCCAGTCACCCAGATGAACATCACCAATCACCTCATGCCCCACATAACGGCTGATACGCTTAATGCTCTCGCCGATGACTGCAGAACGGAGATGTCCCACATGCAAAGGCTTTGCCACGTTAGCTCCGCCATAGTCTATAATGATTTTTTTCGTCTTTTCCGGCTTCTCCAAACCAAACTTCGGCTCCGCCGCCATGGTTTTCACCACTTCCAGCAGATACTCCTCAGAGAGCTTCAGGTTCAGAAATCCGGGCGCCACTGCCGCCGCCTCCTTAAACACCTTACTGTCTGCCAGTTTCTCTGCCACTTCATTTGCAATCATAATGGGGGCCTTGTGGTACTGCTTTGCCCCCGCCATTGCACCATTGCACTGATATTCACACAGGTCGGGGCGGTTAGAAATCGTTACCTTTCCCAGAGCACTGTCATATCCTGCCGCCTCAAAAGCGGTTCCCATTTCTTCCGATAATAGTTCCAGAATCTTTTTCATTTTATTTCAACCTTTCATCCCCGGATTGGTTTCCGGGCGCTGCTGCGTTACAGATGACCATTCGGCCATATTCTGCTTCGAATAAGGTTTATTGTACCTTAATTCTGTTTTCTATGCAACCAGATTTTACCGGGCTCATGCGTGTAAATCTAACTCGTGTATAAACTCCTCTGCCGTGTTGATTACTTCATCCATCATCACATCAGCAACACACGCCCGCAGTGTCTCCATGTACTTCTCACACTTTTCCGGTATCCTGCATTTTTCCAGTTCGCGCATGGCTTCATCCACACCGTCAATATCAAACTGATTCATGGATTCCTTAATTCCCGTCAAAAGCTCTGCCAGTTCCTCCGCGGATACCTCCCGCTTTTCCTGATTCTGTATCTCACCATATGGACGCAGCACTTCTTTCAGGTTTCTGAATGCCAGAAGGAGTTCCGGCGTTTCCCGTGTGATAGTCTCTGCATCCTGCGCATTACCGCAATCCTCCATTCGGTGGAACCATTCGGACAGGTCTCCCGCACCAATCATACGCGCCGTATTCTTCAATGCATGTACCTCAATGGTATAATCGCGAATCATTCCATCTGCCAGGCATTTCTCCAGTTTATTTGCTTTAACATCAATCAGCTTGTAAAAATCACCCAAAAGGCTGCGCCAAAGCTTCTCACCGCCGGAGCACCGGATTCCCTCTGCTGCGTCAATTCCGGCGCTGCGTAGGAGTTCTGCCTCCTCCTTCGATATTTCCTGCGCTCTGCTTTCCTGCGGCTGTTCTTCTACTGTCGCCTTTTCCCTCCTTACACCGTCAGAGGCCTTCAAAACCAGTTCTCTCGGGAGCCATTTCTTGATACAGTTACAAATTTCCTTCATTTCAATGGGCTTTGCAACAAAATCATTCATTCCCGCCCTGGTAAATTTCTCCCTCGCATCCGTCAGCGCATTTGCCGTCAATGCCACTACCGGAACATTCCGGTAGTAATCGCCGTCCATGTCTCGAAGCTTCTGCGTCGTCTCAATACCGTCCATGACAGGCATCATGTGATCCATGAATATGATATGGTACTTTTTCTTCTGAATCATCTGCAGGGCACGCTTTCCGCTTTCTGCTGTGTCAATTTTCATTCCAAGCGGCTGAAGCAGTCCTACTGCAACCTTCAGATTCATTTCATTGTCATCCACAATTAAAACAGAAGCCTCCGGAGCCGTAAAACTCCTGTATTCCTCCGTTGCTTCTCCGAATTCCGGCATCTCATGATTGATTGCCTGACAGAAATTCAGACTGTAAAGCGGCTTATTCAGTAAGGTCACACCGTCCGACGCGCATTCCTCAAGCATCGGATTTTGTAAAACGCAAATTTCTCCCAGGTTCTCCCGATATTGCTCTATTTCCCTCTCAAGATGCGCATAGCCGGGAACATCCGTAAAGAAATAGTCAAGTGGTTCCTTTGTCTCCTTCCACTGTTCGTAAGAAACACAGGAAACATGATATCTCCCGGTCACCCTGCGCAGCATGTCACCCAGGCATTCTCTTCCGAAATATCCGCCGATACGCAACCTGCCTGCCAGCTCTTTATCGTGTATTTCTGCCGCCGGTTCCTCTCCCACAATTCTTTGATGGAGACTGAAATAAAATTCACTGCCTTCCCCGTAGGTGCTCTTGACTCCGATTTTTCCACCCATCATCTCCACCAGCTGCTTTGAGATGGCCAAGCCCAGACCCGTGCCTTCTTTTCCGTGGTTTTTCTTTGTATCAACCTGTTGGAAGGAGCCAAACAACTTTTCCAGATCCTCTTTACGGATACCCTGACCGGTATCTGCAACCGAAAACAGAAGTTCCATATCATTTCCTGACACTTTTCCCACCTGAAGCTGAAGCTTCACATAACCTGTATCCGTAAACTTAATGGCGTTGTTGACGATATTGATGATAACCTGCCGGATACGCAGGGAATCTCCCCACAGCTTCTGAGGAAGCCTCTCGTCAATGTCATACAGAATCTCCACGCTCTTTTCGCCGATACGCGTCAGGAAAATCATACTCAGATCGCAAAGCATGGACATTGGCTCATACTCTTCCTCAACAAGCTCCATCCTTCCGGATTCAATCTTTGAGAAATCCAGAATATCGTTGATGATATTTAAAAGGGCATTGCCGGAGCGTTTGATATTCATCAGATACCCTCTTTCCTGCGCGGGCAGCTCCTCCCGCAGCATGATTTCCGTCATGCCTACAATGGCATTCATGGGGGTTCTGATTTCATGGGACATATTTGACACAAAAGCCGACTTTGCCTGATTTGCCGTCTCTGCCTGTTCCTTTAGGGCCTTCATAATCTCTGCCTGTTCCTGTGCATGCTTTGTAAAATGATAGCTTTCCGTGATATCCTTGAGGACATACATCTTACCGAAATAAGTGTTTTTCTCGGTAAGCAGGCGGCTTTGCACCTCATAGACAAGATTTCCGGTCAGAATTCTTTCCTTATTCAAAATATAGTTGTCCAAAACATCTATTGATGCCGCCCTTTTGGACGCACCTGTCTGGGAATAAAGTTTCTCAACCTGTTTGTTGTAATAAATAATCTCATTGTCCTGATCCAGCACAATCAGTCCGTCGGACAGCTCGTCAACCGCCTGATCCTTTGCCATGGACAATGTATCCAGCAGTCTGTCGTGAAACAGGGATATTCCGAGAAGCAGTATGGAAACCAGATATGCTACCAGAGTGGAATCATATCCTCTGGTTTTCCCTGACATGAATCCCGTCAGTCCCACCATCATAACAATCAGGATAAAGAAGAAATAGACAATTCTTCGTCTTTCTGCCTGACTCTTCACCACCCTGAACCGATGGATACACACTCCGAACAACACTAAGAAATAGAGAACAACAATCCCGTGATAGAGCAGGTAAACCGGACCATGCCCCAATACCAGATGCGGGAACAGACCTTCATCTACAAAATCAATACTGGCGTAATAAAGCTTTTGCTGTTCACAGGTTAATACCAGAAAACTGACTACCATATGAAGGGCTGTCAGCAACTGTTTCAGCCACCGGGGCAGTATGATACGGCAATATTCCAGAATGAACAAAAATATGCCAAGAACAATAAACGGCTTCCCCAGATAAATAAATTTAACCGCCTGCAGTGCCTCTCCCAATGAACGTGCCTGCATTTCAAACAAATAGCCGATAAAGTTCACCAGAAGCGAAAAAATCGTCAACAGCATAAGGTTCTGCTGTCTTGATGGCTTCTGGCACAGCACATACCGTGCCTCCCAAAAAAGGACTATGATTCCTATGTATTGAAGTATAATAAGTAAAATATGCATCAGCTTTCCATCTCCACTTTTTTCTCAAACTCGCAAACAGGCATCGGTCCGGCAAAGTAAAATCCCTGAATCATATCACACCCTGATTCTGTGAGGAAATCAACCTGTTCCTTTTTCTCGACTCCTTCCGCAACCACACACATATCCAGACCTCTCACCAGCTGAATCACTTCCCTTACAATGATTTCTCCACGCTCCGAATCAGTCTCGCCCCGGAAGAAGCCTGTGTCCAGTTTCACAGCATCCAGCTGCATATCCTTAAGGGAATTTAAGGAAGAATAGCCTGTTCCGAAATCATCAAGAGAGACGTGGAATCCATACGCCTTCAGCCGCTTTACCGTCTCGGTCAGAATCTCTTTCTCCTCGAAGAATGCCCCTTCCTTTACCTCCAGTTCAATCAGATTATGTCTGGGACCATAGGCATCCACAAGCCTGCAAATATGTTCTGCCAACCCCTCCTGCGACAAATATGCCTTTGAAATATTGATGGAAATCGGCATTACCTTTTTCCCTTGAATTGTCCACTCTGACAACAGCTTCGCCACATGGGATATCATATAGTCGTCAAGCTTTGTTATAAAGCCGTTTTCTTCCATGATGGGAATAAAACGTTCCGGCTGGATGACTTCTTCTGTCCGGTCAATCCAGCGAGCCAACGCCTCTGCCCCGACAATTTTTTTATCAGAGGAACTGTATTTGGGCTGCAAATATACCTGAAAGGCCTCCTGGCGCAGCGCTGCCTCCACATTCTCCACCACGCTCCGGTTCCAAAGCTGTTTTTCCTGCATTTCCGGTTCAAAGAAAGCAAATCTCTGCTCCTGCAGGCAGCTGGTCTCCATTCTGGCTGTATTGGCGCAGCTGTACATCTCGCTGATATTTATATTCTTTCTGTCCGCGTAATGTCTCCCACTCTCTGTCAGATTGGGACGAATCAAATAAATTCCGGCATGGAAGTGGAGCTTCTGCTCCGGTCTTAAGCCTGTCAGTTCTGCCAGCAAAGAACGCACTCTCTTTTGCAATTCATTCCGGCACTCCTGCTCGTTCTCTCCCTTACAACAAAGAAGCAGGGCAAAGTCTGCCCCCTCATACCTGACATGCAATTCTCCCCTATTCGTTCTCGCCTCGAGAAATCCATCCATGCTCTCCAGCAATTCTTCCCCGGCATTCACACCATAACAGGCACAATAATTGTGATATCTCTCCATATGCAGTTCTACAAGGGCATATGTCTTTTTCCGATTTTTGAGTCTGGTCACAATCTTTCCGGCCGCATTCTGAAAGTAAAGCCAGTTCCGGCCACCCGTAACAATATCCAGATATATCAGATTTGTCATTCTCCGCTGTACGACAATGGCGCGAATGGTATTGATAAACAGGAAGGCACCGGGAACCAGAAATGCAAACAGTGCAAATACGCCCAACGTACTGATATAGAAAATATCCTGACGCTGAATTTGCAGTTTCTGTCTGGTATACAGGAAATAGTTCGGATGCTTTACCGGTGACTGCATCCAGAATTCCTGTTCAAATATTGTCTCCTTCAGCCATGCGGTATCTCTTCTGTCAAGCTCACTTTTTCCGTAGACTCCTTTGAAGACCAAATCCATTATGATGTCCATCAGACTCTCATTGCTATATGCTAAAAGGTTGTCCTCCTCAGAGTCAACAATAACTACCTCATCCTCACCCAGAGAAAAATCCACCGACAAATCAAACCTCGGTCTGGAGGTGCCGGTAGACAGTATCACATTTCTGCCGGAATCCAAAAGATACAGGTCTGTATCTTTCGGCAGCAGCATTTCCAGTTCTTCACCTGCTTCCCTTGCACTCATTCCGTTTTCCATCAGATTGTCAAAGCTTTCACCTGCATCTACCGCTTCTTCATGCATCCTTTCAATCTTCGTTGCTCCGACATAAGTCGTAAAAAACGCCACAAATATCGCAACCATGCAGACACAAAAAACGGTTACACCGATAAACACTACGATTGCCGGCCAGAATCTTTTCTTTCTGAATTTTTCAACTCTCTTTTCTTTTGTATCTTTGCTCCCCATCATATGCTCCTAATCCGTTATTTCCGCTATTCGTGCATCTGATAATTCATATCCTTCCGGATGAGTTCTATCATAATTTCCGCAATCTGCGGGTCAAACTGGCTTCCCTTACCCTTTTCAATCTCACCGGCAACAACCTCCTGGGACAGCACATCCCGGTAGCTTCTCTTTGAAGTCATGGCGTCATAAGCATCCGCAACACCGATGATTCTTGCAATTTCAGGGATTTCATTTCCCTTCAGTCTGTCGGGATATCCCTTTCCGTCATATCGCTCATGATGCCACCTTGCACCGATGGCTATATCCGGTATCTCCGATATCTCGCGCAGAATATTTCCACCGATTGCCGGATGCGTTTTGATAATTTCATACTCCTCATCCGTCAGCTTTGAAGGTTTATTGATGATTTCATTTGGTATACCTATTTTACCTATATCGTGAAGAAGTGCAGCATATTCCAGCTGTTCCAGCCTTTCTCCCGAATACCCCATCCGCTCCGCAAGCATAACCGAGTACCGTGCAACTCTCGTGGAATGACCGTTTGTATAGGAATCCTTGGCATCGATTGTGTTTGCAAGCGCCCGCACCATTTGCAAAGCCATACGCTCCACGCGCTGTCTGCGCCTTTCTGCCACATCAGTCTGCTTCTCAACCTCCCTCTTCAGATTCTTCTGAAGGTAGGAAAGCTCCAGAATCCTGCGAATCCTCTGTCTGGCAACTGCTTTTCGAAAAGGTTTTCTAAGAAAATCGATGGCCCCTTCATCCAGTCCCTGTACCTCCGTATGTTCATCCTCGTCAGAGGTCAGAAAAATAACCGGGATATCTGCATAATCAGGATTTGCCTTTATACAGCGGAGCACACTATGACCGTCCATTTCAGGCATATGTACATCCAATAAAATCAAATCAGGTATCTGTTCCTGAAGCAATTCGAACGCTTCTCTGCCGGATTGCGCAGGAACCGGACAATAGTTATCCTGAAGCATATCCATAACTGCCTTACTGCTTATTTCATCGTCATCCACAATCAGGATAAGTGGAGGTGCCTGCTCTGCCTCCAGTTTTTCACACATGGCCTCCGTCAACTTCAGAACATCTTCCATCGCTACATCCGATACATATGCCCGGAGCTGTTCTTCCATAGACTGCATATCAGGTGAGAGAATAAACGTTTCCAATTCTCCCATTGCCGAGTCCGCCTCATCCAGATCAAAGCTGTCCATCGCATCATGCAGGCGCATCAAAGTCTTTTTGATGACCTTCGGCAACACTCTTTTTTTCTCCTCCTGCGCCACATTTCCGTATGGCTCCAACAAACTCATATAACTTCTGAACAATTTCAGAAGTTCAGGCATGCACTTCTCAATTTCTTCCTGTTCTCCGGCATTTCCAAGCTGTTCCATCCGGTAAAACATTCCCGACAACTCCATGGCACCTATCATTCTTGCTGTATTCTTCAGTGCATGAACCTCAATGGTATATTCCCGCAGTTTTCCTTCCGCAAGGCACTTTTCCAGCTTACTGCACTTAGGCTCAATCAGTCTGTAAAAATCTCCCAGCAGATTTAAAAACAGTCTCGCGGAACCACAGTTTTTTATTCCTTCCTTAACATCCAGTCCGTCAATCGCAGGCACACTCTCAGCCTGCTCATGCACACCGGAATTGATTCTTAAATCAAACGTTTCCGTCTTATCCATAATACACAATACCTCACAGTTATCATCATTGTACCGCGTAAATCATTACAACTCAACAAATTTCTTCTCTTTACTTATGAATGTTACACTTCTGTTTTATGATTGCTCCCAGGGAATACTTTTCCCTCAATTTAGATGCAGTGTCTTCAAAGCCAACTCTATATTAATAACATAGCGTATAATAACTTTATTCAAGGCAGAAAACGGACAATGATCATCTGTACCATGATGCAAAGCATGCTCACCATAAGTTTTCTGTTGGCATCTGATACTTCTTATGTGTGGCAGCTAAAATTTTTATATCCATTTTCATACTCTCTCTTCACGCAAAATATCCCGACATAAGACAATTTTATATCTTATATCGGGATTCCGTACGCACTGCTATTCTTTTCTTCTCACATTATCAGGCTTTCCAGTATTGCTTCAGCTTTTCTGCAACATCTTCTGTACTCTTCCCACATAGTCAGCATACTGCACCAGAATCGGGCATTTCTCCATAAGTTCCGGGCTATGTCCTGCTCTGATATTTAGCTGTACCACCTTTAGTTCCAATGCCGGGTCCTTCACCGGTGTCAGAAATGCATCGGACAGTTTCATTTCTTCCTCCCTTTTGTAATGTATTTCAGGATCGGAACAAAAAGCAAGCGCTTCACTCATGCCTTTCAGTTTTCCGCCCTGTTCTCTTTGTAAAAGTTGAATCTGTGGCGAAACGCCTGAAAAGCACTTTGATGTGTAGATGGTACGAAGTGCGATAGGATTCTGTTTTCTCTTACGAGTTAAATATATCATATCAGTAAATAGTATGCAAAGACTTTTTCACGATTATTTTGTTGCCTTCCGAAGACATTACCGGCTTCTCTTCTCCTATCCTAAAGAAATCTACCGGTTAGACAGCTTAACTTATTTAGCAACAATATATTCCATTTCATCACTTGCAGAAAGAATGTCTAAAAGTCTGAACACAGGACCTGTGGGGTGTGTTCTTTCTCCCTCCCAGGCTTCTACTGTCTTAATTGAAACTCCCATATATGATGCAAATACGCTTTGAGTCATGCCAGCTTTCTTTCTAATATCTCGTATTTCTTTCCCGCTATATTCCTTAATAGGTAGAATCATATAAGTCTTTACAGTAGCTTCTCCAGTTCCCTTTTCATATGAAATAGCTTCCTCGAGTCCCTCTTTTAAATCATCGAATAATGAACTCACAGAGATCACCTCCCATTTTTAGATGCTTCCTCTTTTAATGCCTTAACCAATTTCTTTAAAACATTCTTTTCATCATCTGTAAGATTTTCCTGATCCTTTTTTCAAAGGCTGTAATTAAATATATGACTTCATATTCAGCATAGTTTTTTTCATTTGTCCATTTGTCAAAAATCGTATACATCATTTTCCAGAAATTTTCCGCCGAAAACTATGTGCTCTGTTGTACGTCTATACGTATTTTTATCTCAAAAAACCAGGTGCATTTCTGCACCTGTTATTTAGCTTGTTTCAAATTCCCCATTTCTGTTAATGCCGTAAGATATCCCATCAGCTGTTTCTGCATTCCACTGTCCAGGCACTGGTACTTTTCAACGAGTGTACCTATATCTGAATCTTTCGAAATGACATATACTATATTTTCTCGACTCCGTTCTCCTTTATGTTCTGCTCCTGACAGGAGATAATACGGCGAAACTCCAAGGACTTCACTAATAATGAGTATCTTGTCCGAAACCGGATTCGTCCTTTTCTTCTTCCAATCGCTTACCGTACTCTCTGCTATACCCGTTTTCTTTGAAAACTCCTTCTGGCTCATTTTTCGTTCTTTCAACAATTCAAATATACGGTCGCTCACTGTCTTCATCTTTTTCTCACCAACTCAACCTATTTCTTTTTCTTATTGGCAGTATAGCGCATATCGTATCGGTTTGTAAATACGAATTAATTATTTTATATAAATTTGATGGTATCTGACCCTCGATTTTCTTTGATTATAACGCCCTCGCCTAATTCCGGTTTATGCCCCTTGCTATAGCCTATATTACATCCTTGCATAAGATAAAAATAATTTCCTATCTTCGCATGAGGTGTTAACACAATTCCAGAAGTATGTGTCATTAGAAAAATATCAGGAAGTGAGTATTCCACCTCCCAATGAGCCACCTGCCGCACAAGAATATTCAAAGATGCTCACTTCTATCGCCTCCGCTTTGTTCCTTCGAAGAAACTCTGACAGCACACCTTCCTCTATACACTCGTTCACTGCACGCTTTACCGCCGCTTCCAAAGACATATCTCCAACGTATTGCTACACTCTTCCTACATAGTCAGCATACTGCGCCAGAATCAGACACTTCTCCATAAGTTTCGGGTTATGTCCTGCTCTGATATTTAACTGTACAACCTTTAGTTCCAATGCCGGGTCCTTCCCCCGTGTCAGGAATGCATCGGACAGCTTCATTTCTCTCCGCTCCGGCTGATTCGCCCTTCCTCTATAAAACACAACAAAATATGGTATTTTTCATCTTTATTCATTTGTCCTCCTTCGCAGGAGCTTCCGAAAATCTCCTGCATTTACATTAATTGATTGAAAACATGGATTTTCAGATTTGATAAAGAATAACCAGATGTTATTGAACTTTTGAAACTTATGCTTTGAAGTGATTGTATCATAGTTATTTCGATTACGCAAGGACGGAATATCGTTATTTAGCTTAGGACTTGATTATTGCTTGTTTCAGCCCTTTGATTGTTACGGACCGATGGGCGCTGTACGAGGGCAAAAAGGACGTCCCAACAGTCAAATTATAAACTTCTTCACTTTCTTTTCCAAAAGTCGGAATTTCTGAAACAGGAAATCTATGTAAATCTGGTACTGTACAACTTCGGAATCTTCCCTGCTAATGAAGCTGCTGAATAAAACAATCGCAAAAACAAAGTCTCATAGAACCCAACTGCAAGTCGTGTCCTCTGAGACCATCCAAAAACATGGTACTCATCTCAGATTATACGCTACCTTGCAATGAGGATTAATATATTTTTTGTTAAAAAATATACGGTTCTTCCTGTTGTAAAACATAAACAAAATTTTTCCAGAGTACTCTTCATACTTTTCATCTTTCTGAATTATTATCTATTTACTCTTGAGTGGACACACATCTATACATTGCCTGCATCTGATACATCTGCTGTCATCTATTTTCGGATACTCAAATCCTTCTTCATCTTCAACCATGACAATTGCCTTCCGGGGGCAGATTGCCATACATGCCGAACATCCGCAGCATTCCTCTTTGCGCTTGTATAAAACAGGAATCTGTTGCATTACTCTCTCTCCTTTGCCGTATTGAGCAAGTCTCGTATTTTTCTTATGATTCTAAAATAAAAACTCTCTGCTCCATATTTCATCTCAAGATATCTGAACCCCCTGCATTTTAAGCCTTCCCAAAATTTTTCCCGGTTATAAGGTCTCTCAAAGGGCTGTAATAATGGTTTCTGCAATACATTTTCAATCTCCACAGATTTCACACAGAAATTATGCTTTGATTTTTCATATATCTTTTCACCCTTGCAATCATTTATCAATACTAACGAGATTCCTTCATTATCATCAAATTCAGGATCTGCCTTCTCAATTCCCCAGCAATCTCCTATAGTAATATTCCCCGGATGCACTATTTTTTTGTAGGGGCACTCATAGCAGCAGGGGCGCAGGATATAATGACCATAAAAAAGATTTCTGAAAATCTTGGCATTTACCTTTATCCCACTCTCAAATGTCAATGTCTCCATATGGGAATGCCATCCAAAATCTCTTTTATTACGGAACTCTACTTTCGTAATCTTTTCTTTCTTTTTCTTTTCCCACCATTCAAGATATCGTTTCCAGACATAGGGGCTGGGAACCCCATGGCATATAATATCAGCACAAACCAGATTGTCATATTCTTTTCCCAAATACTTTTGCAATGCTGCCACCTGACATGAAGTGCCGGAAAACAATACCTCTCTTCCTTCTTCTAAATCCTTTTTACAGGACATATAAGTGTCTTCAATCCTGCTCTGAATATACTTTGAACCACGCATCCGATTACGCTGGTCAATGCTGTCTGCCCGTATATGGACTGCAGATTTATCTGCATCTGTTACACAACCGTAAACAACTCCGCCCGCCTCCAGTATTGTATCGGAAAATGCTGTAAATGCACCGCCGGACTGTGAATCTCTACGAATTTTCTCATTCTTATGCTTTAACGCATATGAAATAGGTCTCTCCTTTTTTATCATTATGCCACCCTCTCCGGATAAGCATAATTTATGTTAAAAGATATCCCATCTAGCGATGTGCTATACCCCCCCCCCCGAACAAATTTTCGAGTGAATTTCTGACCTTGCAAACAGCCTTTTTCATAATGCTCCGTTTCTCCTTTCCATATTTTTTTAGAATATAAT
>JBJEJG010000006.1:0-5091 GCA_051877795.1 Acetatifactor sp.
TCGGAAAGCTGGAGCGAGGGTATAGAAGAGAAAAATTCCTCAGTATACCCTTCGGAAAGCTGGAGCGAGGGTATAGAAGAGAAAAATTCCTCAGTATACCCTTCGGTAAAGCGGAGCGAGGGTACAGAAGAGAAAAATTCCTCCGTATACCCTTCGGTAGAACAGAGAGAGGGTATAGAAGCCTGAAGTTGCTTCTTATACCCGCTGTCTAAATAAGCGTGGCATAGATGTTGTAAACAACAAGATTAGCCCCGCAAAGAACCGATATGAAGTGGTAGATATACCCTTTTAACTAACGACTTCACCATACATTTTTGCAATTTAATCCAGACTTTGTCGGCAGTCTGATATAAAAATGTTACTGCGGGAGTTTTTATGTATGCCGGGATTGTGGTTGCGGGGTGTAAAGTCCTATGATATATTTGTAATAAAGTAAATAGCCGCGGTGACAGCGAGGATTGCCAATAAAAACAAAATTCTTTGGTACCGGTGCGGCGGAAATGAGGAAGAAATGTATAAAGACGGGAAGATTTATATAGGCCTTGCAGATGGACAGAAGGTTTGTATGGAACTGAATATGTGTAACCGCCACGGTCTGATTGCGGGCGCCAGCGGTACGGGTAAAACCATTACCATGAAGGCAATGGCGGAATCCTTTTCCGATGCGGGCGTTCCTGTGTTTTTGTGCGATATAAAGGGTGATGTTTCAGGACTTGCAAGCCCCGGTGTACCCTCTGAGAGCATGGAGAAGCGTATTGACAAATTCGGCATCAGAAAAGAGTTTTCTTATAAGGCATATCCCACCTGCTTCTGGGACATTTATCAGGAGAAAGGGCATCCGGTGCGGGCAACGGTTTCCGATATGGGACCGGAACTGCTCTCCCGTATTCTGGGACTGACTCCGGCACAGGAGGGAGTTTTGAACATTGTGTTCAGGATTGCGGACGATAAGGGTCTGATTCTGGTGGATTTGAAGGATTTAAAGGCAGTGTTGAACTATGTGTCGGAGAATCGAAAGGATTATCTGACGACCTATGGAAATGTAACGCCTCAGTCCATCGGCGGCGTGATTCGTGCGTTGATTCCGCTGGAGAGCCAGGGCGGCGATTTGTTTTTCGGAGAGCCTGCGCTGGACATCTTTGACTGGATGCGCACCGATTCCGAGGGAAAGGGTATGATAAATATTCTGCACAGTGTAAAGCTGGCGCAGAATCCTACTCTGTACGCAAGCTTTCTGCTCTGGATGATGGCGGAACTGTTTGAGAGACTGCCCGAGGCGGGTGACCTGGAGAAGCCGAAGCTGGTTTTCTTCTTTGACGAGGCGCATATGCTCTTTTCCGATGCGCCCAGGGTACTGGTGCAGAAGATTGAGCAGGTGGTGAAGCTGATTCGTTCCAAGGGAGTGGGCATTTATTTTGTGACCCAGAGCCCCAGCGATATACCGGACGGCGTTCTGGCACAGCTTTCCAACCGTGTGCAGCATGCGCTGAGAGCCTATACCCCCGCAGAGCAGAAGGCTGTTCGTGTGGCAGCACAGTCCTTCCGGGCGAATCCCGCCTTTAAGACGGAGGATGTCATCATGGAGCTGGGCGTGGGGCATGCACTGACCTCCTTCCTGGATGAGAACGGTGTGCCCGGTGTGGTGCAGCAGACAGCAATCATCTGCCCGCAGAGCTTTATGGGACCTGTGGATGAAGGCGTCCGCAGCAGACTGATGGCAAGCGACGGAATGGATAAGTATAATCAATATGTAGACAACTGGACAGCCTATGAGGTGCTGACGGATATGGCGGAGGCGGCGGAGAAGGAGGCTGCTCTGGAGGCCGAGAGACAGCAGCTTGCCAAAGAGCGTGAGGAATTTGAAAAGCAAAAGGAAAAAGAGGCTTTTCTGGCGCAGAAGCAGAAGGAAAAGGAAGCTGAGGCTGCCCGCAAAAAGAAGGAAAAGGAGCAGGAGGCGGCGGAGAAGAAGCGCGAAAAGGCCGCGGAGCGCCGCAAGGCTCAGATTGAGAGAACTCTCATAAACACCGGAGCACAGGTGTTAAAGAGGGGACTGTTTAATACTTTGTTTAAATAGGAATAAAAAACCGTCTGTCAGAAGTCTGATTTTGCAGCCTCCGGCAGGCGGTTTTGTATGTAGGTTTCAGATATGGGCAGATTGTCGGGAGTGGGGAAAGCAACCGTAAAATTCCGCTTATAAATGGAAATAGGACACGCCGATAGCACCGGGACCGGCATGAGTACCGATGACGGAGCCGATGGTGGTGATGGGAAGGGAATCGGTTTTACCCTCCCAGAGAGCGGCGCTGTCCCTGATATATTTTTGCAACAGAGCATCATCCAGACCGGTATAGCCCAGGCAGTAGGGCATGGAAAAGTCGATGCCGCCGCTCTGGTTTACCTGCTGAATCAGCATATTGTTTCCGTTTTTGGAACCGCGCGCCTTGCCGAGAATGGCAACCTCTCCCTTTATTACAGAGATAACGGGTTTGATAGAGAGTACTCCTCCTGCCCAGGCGGCTGTCTTTGAAATACGGCCTCCCTGCTTTAAGTATTCCAGCGTGTCAAACAGGGCGAGCACACAGATGTCGGATTTCTTACGGTCGAGTTCTGCGGCGATTTCCCTTGCGGAAAGTCCCTGTTCCCGCAGGCACACTGCATAGTGAACCAGATTTTGTTCTCCGATACTGACATTCAGGCTGTCGACCAGACAGATACAGTCTTCGTAGCCGTTCAAGGCAAGTACTGCACTCTGGTAAGTGCCGGAGAGTAGAGAAGAAAGAGTAATAACAACGGCAGTATCTCCGCTTTCTTTGATTTCCCGGAATTTCTTCTCGAAATCGTAGGGTGGAATCTGGCTGGTGGTGGGGATAGTGCCGCACTCAATCAGCTTTTCATAGAATTCCTTGTGAGTAATGGTAATTCCGTCCAGATATTCTTCTTCCCCAAACAGGGTTTTTAAGGGCATAAAGTCCAACCTGAGGGCATCTGCCTTTTCTTTTGTAATGTCGCAGGCGGAATCTATTACAATTCGTACACTCATAATTACCTCTCATTCTGCCGTCGCAGCGGCGTTTTCTCAAATCGTACTGTTGCATTGAAAAGTGTAAACAACAGAATAAAGTATATATTGCGTTGTTTACGCTGTCAAGCTATTTTGATAATCAAATTACTTGAAAATCAAATAAAAGCACTCAAATGAGCAGATGCAGCACATTAGGCACAGATATAGTGCATAATTCATTCTTGTAGGGAAATGAAAAAGAAGGTATGATGCAGATAGAAAAGAGATAAGCCGAGGGACAGCAAGCAGTAAGTGGGAGAACAGTAAACCGGAAGTCCGTAAGCAAAAAAATGCAATAAAAGAAATAAGTAAAAAGGAGAGAGGGAAGATTTATGAGTGAAGTCTATAATAGAGAGAAGGAAGTCAGAGAGGCCATGCAGGCAGGTCAGGAAGCCCTGAATTATCTGACGCAGGCGCGGGAATCCCTAAACAGTGCGGGAAACTGGGGATTGTTGGATATGTTCGGAGGCGGTACTATCAGCACCTTCATGAAGCATTCCAAAATGAATCATGCGGAGCGGCTGGTGCAGGATGCCAGATATGCCTTGAAGCGGTTCCAGAGGGAACTGATGGATGTGGATAACGTGGCTGAGTTTCATATAGAGACAGGCGATTTCCTTTCCTTTGCGGATTATTTCTTTGATGGTATCATCGCGGACTGGCTGGTACAGTCGAGAATCAGTGATGCAAAAAAGCAGGTAGACAATGCCATTCAAAAAGTAAATTATATTATGAATCAACTGCGGCGGCTGTAGGCTGGCCGCAGTTCTTTATGCTCAGATTTCAGAAAGCCATAAGAAAACCTTAAGAAAGCAGCAAGTGAAACCTTAAAAAGCCTCCGCTATACTGAAAAAAAGCCGGAGAAAGAAATCCCGGGCAGAGAAAATGGGAAGACGGCAGACCGGAGAGGCAGAAAAACCGGAAAAAGCGGAAAAACCGGAAAAAGCGGAAGAACCGGAAAAAGCGGAAGAACCGGAAAAAGCGGAAGAACCGAAAAAAGCGGAAAAGCCGGAAGAACTGCGTGCCGGAAAGCTTATATGCCGAAAAAGGAGCGGATACAATGGAAATAGCGGTTTTGGCGGATATTCACAGCAATTATGTGGCGTTGGAGAGGTGCATGAATTATGCGTTGGAGAGGGGAATCGGAAGCTTTCTGTTTCTGGGGGACTATATCGGAGAGTTTGCCTACCCGGAACGAACCATGGAGCTTCTGCGAAAATATAATGAAAAGTATGACTGTACCTTCATCCGGGGAAATAAGGAGAATTACTGGCTGGATTATCGGGATAGCGGAGAGAAGGGCTGGATGGAATGCAACTCCACCACGGGAGCGCTGTATTATGCTTATCATCACTTGACTGGGAGGGATGTGCAGTTTTTTGACAGCCTGCCCGTTGCGCGGAAGCTGCAATATGACGGGATGCCCACCCTCATCGCCTGTCACGGCTCGCCCACGGAAGTACGGGGACATATGCTGCCGGGCAATGAGGAGACAAAGCGCATTCTGGAAGCCTCGGAGGTGGAAATGATTTTGTATGCCCATACCCATATCCAGGGAAAGACCGTGCACAAGGGGAAAACAGCATTGAATCCCGGAGCCGTAGGGGTACCGTTAAAGGCAGAGGGTAAGACACAGTTCATGATTCTGCACGGGGAGCAGGGACACTGGGAAGAGGAATTTGTCAGCCTTGACTATGACAGGGAGTGGGTTATCCGGGAACTTTATGAGTCGGGACTGATGGAGCGTGCCCCCTATTGGTGTATGATTACGGAGCGTCTGCTTCGGAACGAGTTGCCGGAGGAGATTGCCCATGCCCGGATTCTGGAACAGGTAATGACTTTGTGCAGGCAGGATACCGGGGAGTGCAACTGGCCGGATATTCCGGAACGGTATTGGGAACAGGCTGTTGAACAACTGTTGTATCGGCGGAACAGCATTATAAATTTTTAGTAATAAGCAGTATAATAAGAAAGGAAGCAGAGAGAAAGCAGAGAGAAAGCAGAGAGAAAGCAGAGAGAAAGCAGAGAGA
>JBJEJG010000007.1:0-5075 GCA_051877795.1 Acetatifactor sp.
GCAAAGAAATGTTTCCCAAAACACCATTACATCGTATTGTGATACATTCCGCTTGCTTCTTACATTTTTAAGGGACGAGAAAGCGATGAACATTGAAAGAGTTCGAATACGAGATTTTTCTCCGGAGTTAGTCCGGGAATATCTGTCATGGCTTGAACACAACAGGGGCTGTGGCATATCTACCAAGAACCAGCGGTTGGCCGCATTGAGATCCTTTTTCAAATATGTTTCAGTAGAGACCCCGGAGAATATGTTGCTCTGCCAGAAAATTGTAAATATTCCGTATACTAAGAAAGAACAAGCGGCTGTGTGCTATCTAACAACAGCGGAAATGGCAAATTTACTGAGGCAACCGGACCAGTCCTCCAGTATTGGCAGGCGGGATTTGTGCTTTCTTAGTTTATTGTATGATACCGGCGCAAGAGTTTCCGAGATACTGGCTCTAAAAGTTCGTGATGTGCATTTGAGCAATCCTGCGAAAGTAATCCTTTATGGAAAGGGAAGAAAACTGCGTGAGGTTCCGATATTGCCCAATACTGCACTCCATTTACAGCAATACCTGACAGAAAACAAGTTGTCATTGCCGGAAAAGTTGGACAGGACACTATTTGTCAACAGGCAAGGAAATCCACTTACCCGTGCAGGAGCGACATATATTTTGGACAAGTATGTGCAGATGGCTGGACTAGACACTCATGTTTCACCTCATATATTAAGGCACACAAAAGCCATGCACTTACTTGAAGCTGGTATTAACATCTTTTACATAAAGGATTTGCTTGGGCATGAAGATATTTCCACTACGGAGGTCTATGCCAAGGCGAGTATTGAAACCCAGCGCCATGCTTTGGAAAAGCACTCTTTAGTTATGCCCCCGGCAACTCCGTCTTGGGTAACAAATACCGATACCCTAGAATGGCTGAAAGATCTGGGTAAGTGATTTTTATGTAAAGACGAAGCAGGGCGCCCCCTTGAAAACCAAGTGGTTTTGCCCTGCTTCTTTGCATAATGTCTTTATTTACATAAGGAGTTCCGCAGTATTAGAAAATGGAAGAGCAGGGCAGTTGCCTAAAAGACCCAATAGACCTTTTCTCTGGACATCGTCATGCCTAGTTTCCGCTGTAGTGCCAGCGATTTTTCATTATCCACTTCGACCTGACAATAGGGGAGAAGTCCCCGCTCGAGCATACGGCTAATCATAAAGGACTCCAGCTCGGCACCATATCCCTGCCTGCGGCAATCAGGAAAAACCTCCAGAAGTCCCATGCTTCCCTCCAGATGTTCACCCACAAATCCCACGGCTTCTTCATTGTGAAACGCCAGAAACAGATTCCCTCGTGTAATGACCTGTTTCAGTTCCGTTTCATTCAGCTTGTCATAGTGCGCAAGAATTAAGGGCAGATCCTGTTGTGCAGCACATCGAATTTGCAAGTTTTTCCCGTAGGTAGGAGGTGTATTCAGAGGATAGAACGACTGATAGCAGTCGAGAACTTCTGTCAGTCCGTATTCTGCCCGAATGAAATCCACAAGCTCTCTGTCAAATACAGAAAACAGCGTGGAATGCAGATCCGAATGCTTCCGCAGCCATTCTTTTCCCGTCTCGACATTCTCCACAGCCAGCATAACGCCGTTGCTGACGGTATCCAGCAGAAAGATTCCATTTTCCGTCTCTTCCAGAATCTCTGCTGTGCCACGCTTGAGTATCTGAATCAGACCCGCATACAGAACAGGATTTGTTTCCAAGTTCACTGAAATGACGCCTCCTTGCTACGCAAAACGGGGCGGTTATCCAACCGCCCCAACACTACTATCATAGCACAGCGTAAAAAAACCGTCAATATAAACTTAAAGAAAGTTACAAATTTCTCCCGGTTATACAGAAATCAGAAAACTATTTTATGAAATATTCCATCTTGTAAATCGCCCATTTTCGCAGTATTATGTAGGTACAGAAAAGGAGTGAGTCCAATGATCATGTAACTCCCGGATACCTGAGGAAGGATATCCAATCTGTAGAAAGCGAGGTCTAATCGATGATGCTAGATACCAAGAGTGAATAACAACCCTCAGTATTGGAAAGTCGATACTGAGGGTTGTTTTTTTGTCATGCCGCCTAGTGGGCGTCTTTTTCTTTGCGCATCTTGCAATTACCTGAGGATTCTGATATGATTTTGTATATCGATTTGTTTGTAGGAGCGTATAGTATGTTGGAAACAGGAATGAAAGCGCCGGATTTCAGTCTCCCTGATAAGGATGGAAATACCGTCCGCCTGTCAGATTTTCAGGGAAAGAAAGTTGTTCTGTATTTCTATCCCAAGGACAATACCCCCGGCTGCACCCGGCAGGCCTGCGCCTTTGCCGCAAGCTACGAGCAGTTCAAGGCACAGGATATTGTTGTCATCGGTCTCAGCAAGGATTCCGTTGCCTCCCACCTGAAATTCGCCCAGAAGTACGACCTGCCCTTTATTCTCCTGTCCGACCCGGAATTGCAGGCGATTCAGGCCTATGGTGTCTGGCAGGAAAAGAAGCTCTACGGAAAGGTGAGCATGGGTGTGGTTCGCACGACCTACATCATCAACGAACAGGGCATCATCGAAAAGGTCATGCCAAAAGTCAAGCCGGATACCAACGCTGCAGAAATCCTGGCGTATCTGGCAGGGGAGCAGTAAGGCATGAGAATTATCATTTCCCCGGCAAAGAAGATGAATGTAGACACGGACAGCTTTCTATGCCGTGATCTGCCGAAGTTCCTTCCCAATACGGAGGAAATCTGCCAGAAGCTCCAGAGTATGTCCTATCAAGAACTGAAAAAGCTCTGGAAATGCAACGACCAAATCGCGGAACTGAATGTCCGGCGGCTGCAGGATATGGATTTGCACAACCGCCTGACCCCGGCGGTGCTGGCCTATGAGGGTATCCAGTATCAGTACATGGCTCCCGGCGTATTCACGGATCAGGAATATGCCTATATTCAGGAACATTTACGCATTTTGTCCGGGTTCTATGGCGTTTTGCGTCCCTTTGATGGGGTAACGCCTTATCGTCTGGAAATGCAGGCAAAGCTGAAAATAGGGGAGTGCAAAGACCTTTATTCCTATTGGGGTAATCGTCTGGCCAAAACGCTGTTTGCGGAAACCGACTGCATTTTGAATTTGGCATCCAAGGAATACAGCGTCTGCGTATCAAAATACCTGCCGGATACCGTCCGTTTCATCACCTGTGTGTTTGGCGAAGAAAAAGGCGGCAAGGTGATTGAAAAGGGAACCATGTGCAAGATGGCACGGGGCGAGATGGTACGCTACATGGCGCAGAATCAAGTCAGTGCCCCGGAGCAGGTCAAGTCTTTTAACCGTCTGAATTACCGCTTCGATGAATCCCGTTCGGACGACAACACCTACATTTTCCTTCGTGACAGGGTAGGAGAGGACTATGATTGATTGCATTTCTGTTGAGAATATGCGTTTGAGTGATGCCCATACTATATCCAATCTTGTGCCCAGTCTTGAACTGATGCACCGGGCTGCATATGGTGTTTTCAAAGCGGCAAGCTGGTCAGGAAACACTGCAATCGTTGTTGGTTCCGGCAATAACGGCGGCGATGGTTTTGCCCTTGCCTGCATCCTGAAAGAGCATAACTACGATTGCACAGTGTTCACTGTCAGCCAGCGACTGTCGGCAGACAGCGCTTATTACGCAGAGAAAGCAGCATCGGCGGGCGTTTCAATCCGTCCCTTTGAACCGGGATGCCTCGCCGGTTACAATATCGTAGTGGACTGCCTGCTGGGAACCGGTTTTCAGGGACAGCTTCGGGAGAATTACCGCACCGCCATTGAAGCCATTAACGCTTCCAGCGCCTATGTTGTCAGCGTAGACATCAACAGCGGTATGAACGGCGACACCGGCAACGCGGAATTGGCAGTCCGCTCTGATTTGACCGTCACCATCGGCTATGTAAAACGGGGGTTGATTTCCGAAAACGCCGGAGGTTACATGAAACGCTTGGTTTGCGCGGATATCGGCATCGTCCTCGTAAAAAAGGAGTGGAAGATTTGCAGCAATCAAGAAACACTGGAAGAAGGCTGCTTCCGCTGCCCTGCATGGCTGGATATGCACCCAATCCAAACAATGTAGACATACAAAAAACCAACCCTCGTCTGTGCTTTGCAGACGGGGGTTGCACTATATATGACACTATTTCACAATATCCTTGATAAGCGCTGAAATCATATCGAGCTGACGGTCATCCAAGCGTTTCAGATTGGCGATAATATCGTTGAGCTTTGAGGGACTATGGGATTCCATATCAAAGAATTCGCTGGGCGTAATGCCGAGGTAATCGCAGATGTAGAAAATGCCAGACAACGACGGCATAGATTTACCGGATTCTATGTTGTTGATATATCCGGGATTTTGCCCCATAGAAAGGCTCATATCTCTGGCAGATACACCTTTCTTTTCACGCAGCTGTGCCAAACGCAGCGAAAAATCTTTTTCATCCATACTATCACCGCCTTAGGTATATTGTAACCCATAAGGCAGTAAAAAATGTGGGCTGACAGGCTGTATCACAATTGCAGTAATGGTTTATAAATGTTATACTGTTATAAGCTGGTGGCTGACAACCAACATTTCTGCAAACCGGAGCGTGAGTATGGATGAACAGTTGCTTCTTTATTGGACACGCAGATGCACCGGAAGAAGTATTTGCACAATTGACGCAGACAGTAGAAAGGCTTATTGTTAAGGAGAACGTCGGATACTTCTATGTTGGCGGCTATGGAAATTTTGACCGCCTTGCCGCAATGACTGTCAAACGGCTAAAGAGAAGCTACCCGTTCATTTTGCTGATGCTGGTGCTACCATATCATCCAGCCGAGCGGCCTGTTCCCGTTCCAGAGGGTTTTGATGGAACCTATTACCCGGAGGGTATGGAAACCGTTCCGAGAAGATATGCCATCGTCAGAGCAAACAGAAAAATGGTTGAAACTGTTGACTGGCTGATTGCTTATGTGTGCCACCCAGCCAGCAATGCCAGAAGTATCCTGGAATACGCGCAGCGCCGTGAGAAAAAAGGA
>JBJEJG010000008.1:0-5046 GCA_051877795.1 Acetatifactor sp.
CATGCACAGGGAAAAACGGATTGCTCGTCGAAAGTTTACTTTCGTAAGAGCATATTCGTTTTTTCCTGTATACGGCGAACGCCGTACATCGAGATGGAGCATGCGGTGCGTATACACACCTCGCGGAATCGAGATGAGCATGGCGGCAAGTAACGTCGCCGAGTTTACTGCTGCTTTTTACAATGAATATATAATATCTTCGAATATCCCAGACTATCCTTGTCTCTTTACGTGCAAATTTGGCCTTTTCCTATTTAGGGAGGTAATTTTCGCTTCTCTTTACGTGCAAATTCCGCTTTTTTCTCATTTGGGGAGGTAATTTTCGCTTCTCTTTACTTGCAAATTTCACCTTTTCCCTTTTGGGGAGGTAATTTTCGCTTACTTTTACGTGCAAATTTCACCTTTTCCTATTTGGGGAGGTAATTTTCGCTTCTCTTTACGTGCAAATTCCGCTTTTTCTCATTTGGGGAGGTAATTTCCGCTTCTTTTTACGTGCAAATTCCGCTTTTTCTCATTTAGGGAGGTAATTTTCGCTTCTCTTTACGTGCAAATTCCGCTTTTTCTCATTTAGGGAGGTAATTTTCGCTTCTCATTACGTGCAAATTCCGCTTTTTCTCATTTGGGGAGGTAATTTTCGCTTCTCATTACGTGCAAATTCTGCTTTTCACCAATTTTTGCGAGTACTTCCTGCCTATCATGTAGCATACCACGTGGTAGAGCCAACGAGAACAACACAAACCTAATCTACATTCTTCTGGCGATAAACTTCAATTTTACAAATCACTTAGCATACTATTTCAAGATATAAAACCGATAATACAAAAGCAGCCAGTTGGCGCGGAACCACTGCATAATCTGCCAGTAGCCACAGCCGCGCAGACTATACTCATCAATCAGGTTAAATTTTGCCTGGAGGCTCCTGACATCTTCAAACCAGACCTCATGCTCTGTTCCGCTTTCAGTATAAGTAAAAAACGGGCTTTCCGCCAATTCATCAAATTGTATGACTGCCCCCTGGGCAACAGCAATCCGCACCGCCTGAATATTGTTGATGGTAGTGGCTCTGGTAACTCCCCTCTCATAGGGCAGCGGCCAGTCATACCCGTAATTAGGGATTCCCAAGTCAATCTTCTCTGCCGGAATCTGCGTCAGAGCATACTCAACCACCCGTCGCACCTGATTGATGGGTGCAACCGCCATTGGCGGCCCATAGGTATAACCCCACTCGTAAGTCATAAGCAGCACATGGTCTGCCGCCTCGCCAAGGGCACGGTAATCTTTGCCGGCGTACAAAAGCCCCGGCTGGTCTGATGAGATCTTTGGTGCCAGAGCAACTGAGGTATGATACCCATTGGCCCGCATAGTGTCTGCCACCTGCCATACAAAGGCGGTAAAGGCATCCCTGTCCTCCGCCAGAATATACTCAAAATCAATATCAACCCCCTGATACCGCTTCTCAGACATAACTTCAAGTAAATTCTGAATCAGATTCTCGCGGTACACTGCATTGTTCACCACGGAATGTATCAGCTGGTTATTGAAGGCGCCGTCGGCTCCAAAGGGTGTCAGAGTCAGAATCGGCAGTGTGCCAAAATTCTCCGCCATGGCAATCATCCAGCTGTCGTCACCGTAAGCCGGCGGAAGCAACTCTCCTTCCGCAGTAAACCCATAGGAGAAAATAGGCAGTTCCGAAAGGTACGGCAAAGTCTGTTCCAACACCCATGGGCTGATAAAGGGATAGGCATAACCGCTGACAACAATCCCTCTGGACGGATTTCTTGTATTATCACCAATAAAAAGAGCTTGCCCAACAGCAAGCTCATATGGATAAATCAACTGATTGTCATAGATAATCTGCCCAGAATCTGCACCTAATTCTGCAGCAATACTGTCAACACTGTCTCCCGGTTTCACAACATAGATTTCCATTCAGCACCTTTTGTCACAACTCATGAAAGGTTATCTAAGTCTATGTAAACACCTTCGGTCATATTCCTTCTTTTCATACTAGAAATCTTTGCCGGATTCCGGTGATTGGCTATAAAGCCATCCGGATTCCGGGGAGTTTCTACACTCCCACCTTTTTGCAGACATCCTGCAGACAGCATTTATCGCAATAGGGTTTCGTTCTGGCTGTGCAGACGGCTCTCCCATGCTCTACCAGCCTATGACAGAAATCACTGCCTTCTTCGGGCGGGATTATCTTCCAAAGGGCTTTTTCCACCTTGGCAGGTTCCTTGATGCCGTCCACCAGACCCATGCGGTTTACCAGACGAATACAGTGCGTATCCGTCACAATTGCAGGCTTCCCAAACACATCACCCATAATCAGGTTGGCACTCTTTCTTCCCACTCCCGGCAGCTCCAACAGCTTGTCAAAATCACCGGGAACCTTACCGTCGTAATCATCCCGCAGCACCTTCATACAGGCACTGATGTCCCTCGCTTTACTGTTACCCAGACCGCAGGGATGAACGATTTTCTCTATTTCTGCCACCGGTGCCTCAGCCAACGCATTCACATCAGGGTATTTCTCATACAGCTTTTCCACCACTACATTGACTCTGGCATCCGTACACTGTGCGGCAAGGCGCACACTGACAAGCAGCTTCCAGGCCTGATCGTAGTCCAGAGTACAGGCTGCGTCAGGATATTCCAGTTTCAGTTTTTCAATGATTTCCAGTGCACGCTGTTTCTTTGTCATTTTTTCTCTCATTCTGCGCATCAGCGACTTTTCAATCAGCGGGAGCCCTAATTCCTCAACGTCCTGCTCCACATTTAAAACCCTATGATACCAATGGTGAATTACCTGCGCTATTTATGATAGGGCTCACCATTTATAATTCGGAAGCACCGGTATATCTGCTCCAGCAGAATCACTCTCATCAGCTGATGAGGAAAGGTCATATCCGAAAAGCTCAAAGCCATATTGGAACGTTGTTTTACAGATTCATGCAATCCAAGCGAACCGCCGATTACAAAGGCAATATGACTGGTTCCGCTTACAGTCAGCTTTTCCAGCCAGCCGGCAAGTCCCTCGGAGGAAAAGCTTTTACCTTCAATTTCCAGGGTACAGACAAACATATCCTCCCGAAGCCTTTCCAGAATGCGTTGGGCTTCCTTCTCCTTAATCTGTTCCTCCAGATTTGTGCCCGCTCCGTCCGGCGTTTTCTCATCCGCAACCTCAATAAATTCCAGTTTGCAGTATCTGCTGAGACGCTTTTCATATTCCGCAAGAGCATCCCTGTAAAATCTTTCCTTTACCTTTCCCACGCAGATGACTGTAATCTTCATCCTTTTTCCTCAAAAATCTCTTCATAAACAAAATCGTCAATAAACTTTTCCAAAAAACCCTGATCCAGGTTGACGAACTGACGGTTCAGTCTCTCTCTGATATAGGAAAACCGCTTGAAATACAAAATTTCCTCTGTATCTCCTTCTGCTTTCACAGCCCCGTCAACAGACTCCGCAGACAGATTCTCCCTGCACCAGTCCATCAGAGTGCTGCGCAATGAGTTTTCCGATTCGGCTTTTTTATCAAAAATTTTCGCGTTCTTAAACGACATGACGCCGGATACCAAAAACAGAATAAAAATTGCGCCCATCACCCCGTAGAACAAATAAGGATTTCCCATTCTGATAGGCAATATCTCCGCAATCCCCAAAATTACCAGAACAATGCCGATTGTTCCTATCACTAAAAGAATCCAGCCGGAAGAACGGTTTTCGTTGGCCCGTTCCGAGCTGTCCTGATAGGCGGAAAATCCAGTGGACGCTGTCTCGGCCTCCTTCTGTTCCTCCATCCGATGCACAGCTTCCCCCTGCTGTGCCACAGTTTCCCCCGGTGCTATTTCCTCCAGTGCCATTTCCTCCGGTGTTTCAAACAAAATTTTCTCCGATGCCTGCGGAGAAGCAGCTTCCTCCACAGGCTCCTCTTCTACTAATTCCGTACCGCAATCTGCGCAGACTGTAAACCCATCCCTATACTCACTTTTACATTTCGGACACCACGGCATACCCTTCAACCTTCTTTCATTTATCCGCTACTTGTTGCTCAGATACTCATCAATTCCTTTTGCTGCAGCCTTTCCTGCCCCCATAGCAAGAATGACCGTTGCGGCTCCCGTCACGGCATCTCCGCCTGCATAAACACCTTCCTTCGTTGTCTTTCCGTTTTCCTCCTCGGCAACAATACATTTCCACTTGTTTGTCTCGAGTCCCTCTGTTGTGGAAGAAATCAAAGGATTGGGTGAAGTTCCCAGAGACATGATGACCGTGTCAAGCTCCATAACGAACTCTGAACCCGGAATTTCCACGGGACGGCGCCGGCCCGAAGCATCCGGCTCGCCAAGTTCCATCCTGATGCACTTCATGCCGGTTACCCAACCCTTTTCATCCGCAATAATTTCCGTCGGATTGGTAAGCAGGTCAAAAATAATTCCCTCTTCCTTTGCATGATGCACTTCCTCTACCCTGGCAGGAAGCTCCTCCTCACTTCTGCGGTAAACAATATGTACCTCTGCTCCAAGGCGCAGAGCGGTACGGGCCGCATCCATTGCAACATTACCGCCGCCGACAACAGCAACCTTCCTGCTGTGCATAATCGGAGTATTTGAATTTGCATCAAAGGCCTTCATCAGATTACTTCTGGTAAGGTACTCGTTTGCGGAGAATACACCGTTGGAATTTTCGCCGGGAATTCCCATAAACTTCGGCAGTCCGGCACCAGAACCGATAAATACGGCATCAAAGCCTTCCTCATCAATCAGTTCATCTACAGTGACAGATTTACCGACCACCACGTTTGTCTCAATCTGAACACCAAGTGCCTTTACATTCTCAATTTCCTTCGCAACAACAGCCTTCTTGGGCAGACGGAACTCAGGGATACCGTACACCAGTACTCCGCCGGGCTCATGCAGTGCTTCAAATATTGTCACATCATACCCCATTTTTGCCAGGTCACCCGCACAGGTAAGGCCTGCGGGACCGGAACCGATAACTGCTACCTTTTTCCCTTTTTTTACAGCAGCGCCCTCCGGCTTT
>JBJEJG010000009.1:0-25768 GCA_051877795.1 Acetatifactor sp.
ATCCTTTTGAATGGGGTTTGTACTCAACAGTCATTAACCAACGAGCTATTGATTCACAGTCAACAGAGTCGGTTTTTGTACGCCTTAGTGTTTTTGATTTCTTGTATTCGCTGATAAGCACAGGATTTACTTCCATGAAGGTTAGGAGAGCATTTTCAAGGAAGAGTTCAAGATTGAGAGCATAATGGGCAGTTGATTCAAACCCTATTCTTATGTCCTCAGGATTGGAGAGAGAATGAATGATTGTAAGTAGTTCATCAAAGCCGGCTTTATTGTTTTTGATTGTGACTTTAGAGACTACTTTTTGATCAGCTGCAGATATGATGCAGCAATCATGCTTGTACTTGGAAATATCAATTCCAACAAAGTACATTGACATAGGTTTATACCTCCTGATAAATATTTTGAGCACTGCTGTCTTCCACAGAGAATTCGGCTGTGTAATCACGTAAATAGAAACGTCGATGCGTTAACAAACTGATTAACAGTAATAGACGAAAAGCTGTGGTCTGAGTCACCTCATACCAGTCAAAGCTGTAATAAAATAGAGACAGATCCACAGTGCCTTTTCAAAATATATCAGAGATGGATTGAAATACCCAGTAATATCTGGGAGAAAGGAAAAATCCAATTACCATCTAAGATAATTGGATTATACGTGTATGAGATGGAAACAAAGGTGGTTACTGAAAAACAGGATCTTACTTACCTGAAATGGTCACATGCAAGAAATTCCAGCGGAACAGCAGGGACATTTTTGAAATCCCAGTCTACGATATCAGGAGAAAAGATTTATTATAAATTATCGAATTTTGACAGTGAAAAGGGGATTATTGGTCATGAATGTGTCAATGAAATCATTGTAGACAGATTGCTGAGTCTTTTAGGTGTTGAACATTTGGAGTATCAATTGATTCATGCTGATATAGAGATTGATGAGAAGATTTATGATACCTATGTTTGTGCATCCAGAGATTTCAAAATGCGGGGTGAAACAAAAACAGCATTAGACAATTTTTATCAAATCAATAAGTCGGGGAATGAATCGCACTACGAATTCTGCAAAAGCTATGGCTGGCAAAAGTACATTGATACAATACTTGTTGTTGATTACCTTATTCTGAACAGAGACAGACATGGAGCTAACATAGAAGTTTTGAGAAATGCCAGGAAGCATTCCCTCAGAATTGCACCATTATTTGATCATGGGTTGTCCTTGCTCTGTTCCTGTTATACAGAGGAGGATATAGAAGCATTTGATTACCTGGCAGATAAGCCATGTAATAATTTTATTGGCAGTCGGCTGCCTTTGGAAAACCTGGGACTGGTCAGCGATAAATCAAATGTTTTTAACTTTTCACTAAAAGAAAAAGATAAGGATATTTTGCTTGAGAATCTACAAGGGATATTATCTTGTAAACACTTGGATAAGATATGGGATATGATTTGGTCGAGGTGGTGTCATTATGAAGATTTATGCAATCTATGACAAAGAAAAAGATTGGGACATGGCAATTGGTTATTTGTTTTATTATGAAAAAGCAAACGAATATATTATTGAACTAAACGATTGTCTGAATGAATGGGAAGCTCCCATTTTATTTCAGGGGCTTGTTAACAAAGGAATTTATACAGTACCTAAGGATATTGCTTTGCTCTGGATAAGAGAGAGAGTGATACCAAGCGGACGGCAGAACATAGGCTCAATCTTAAAAAATGCAAAACTGAAAGAATACAATGAGATGGCTCTTTTGGAACTATCAAAAGGCAAGTGTTCTCAGGACAGCTGTTATATTGAAAAAATATCAAGTGAAGAGTTACCTGAAGACATAAGGAGAAGAAGTGACAAAAATATATTCGAGTGTTTTCCGACAGAGGATAAACAAATTATCTGTCTCTTCCGGGATAATACAGTGAGAAAAGTCGATTTATCCATGTTGGCAATTCATAACAGGGATGTTTTGCATATACTGAAAAGTGACAATCTGCTAAATTCTGTAAAAGTGGGAGTCGGCGGATATAGCATTACCTTTAATGAGACGATTGAAATCGCTTCCTCTGCTTTGAGAGAAGAAGGAATCCTGTTACCTGTCAATGCAAATGATATTTTGGGATTTGTTCGGACTAATGTAGTAGATACGACAACTGCCTGTGATATGTTGCAGTGCACAAGGCAAAATCTTTCCTATTTGATAAAAACAAAGAAATTAGTCCCTATTATATGCGGTACAAAAGAAAACCTATTTACAAAGGGGGCGGTTGAAGAGGTAATGAATGATTAGTTTTGGAGAGTTATCCTTGCGTAGCTGAACTGTTACAGAAAGGATAATAAAAAATCAAAAAAATATTGCAATCGAAGAAAAATAGGAATATGATTAAATCCGTGCCGTCTTTTGAAAAACGACACGGATTTTCTGATTCTACTTATGAGGGAGATTTTACAAATGGATAAGTTAAAACCAAAGCTTTTTTCGGTCATGAAGACCTACACGAAAGAGCAGTTTGTGAAGGATGTGGTGGCAGGTATTATTGTTGCTATCATTGCCCTGCCCCTTTCCATTGCACTGGCAATCGCGTCCGGTGTGGGGCCTGAGGCAGGTATTTACACCGCAATTATCGCAGGATTTTTCGTGTCTTTTCTGGGCGGAAGCCGTGTGCAGATTGCCGGACCGACAGCAGCGTTTGCCACGATTGTTGCCGGCATTGTTGCAAGGGACGGCGTAGAGGGACTGATGGCAGCAACCATCATGGCAGGTCTGTTCCTGATACTGATGGGCTTCTTAAGATTCGGTAATCTTTTGAAGTTTATTCCCTATACCATTACAACAGGTTTTACCGCAGGTATCGCTGTTACGCTGTTTATCGGACAGATAAAGGATTTTGCGGGCATCAGCTATCAGAATGGAGAAAAACCGATTGAAACGCTGGAAAAGCTGGAGGCCTTGTTCGCCAATCTTTCCACAATCAACTGGCAGGCAATAGCGATAGGAGCTCTTGCACTGGCAATTTTGATTGTATGGCCGAAATTCTTTAAAAAAATTCCGGGTTCCCTGATTGCGGTAGTGGTAACCGCCGCTATTGTAGAGATTGGCAAACTGGATGTGAATACTATCGGCAAGGCATTTACCGACATTCAGGCGGGGCTTCCCAAACTGACGCTGAATGCTTCTCTTCTTAGCTTTGATGTGATTCGTTCCCAGCTTTCCAATGCTGTTACCATTGCATTGCTTGCCGGGATTGAGTCCCTGCTCTCTGCGGTTGTGGCAGACAGCATGATAGGTTCTAAACATCGCCCCAATATGGAGCTGATTGCACAGGGCGTTGCAAATATCGGTTCTGCATGCTTTGGCGGTATTCCCGCAACGGGAGCCATTGCGAGAACTGCGGCAAATATCAAAAACGGTGGTCGGACTCCCGTTTCCGGCATGGTGCATTCTCTGACACTGCTTTTGGTAGTAGTATTTTTAATGCCCCTTGCCAAGCTGATTCCCATGCCCTGTATTGCGGCAATCCTGTTCCAGGTAGCCTACAATATGAGCGGCTGGAGAAACTTTGTGAAGCTGTGCAAGGCTTCACCGAAGAGCGATATCCTGGTATTGGTTACGACCTTTTTGCTTACCGTCATTTTCGACCTTGTGGTTGCGATTGAGGTTGGCATTGTACTTGCGGCAATTCTGTTTATGAAGAGAATGAGTGATGTGACTCAGGTGTCCGGCTGGAAGTACATTGATGACGAAAATGATCCGGAAAGTATTGAACTGATGGCTGTCCCGGCGAATACCTGTGTCTATGAAATTTCCGGTCCCATGTTCTTTGCGGCAGCGGAAAAGATACTGGATATTTCTTTGAAGGAAGGTACCAGGGTACTGGTTATCCGCATGAGAAGCGTAAATGCAATTGATGCTACAGCAATGCATAATATGGAGCAGTTGCTTGAAAACTGTGAAAGAAAAAATGTAAAGGTTGTTCTTTCCCATGTCAATGAACAGCCCATGCGTGTGATGGAAAAGGCGGGTATGGTTGAGAGGGTTGGCAGAGAGAATTTCTGCAGCCATATAGATGAAGCATTGAAGCGAGCGGAAGATTTACAATAACAATATTTTGTGGTAGAATAAGAGCGAATGCGCAAAGAGTTGTGTGTTCGCTCTTTCTTTGAAAAGATAATGAGAAATATAGAACAGGAGTGTACCTAAGATGCCGGAACAGCAGATTCCCGTAGAAGACCTTACCCCCATGATGCAGCAGTACATGGAAACCAAGAAGCAGTATGAGGACTGTATTCTTTTTTACCGTCTGGGGGACTTTTATGAAATGTTTTTTGACGATGCCCTGACGGCATCCAGAGAACTGGAAATTACTCTGACTGGAAAGGCCTGCGGTCTTGAGGAGCGAGCACCTATGTGCGGCATCCCCTACCATGCCGTGGAAGGATATTTGACTAAATTGGTCAACAAGGGATATAAGGTTGCTATCTGTGAACAGCTGGAAGATCCGAAGCTTGCTAAGGGGCTGGTAAAGCGTGATGTCATCAGAATTGTCACCCCCGGAACAAATTTGAATGTACAGTCTCTGGATGCATCAAAGAATAATTTTCTCATGTGTATTACCTATATGCCGGCAAAAATCGGCATATCCGTGGCAGATGTAACCACAGGTGACTATTATCTGACCGAGGTGGAGGACTTAAGAAAACTGAACGACGAACTGATGAAGTATGAGCCGTCAGAGATTATATGTAATGAGGCTTTCCTTGTCAGCGGCTTCGATGTGGACAATTTGAAAGCTAAGTATCATATTTCTGTTAATGCGCTGGAGCCGCACGTTTTCGATGATGATGGCTGTAAGCGGGCGTTGCTGCGTCACTTTAAGGTGAATACACTGATTGGACTGGGAATTGAAGAATTTCCGGTGGGTATGATTGCGGCAGGAGCACTTTTGCAGTATCTGTATGAGACGCAGAAAACGGACTTGGCTCATTTTACTCATATTTATCCCTATTTAACCAGCAAGTATATGCTGCTTGACAGTGCAACCAGAAGAAATCTGGAATTGACAGAGACGCTTAGGGATAAGCAGAAGAGAGGCTCGCTGCTCTGGGTGCTGGATAAGACAAAGACCGCCATGGGCGGAAGGCTTCTGCGCAGTATGCTGGAACAGCCCTTGATTGACAAGGCAGAGATGGAGCGCCGTCTGGACGCCATTGAGGAATTGAATAAAGACAGTGTATCCAGAGATGAACTGAGAGAGTATCTGAACCCGATTTATGATTTGGAAAGACTGCTCAGTAAGGTGACATACAAAACGGCGAATCCCAGAGACTTTATTGCTTTCCGTAATTCTCTGGAAATGCTGCCTGCCATCAAAACAGTTTTAAAGAGCTTTACAAAAGAAGAACTGACTTCCGTTGAGAATGATATAGATGGTCTTCAGGACATTTATGAACTGATTAAAGAGTCTATAGAGGAGGAACCGCCTATTTCCATCAGGGAAGGCGGCATGATTAAGGATGGCTTTGACGAGACCATCGATATGCTGCGAACCGCCAAGAAAGACGGAAAGCAATGGCTGGCCCAGCTGGAGGAGCAGGACAGGGAAAGAACGGGTATCAAGAATCTGAAAATCAAGTACAATAAGGTTTTCGGCTACTATTTTGAGGTGACGAATTCCTATAAGAACCTTGTGCCGGAGGATTATATCAGAAAGCAGACCCTTGCCAATGCGGAACGATACACAACACCGCGCCTCAAGGAACTGGAGGATACCATTTTAAACGCAGAGGACAAGCTGACGACTCTGGAATATGATTTGTTCTGCAAAATCAGGGAATCCATTGCCATGGAGCTGGAGAGAATTCAGAAGACTGCCAAGGCGGTGGCAAAGCTGGACGTATACGCTTCGCTGTCGCTTGTGTCAGAGAGAAACCATTATGTGCGTCCCAGGCTGAATGAGAAAGGCATCATCGACATCAAGGACGGCAGGCATCCCGTGGTGGAGCAGATGATTACCAACGATATGTTTATTGCCAATGATACCTATCTGGACAATGGGAATCATTGTATCAGCATTATCACAGGCCCCAATATGGCAGGTAAGTCCACCTACATGCGCCAGACGGCACTGATTGTCCTGATGGCTCAGGTGGGGTGCTTTGTGCCTGCAAAGAGTGCCAACATCGGTATTGTGGACAGAATCTTTACCAGAGTGGGCGCTTCCGATGATCTGGCAAGCGGGCAGTCAACCTTCATGGTGGAGATGAATGAGGTCGCAAATATTCTTCGAAATGCTACCTCCAACAGTCTGCTGATTCTGGATGAAATTGGTCGAGGAACCTCCACCTTCGACGGTCTCAGCATTGCCTGGGCAGTCATTGAGCATATCAGCAACAGAAAGCTTTTGGGGGCAAAGACATTGTTTGCCACTCATTATCATGAGCTTACCGAGCTGGAGGGTAAGATGAGCAATGTCAACAATTACTGCATTGCCGTGAAGGAATGCGGGGATGACATTGTATTCTTAAGAAAGATTATCAAGGGCGGTGCAGACAAAAGCTATGGTATTCAGGTGGCAAAACTGGCAGGCGTGCCTGATATGGTTATCGACAGGGCCAAAGAGATTGTTGAACAGCTTACCAACAATGACATTATTGAGAAGATACAGAACATTGCGGTGGATGTGAAGAACGATACCAGAAGTAAGAAGCAGCCTCAGCTGGATGAGGTTGACCTGGCACAAATGTCACTTTTTGACACTGTGACTGACGAGGATGTCTTAAAAGAGCTGATGGAGGTGGAGGTCAACACAATGTCTCCGCTGGATGCGCTGAATACCTTATATCGGCTACAGAATAAATTGAAAAACCGCTGGCAAGGGTGAAAAGATTTTCTAAGGCGTCATAGGACGCCGCCAAAGAAAATCTAAGTTTCACCCATAAAGAATTCCTTGCGGAATTCTTCCGGGTAGACAAAATGCTGTAAAATTGGAAAGGATTTCTAAATGGCACAGATACATATTCTGGATTCGGAGACAATAGATAAGATTGCTGCCGGCGAGGTGGTGGAACGTCCCTCCAGCGTAGTGAAGGAACTGGTGGAAAATGCCATTGATGCCGGGGCAACGGCAATTACCGTGGAGGCGAAGGATGGCGGCATTGAGTTTATACGTGTTACGGACAATGGTTCCGGTATGGAGCGCGAACAGCTTCGGACAGCCTTCTTACGCCATGCAACCAGTAAAATTTCGGCTGCAGCCGATTTGATGCGGATTCAGAGCCTCGGTTTCAGAGGAGAGGCCTTGTCAAGTATTGCGGCTGTGGCAAAGGTGGAGGTAATTACCAAAACCGCGGACAGCATGACGGGAAGCCGTATTCTTCTGGAAGGGGGCAGAGAAATCAGCTTTGATGAGGTGGGAGCTCCGGACGGCACTACCTTCATTATGAGGAATCTGTTTTTCAACACGCCCGTGAGAAGAAAATTTTTAAAACAGCCGGCTACGGAGGGTGGCTATATTGCGGATTTGATGGAGCATCTGGCTCTCTCCAGACCGGACATCTCTTTTAAACTGGTGCTTGGAAACCAGATGAAGTTTCATACCTCGGGAACTGGAGATTTAAGAGAGGTTATTTATCGGATTTACGGCAGAGAGGCGGCAAATGCGTTGGTGCCCATTCAGTCAGAGCAGGACGGTATCAAAATAGAGGGCTATCTGGGTAAGCCTGTGCAGGTTCGTTCCAACAGAAATTTTGAAATTTACTTTATCAACGGGAGATTTATACGAAGCAGTGTGGTGTCCAGAGCTGTGGAGGAGGGCTACAAGGAATACCTGATGCAGCATAAGTTCCCTTTCTGTGTACTCCATATCACCATGGATACGGCGAGAGTGGATGTGAATGTGCATCCCACAAAGATGGATGTGCGTTTTACGAATGCACCTTCCTTCAGCGCTTTTCTGTGTGGTTCAGTAAAATATACTCTGAAGCACCACGAGATGATTCCCGATGCGCTGCTTTCCGGCGAAAAGGAGCAGAGAACAGCTGTCAGGGAAGAACAGCAGGAACGGGAAAAACAGCGTACGCCGGAGCCCTTTGAACAAAGGCGGAGTGAGGCCTACCGTGTCATGGAGGAAATGAAATATGAGGCGGAGCGTCCTAAAATGCAGGAATTTATTCAAAATCCCGTATGGGCAAGAGTGAAATCCCAGGAAAATCAGGATAAATTGTCGCAAAATGCCGTGCAAATGACGGAAAAACAATCAACTTCCAATCGGAAGCCTCAGACAGAAAAACAATTTCCCGAAGAGAAGAACAAAGAAGAAAACGTAACGCAGGAGGAAGAATTCTTTACGGAGATTTCGGAGCTTGCGACGGAAAAGACACCGGATGTGGAGACAGCTGTGATGGAAAAGGCGCTGACTACCGGACCTTTGGAGAAGGAACAGGCCCGGCAGGAGAGTTCGGATAAGCAGGCTGTCGTTTCCGAGCAGCTGAACCTCTTTGAAGAGAAAATTCTGACGGAGGACAACAGGAAAAAATTCCGTATTATCGGACAGGTTTTTGAAACCTACTGGCTGGTTGAATTTGAAGATAAAATGTTGATGATTGATCAGCATGCTGCACATGAGAAGGTAAACTATGAGCGGCTGATGAAGCAGTACCGCGAAAAGAATGTGATTTCCCAGAGTCTGATGCCGCCTGTTATTGTCAGCCTTTCGGGTCAGGAGGAGACGGTACTTGCTGAAAATCTGGAAATTTTTTCATCTCTTGGATTTGAAATCGAAGCTTTCGGAGGCAGCGAATATGCGCTGCGAAGTGTGCCGGTGGATTTGTACGGCTGTGACGAGAGAGAGATGTTTCTGGAGGTTTTGGATCAGCTGGCGGAAGGCGGCAGCTTCGGAGGTATCCGTGTAGTAGAGGAAAAAATTGCTTCCATGTCATGTAAAGCGGCGGTAAAGGGGAATCATATTATGAGCCGGGCAGAGGCAGAAGCGCTTATTGATGAACTGCTGACGCTGGAAAATCCATATAACTGCCCTCACGGAAGACCGACTATTGTTACCATACAGAAGTCTGAGATGGAACGGAAATTTAAGAGGATTGTGACATGATGAAGCCGATGATTGTGCTTGCAGGCCCAACCGCGGTGGGGAAGACAAAGCTCTCCCTTGCGCTGGCAAAGGCTGTAAGCGGCGAGATTATTTCCGCGGATTCCATGCAGGTGTACAGGCATATGGATATCGGTTCCGCAAAAATCAAACCGTCGGAAATGCAGGGGATTCCGCATCATATGATTGATATCCTGGAACCCTGGGAACCCTTTAATGTAGTAGTTTTTCAGGAAAAATGCCGGGAATGCCTAAAGGGCATCTACGACAGAGGGCATGTACCAATTGTCACGGGCGGTACCGGCTTTTATATTCAGGCGCTGCTTAAGGATATTGATTTTACGGAAAATGAGGAAAATACGGAGTACCGGGCGTCTTTGGAGAAGCTGGCAGAGGAAAAAGGAGCGGAATATCTTCATGGGATGCTTGCAGATGTCGATCCGGCTTCTGCGGAGGTGATTCATGCCAACAACATCAAACGTACCATCCGGGCGTTGGAGTACTACCACCTGACCGGAGAACCGATTTCCCGGCACAATGAGGAGGAAAAACATAAAAGCAGCGCTTATGATTCCTGTTATTTTGTGCTGAATGATGACAGGGACAGGCTTTATGCCCGAATTGAACAGCGGATTGATGAGATGCTGGAGGAAGGACTCGTAGAGGAGGTAAAGAGGCTGAAGGAGCTCGGCTGTCACCGCGGCATGGTGTCCATGCAGGGACTCGGCTATAAGGAAATCCTGGCATGGCTGGAGGGAGAAACCACCTATGAGGAGGCTGTGGAAATTTTAAAGCGGGATACCAGACATTTCGCAAAAAGGCAGTTGACCTGGTTCCGCAGGGAACAGGATGTCATCTGGGTCAATAAAGAGGAATTCGATTATGATGAAGACAGGATACTTGCATTCATGTTGTCTGTCATCAGAAAAAAGACGCATATTTTGGAATAAGGAGAACTGTGCAGAAAATGGAACGGGTACGAGAAGAGAACAGGGTATATGAGACAAAACGGGGGCAGGAAGAAAATCAGATACGGGAAATGTATGCTTCCCTCGGTATTTCCGCAGAAACCTTTGAATACGGGAATCAGATTCTGGAGAAACTGGATAGTCGGTTCCGAAAGATTGACGAGATTGCTGAGTACAATCAGCTGAAGGTGGTGAAGGCCATGCAGGATTGCCAGGTCAGTGAGGCCTGTCTGCTTGGAACCACCGGGTATGGCTACAATGACCTTGGGCGTGACACGCTGGAGGCTGTTTATGCAAAGGTTTTTCACACGGAGGATGCGCTGGTTCGTCCGCAGATTACCTGCGGCACTCATGCGCTGGCGCTTGCCCTCATGAGCAATCTCCGTCCGGGAGACGAACTCCTTTCTCCGGTGGGAAAGCCATATGATACGCTGGAGGAGGTCATCGGTATTCGCCCGTCCAGAGGCTCTTTGGCAGAATATGGTGTGACTTATCGTCAGGTTGACCTTCTTCCGGACGGTGGGTTTGATTACGAGAAAATCAAAAAGAGTGTGAATGACAGGACACGTCTTGTAACCATCCAGCGTTCCAAGGGCTATCAGACGAGGCCGACCCTGTCCGTTGCACGGATTGGAGAACTGATTTCCTTTATCAAAGGCATAAAGCCGGATGTTATCTGCATGGTCGATAACTGCTACGGTGAGTTTGTGGAGACAATAGAACCAAGTGATGTGGGCGCAGATATGGTAGTCGGATCTCTCATCAAAAACCCCGGCGGCGGCCTGGCTCCTATCGGCGGATATATTGCCGGAAAGAAGGAATGTGTGGAGAATGCGGCGTTCCGCTTAACTTCCCCGGGACTTGGAAAAGAAGTCGGTGCTTCTCTCGGTGTACTGAAGGATTTCTATCAGGGGCTTTTTCTGGCGCCTACCGTGACGGCATCCGCCCTGAAGGGAGCTGTTTTTGCAGCGAATCTCTATGAGAATCTGGGCTATGCGGTGGTGCCGGACGGAAGTGAGAGCAGGCATGACATTATTCAGGCAATTACCTTCGGCACTCCGGAGGGCGTCATTGCTTTCTGTCAGGGGATTCAGGCAGCGGCCTCTGTGGACAGCCACGTGACTCCGGAGCCATGGGATATGCCGGGCTATGATGCGCCGGTTATCATGGCGGCAGGCGCCTTTGTATCAGGCTCCTCGATTGAGCTTTCCGCAGACGGTCCCATCAAGCCTCCTTATGCAGTCTACTTTCAGGGAGGCCTTACGTGGCAGCATGCAAAATTTGGCATTTTAAAATCGCTTCAGGCCCTTGTGGACAGAGGATTGGTCGACCCGGGTCGAAAAACATCAAAATAAAATCTATGATTTTTATGTACAGTTTTTGCCTTTTGTGATACCATATAAAGATGTATGAGACTTGTCCCGTCAGGGCAGCGGGCAGACTCATAATACAGAAGAAAGAATGAGGAAGCGGTTTGAAAAGAGTAAACTGGGTGCTTGTTTTGCTGATTTTGGTAGGATTTGTGATAGGCGGTTTCATAGGAACCTATTTCGACGGAACATTCTTAAATTACGGACAGTCCTTCGGCCTGAGCTCGCCCCTGGTATTGAATCTGGGCTTTTTTGTCCTGACTTTTGGTCTTACAATTCATATTACAATCGCCAGCGTAATTGGGGTTGTCATTTCACTGGCAGTCTATCGGTTTATACGTTAGTGCGTCGGAGAAGGTAGAAGGAGACGCATGAAGGAAAGAAAACAGAATAATGTACAGGAGCTTCCCTATGAGAGATTTCTCCGGTTTGGACCGGAAAACCTTACGGAGGCGGAACTGCTGGCAATTATTATCAGGACAGGGACAAAGGAAACGAGTGCCCTGCAGCTGGCAGAACAGGTTTTACAGCTTGCAAAATATCCCCGTGTTGGATTGCTTGGGCTGTACAACGTAACGTTGGAGGAGCTGAAAAGCGTCAGAGGAATCGGCGAGGTGAAGGCAATCAAGCTCAAGTGTCTTGCAGAGTTATCCATGCGTATGAGCACTGCCAGGGCAAAGGAAGGGCTTCAGTTTAACAGTTCTGCCCAGGTTGCGGCTTACTTTATGGAACAGCTCAGACACAGGACAACAGAGTGCGTAATTCTTGTCTGCCTGGATGCAAAAGGGCAGATGCTCTCCGAAAAGAAATTGTCGGAGGGAAGCGTGAGAATGTCCTTGATTTCTCCCAGAGAGATTTTTCTGGAAGCACTGGAAGAGAAGGCAGTCAATATCCTTCTGGTACACAACCATCCAAGCGGAGACCCAACCCCAAGCCTGGAGGACAGGAAGCTGACCGCCTATGTGAGGGAACTGGGAGACAAACTGGATATTCCGCTGCTTGACCATGTGGTTATCGGCGACAATCAATATGTAAGCTTCAGGGAACAGACCTGGTTTGAACAGGAAACATTTTGACAAAAGTTACGGTGAGAAAGGGTGAAAGTATTTTGGCAAACAACGCATTCGGTATCGATCTCGGTACCAACAACATTAAAATTTACAGCAGGAGTGATGACAGTATTCTTGTGGAGAAGAATATGATTGCCATAGAAAACAAGAATACGCTGTTCGCATATGGTGACTCTGCATTTGAAATGTATGAGAAAGCCCCCAGTAATATTCATATTTCTTATCCGCTTTCCAACGGTGTGATTGCGGATATCCGGAATATGGAGATGCTTGTGCGGTATTTTATCGGTGATTTGCAGAAGGGAAACAGCAAGCCTGCGGATTTCTATATTGCAGTTCCCACAGATGTGACCGAAGTAGAGAAAAGAGCGTTCTATGATCTGATTAAGGATGCCGGAGTCAAGGCAAGAAAAATCATGGTGGTTGAGAAGGCGGTAGCGGACGGCCTGGGTCTGGACATTGATGTGAAGAATTCTCAGGGAGTTCTGGTGGTAAATGTGGGGTATGAGACAACGGAAATCTCCATCCTCTCCCTGGGTGGTATTGTTTTGAGCCGTCTGATTAAAACCGGCGGTTTGAAATTTGATGAGGCAATTCGCGCTGCGGTGCGGAAGGAGTTCAGTCTGATTATCGGCGGGAAGACGGCAGAGACGGTAAAAATTTCCTTAAAAGAGCTTGAACAGGAGGGCAAAGGCGCCATCGTTTACGGCAGGGATATTGTTACGGGGCTTCCTGTGGAGAGAGAGATTCCAACCAAGCTGGTAGATGAGTGCCTGGAAGAGCATTTCAACTCCATTATTGATAATGTCAAGGTGATTCTGGAGAGAACGCCCCCCGAACTGGCGGCCGACATTTACCGCCACGGTATTTATCTTACCGGAGGAGCATCTCAGGTGAATCATCTGGCAGAACGGCTCGCGTCGGGAACCGGACTGAAAGTGAATCTGACGGAAAATCCGGGCACCAGTGTCTGCATGGGACTTGCCAAGATTATCAAGGACGACAATTATAAATCCGTAGCTTATGCAATTGAAGGGATGAGTAAATGAGCCCAGTGATAAAAAGGAAAGGGGAGAGATTTACTTTGCCGAGTAAATATCTCCTCTTAATTTTAACAATTTTATGTACTTTAATGATGCTGATTACTTTTGGAACCGATGTGTTTAACAGACCCCTAAATACGGTGGTCGGTTATGTCGTGGTACCGTTCCAGCAGGGCATCGGCAAGCTGGGAGGCTGGCTTTCCAACCGCTCGGAGGAGCTGGTGCAGATACGGACTCTTCTGGATGAAAATGCCAGATTAAAGGAGGAGGTTGCCGCGCTCACTGAGGAGAATACCCTGCTGCAGCAGGACAAGTATGAGCTGAATACTTTGAGACAGCTGATGGATTTGAGTGAGCAGTACGGCGATTATGACAAGGTGGGAGCCAGAATTATCAGCAGGGATTCCGGCAACTGGTATTCCTCCTTTATCATCGACAAGGGGGCGGACGACGGACTTTGCATTGATATGAATGTCATAGCAGGAGGCGGGCTTGTAGGGAGAATTACTTCCGTAGGTCCTAATTGGTCGAAGGTGACCTCCATTATCTCCGATAACAGCAATGTGAGCGGCATGACGCTTTCCACGCAGGATAATCTGATTGTATCCGGTGATCTGAAGCTGATGGCCGATGGCTGTATCACCTTCAGTCAGCTTGTGGACAGCAGAAATATGGTGGTGGAAGGAGACAAGGTGGTTACCTCTGACATCAGTGATAAATTTTTGCCCAATATTCTGATAGGCTACATCAGCCGTATTGACAAGGATGCAAACAACCTGACAAAATCAGGCCTGATTGTACCCGCAGTGGACTTTGAACATCTGGGAGAGGTTCTGGTTATCACGGATATGAAACAGACTGTAAGCGAGGAATAGTATGCTCAGAAAAGTTGTCGTTACCATATTTGTTTTATTTTGCTTTATATTGCAGTGCAGTGTTTTTGATAAGCTTTCCTTTGCAGGTATTATTCCAAATCTGATGATTATTCTTACTTCCTCCTTCGGGTTTATGCGGGGAGAGAAGGAAGGGCTTATCATTGGATTTTTCTGCGGACTCCTGAACGATATCTTTTTCGGAAATTTTCTTGGGTTTTATGCATTGGTTCTGATGTACATAGGTTATCTGAACGGAAAGTTCAGCCGGATTTTTTACCCTGAGGACATCAAGCTTCCCATTGCCCTGATTATAACAAGCGATTTATCCTATGGGATACTTTGCTATATATTGCTGTTTATGCTTCGCGGCAGATTTCAGTTTGGCTATTATTTTATTCATGTCATTCTGCCGGAGGCGTTGTATACCATTGTCATTACCATGTTTCTGTACCCTGTGATACTCAAGGTCAATGAAAAGCTTGAGGCACGGGAAAAAAGGAGAGCACAAAAATTTGTTTGACGAATTAAGAGATAAGATTATCAGCATAGTAACCAGCAGACTGACGGTTTTTACCATTGTGTTTTTTGTACTGGGAGCAATTCTGATTTATCGCTGCTTTGAATTGCAGATTGTTCACGGCGAGGAATATCTGGAGGATTTCGTACTGCAGACGGAAAAAACCAGAGATATTGCCAGTACAAGGGGAAATATTTATGACAGAAACGGAAATGTGCTGGCTTATAATGAACTTGCTTATTCCGTAAAAATTGAGGATGTGTTTGAGTCAGGAAAAACAAAGAATGCCAGCCTGAACAGCATGATTATGCGTCTGATTGAAATGATTGAGAAAAGCGGTGACAATGTGATTACCGATTTTAAGATTGTTGTGGATGAGGACGGGGAATTTGCTTTCACTGCGGAAGGGACTACCCTGCAGCGTTTTCTGGCCGATGTATACGGACGAACAACCATCGATAAGCTGGAGGATGATGAGAGGGCAGCCACAGCCACGGAGGTTATGGAGTATCTGAGCCGCAACAAGGGCTCCGGGTTTGCCATCGGAGAGTATGAGGATCCGGAGGACAGCAAGACGGAGTTTATTCCCGGAAAGGGTTACACAAACGAGGAGTGGCTGAAGCTGGTGACGATACGCTACGCCATGAATCTTACCTCATACAGGAAATATGTGGGAACCACGGTGGCTACCAATGTCAGTGAGAAGACGGTGGCAGTCATTATGGAGAACTCCGAAGAACTGCCGGGTGTTTCCATTGTGGAGGACACCGTCAGAAGGTACGTGGACAGTAAATATTTTGCACATGTACTGGGGTATACAGGAAAGATTTCGTCGGATGAGCTGACCTCCCTGAATGAAGAGATGGAAGCTCAGGGAAAAGGCTCCGACAGCTATAATATCAATGACGTTGTAGGAAAAAGCGGTATTGAGGCCTATATGGAGACAACCCTGCAGGGAACAAAGGGATATGAAAAAGTTGTTGTGGACAACATGGGAAAGGTTATTTCCATTCAGGAGAGGGAAGAGGCAAAGGCCGGGCAGGATGTGTACCTGACAATCGATGCGGAATTTACCAAGGCGGTCTATAACATTCTGGAGCAGAAGCTGGCAGGTCTTGTGTCCAGCAAGATTATCAATGCAAAGGAGTATAAAGCCACAGAGAATTCCAGCAGTTCCGATATCAAAATACCGATTTATGATGTTTACTTTGCCATGTTCAACAACTCCATTCTGGATTTGAAGCATATGGCTTCCGAGGACGCGGGGGATGTGGAGAGGGCTATTTATGAAGCCTACCTGGATTATAAGGAAAAGGTGTACGGGAAACTGCGGAATGAGCTGACAGAAGGGCTTACTCCTTACAATAAGCTGTCGAAAGAATATCAGGTTTATGAGAGCAATATTGTAAGTCTTTTGAATAGAAATGGTGTCATTATGACAGAGGAAGTAGATGCGAATGATCCGACCCAGATTGCCTGGGCCACGGAAGAGGTCATCAGCCTGAATGAGTACCTGAAATATTGTATTGCCCAGAATTGGATTGACGTGAGTAAGCTGGATCTGGATGAAAAGTATTCGGATTCTACGGAAATCTATAACAAGCTAATTGACTATGTGATTGTCATGATAGACAAGAACACGGAGTTCCAGAAGCGGTTTTATAAATATATGCTTCTTTCGGATGTAATAAGCGGGAAACAGGTCTGTCAGGCTCTCTGTGAACAGAAGCAGATAGAAATACCCATTGAGGAGGAAGAGGCGCTGTACAGTGGAAAGCTGAATGCGTATAGCTTTATGAAAAACCGCATTGACAATCTGGATATTACGCCGGCACAGCTGGCTCTTGACCCCTGCAATGCATCTGTAGTTATCACCGATGTGAATTCCGGCGATGTGATTGCCATGGTTTCCTATCCGGGCTATGACAACAACAAGATGGCGAACTCCATTGATGCGGAATATTATGCAAAGCTGAATGCGGACAAGGCAATGCCGCAGTACAATTTTGCAACCCAGTCAACTCTGGCTCCGGGTTCCACATTCAAGATGGTGACGGCTACTGCCGGCCTGATGGAGGGAGTTATCACTTTAAACAGCAAGACCAACTGTACAGGTACCTTTACGGAGATTACCCCCTCGCCCAGGTGCTGGAAACATATCGGACACGGAAATGAGACACTTATTACCGCTATTCGTGATTCCTGCAACTACTATTTTTATAATGTGGGATATTTATTGTCTACCAGAAACGGCTCCTACAATGAGGCAGAAGGTCTGAATACGCTGTACGAATATGCTGATTTGTACGGTCTCACGGAAAAATCAGGCGTAGAGATAGCGGAGGCGGCTCCGATTGTTTCAACAGAGTATCCTGTACCTTCTGCTATCGGACAGGGTACGAACAGCTTTACAACAGTGGGACTTGCCAGATATGTGACTGCCGTTGCCAACAGCGGAACCTGTTATAATCTGACGCTGCTGGATAAGGTTACGGATTCGGAGGGAAATCTTATCAAGGAATTTGAGCCGGATGTGAGAAATGTGATTGACATGCCGCAGGAATACTGGGATGCCATTCATTCCGGCATGCGTCAGGTGGTGCAGAATAAGAGCTATTTCAGTAATCTGGCGGTTAATGTAGCAGGTAAAACAGGTACGGCTGAGCAGACCAGATCCAGACCGAATCATGCGCTTTTTGTCTGTTACGCACCCTATGAACAGCCGGAGATAGCTATTGCCACCAGAATTCCCTTCGGATATTCCTCGGACTATGCTGCTCAGGCTACCAGAGATATTATCAAATATTATTATGGTCTGGCAGAGGAAGAGGAATTGATTACAGGTACCGCGGATACGCCTGATGGCGGTATTTCCAATGAATTATAGGAGGTAGTATGAAAGACGCAGTTCTGATTAAGAGCTTTCCGAACGGTATAGCGCTTCATCTGGATGCAGATGTGCCATTTGAAAAGCTTCTGGATGAAATTGCATATAAATTCTCGGAGGCAAGAAATTTTTTCGGACATGCTTCTATGGCACTTTCCATTGAGGAACGTCATGTGTCCGGTACGGAGGAAATCAGGATACTGGAGGCTATACGGCAGAACAGTGATTTGAATATCATCTGCATTGTGGGGAAGGATGAGGCTACCAACAAAAATTTCATCAAGGCACTTGCCCATGTGGAGAAGAAGCTCTCCGGCGGAGATGAAGGACAGTTCTTTAAGGGAAGCCTGAAAAACAAGGAGGTTCTTGAGACGGAGAACAGTATTATTGTTCTTGGGGATGTGTATCCGGGAAGTGCGGTCATCAGTGCAAAAAATGTTATTATCCTGGGCGGCCTGTACGGAGAGGTATATGCCGGCGGAAACGGGCAGGACGGAGCCTTTATAGCAGCGCTTGAAATGGAGCCGGAAAGAATCAAAATCGGCGATTTCAAATATAAACCAACGACAAAACAGTCGAAATGGGGTATACGCCCTAAGGTACAGCCGAAAATTGCATATGTAAAGAACAATAAGATAACCTTTGAACCGCTTACGAAAGATGTGCTGAGCACCTTCTAAGTGCGGGAAGAGCTTTTAAAGACATTTCAAGCCTTTCTCGCACGGGAAAATGCCGGAAACAGGCATTTTCCGGGTGCCGGATGGACGACAAATAATAAGTGGAGGAACAGAAAATGGAAAATCAGATTTTCCCCGAGAAGAAAAGCTCGGAAGTCATTGTCGTCACTTCAGGTAAAGGCGGTGTGGGCAAGACCACCACATCGGCAAACGTTGGTACAGGTCTGGCAAAGCTTGGAAAGAAGGTATGTCTCATCGATACGGATATCGGTCTTCGAAATCTGGATGTGGTTATGGGGCTGGAAAACAGAATTGTCTACAATCTGGTGGATGTGGTGGAGGGAAACTGCCGTGTGAAGCAGGCTTTAATCCGGGATAAACGTCATCCGGGGCTGTACCTCATGCCGTCTGCCCAGACGAGGGATAAGACCGCCGTGACGCCGGGACAGATGGTAAAAGTGATTGAGCATCTTAAGGAACAGTTTGATTACATTATACTGGACTGCCCGGCAGGAATTGAGCAGGGCTTTCAGAATGCTATCGCCGGTGCGGACAGAGCGCTTGTGGTGACGACTCCGGAGGTATCTGCCATCCGGGATGCGGACAGGATTATAGGCCTTTTGGAAGCAAATGGTTTTAAGCAGATGGATTTGATTATAAACCGGCTCCGTATGGACATGGTAAAGCGCGGTGATATGATGTCTGCGCAGGATGTTGTTGATATTCTGGCAATTCCGCTGATTGGAATTATTCCCGACGATGAGAATGTCGTCATTGCCACAAACCAGGGAGAACCTCTCGTGGGCGGGGATTCTCCGGCAGGACAGGCGTATGCCAACGTGGTGCAGAGAGTGGAGGGAAGAGAGGTTCCCTTTCTGAATTTTGAAAAGGGGATTTCTTTTTGGACCAGAGTTTCAGGAATTTTTCACAGAGTGTAGGGGAGGGGCAAAATGAGACATTTCTTTCGCAGAAAAAGCTCCTGCCAGGTGGCGAAGGACAGGCTTAAGATTCTGTTGATTTCCGACAGAGTTAACTGTTCTCCTGAGATGATGGAGTTAATCAAGAACGATATCGCCAGGGTTATTTCAAAATATATGAAAATCGATTCGGATAATATGGAAATACAGATTAATGCAAAAAGCGGTAAAAACGGCAGAAATGCCAAGCCGAGTCTCTACGCAAATATCCCGATTGTGGATGTGACGGTGCAGGATTTGGCGGCCAACCGATAGATGAGGAAATAAAATACATGTTTGTAAAATTCAGAATACGAGATTATGATTTTAAACTGGTGCTGATGATACTTGCGCTTGCGGTCATCGGCGTCATGGCGATTGGAAGCGCCGAGGAATCACTCCAGACCAAACAGCTGGCTGGAGTGGTTGTCGGCACCTTTCTTATGGTGGTGGTTTCATTTTTTAATTATTCATGGGTTATAAAACTGAACTGGCTTATCTATGCCGCAAACCTTGCTCTGCTCCTTGCTGTGCAGTTTACCGGAGACGAGGGACGCCTTGGTGCACAGCGCTGGCTGGAAATTGGCGGGCTTCGTTTTCAACCGTCAGAAACTGCGAAAATTTTATTGATTTTATTCTTTGCACAGTTTATTATGAAATATAAGGAAAAGCTGAATACCGTCAGAATCATCGGAAGCTGTATTGTTCTGGTAGCAGTGCCCTGGTATTTGATTTATAAGCAGCCCGATTTGTCCACCAGTATAGTTGTAATTGTGCTTTTCTGTGTGATTATGTTTGCCGGAGGCATCAGCCTGAAACTGGTGTTTGGTGTACTGGCAGTAGCAATACCTGCGGTGGCACTTGTGATTTCCCTGGCACTGCAGCCGGATAACGGTATTTTGAAGGATTTCCAGAGAAACCGTATCCTGGCGTTCATCAATCCTGAGGAATATGCCACGGAGGAAGCCTATCAGCAGTTAAACTCCTGTATGGCAATCGGTTCCGGACAGCTTGACGGAAAGGGATACAAGAATAATGAAATTACATCGGTGAAGAACGGAAACTTTATTTCCGAGGCCCAGACAGATTTTATTTTTGCCGTTATCGGTGAAGAATTCGGGTTTAAGGGAAGCGCGGTTGTTATCCTTCTGCTGATAGGAATTTCCCTGGAATGCATATCGGTTGCAAGAAAGGCGAAGGATGTGGCGGGGACAATTATTGCAGCCGGTATGGGAGGTCTTGTGGCTTTTCAGGGATTCTTCAATATCGGCGTTGCAACTTTTATCCTGCCGAATACAGGTCTGCCGCTGCCGTTTGTGAGCTATGGGCTGACATCTTTGATGAGCCTTTTTATGGGGATGGGTTTCGTACTGAATGTAAGACTTCAAGCAAAGAAATCGAAGTAAAGAGAGGGTATAGATATGAATATCGCACTGATTGCACATGATTCAAAAAAGAAGCTGATGCAGAATTTCTGTATTGCTTACAGAGGAATCTTAAGTAAGAATGAATTATATGCCACCGGAACGACAGGACGCCTGATTGAAGAGGTTACCAATTTGAACATTCATAAGTTCCTGGCCGGTCATCTGGGTGGGGAGCAGCAGATAGGAGCCCAGATTGAGCACAATCAGATTGACCTTGTTATTTTTCTCAGGGATCCGCTGTCTCCCAAGCTGCATGAGCCGGATGTGAATAATGTCATGAGACTGTGCGATGTACACAATATACCGCTGGCAACGAATCTTGCCAGTGCCGAACTGTTGATTAAGTCCCTGGATAGAGGAGATTTAGAGTGGCGTGAAATGTACAAATAGAAAAATTGCCGTTCTGATGTGCATGGTTGTTTTTCTGCCCTGTATTTTTTGCGGTTGCGGCAGTCTGTCTTATGATATGGCATATAATGCTGATTCCGATATCAGCAGTTTTAATGTGATTTCCAGACAGGACAGGAGAACCGCTGTACCGTATGCGGCAGATTTGTGCGTGGTAACGGACAATGTGATGTATGAAAGCGTAAATATGGAAGAAGCGGAAGCTGCTGTCCTTTTTGATGTGACAGGAACCGAGGTGATTTATGCAAAAAATGCCCATGAGACGCTCTATCCTGCAAGCCTGACGAAGGTAATGACGGCCCTTGTCGCTTTGGAAAACGGCAGCCTTGACCAAGTGCTTACCGCGACCGCCTCCGTGAATATCACGGAATCGGGTGCACAGCTCTGTGGCTTAAAGGCAGGGGACACTATGACCCTGGATCAGGCATTACGTATTTTGCTGATGTATTCCGCAAATGATGTCGCTGTACTGATTGCGGAGGGCATCGGCGGTTCTGTGGATCATTTTGTTGAAATGATGAATGCAGAGGCACGCAGGCTGGGCGCTACCAACACGAATTTTGTGAATCCCCATGGCCTTACAGATGTGAATCACTATACCACAGCCTATGATTTATATCTGATTTTTAACGAGGCAATCAAATACGAAACCTTTAATGAAATTATTCAGATGGGCAACTATCAGACGACCTTTTTTGACAAGAACGGTAAGGCGAAGGAATTCAATAAAACGACGACCAACCTGTTTGTCAGAGGAGACTACAGTGCACCCTCCAACGTGAATGTGATAGGCGGAAAAACAGGGACTACCAATGCAGCCGGGCATTGCCTGATATTGTTGTCAAGAGATGAGAACGGCTCACCCTATATTTCTGTCATCATGCGTTCCACTTCTACGGATGTGCTGTATCATGAGATGATTGATTTACTGGATGAGATTCATAAATAGAGGTTGTTTTTTGAAACCATATCACTTATAATTAACATAACAGGTAATACAATAATATTACTATAGGAGGGTTTTCCAATGGTTCAATTAATTGTAGGCGAAAAGGGTAAGGGTAAGACAAAACAGTTATTGGATAAGGTAAACAGTGAAATCAAAGAAATCACCGGCAATATTGCTTATCTCGACAAGAGCGCGAAGCATATGTTTGAACTGAACAATAAGGTTCGTCTGATTGATGTATCTCAGTATTTGATTGAGAACAGCAGCGAATTTCTTGGATTTATCAGTGGTATCATTTCACAGGATCATGACTTACAGCAAATGTATTTCGACAGCTTTTTGAAAATTGCCTGTCTCGAAGAACAGGACATTACAGCAACAGTTGAAAAATTGGAAAAACTCAGCGAGATTTTTGGGGTGGATTTCATTTTAAGTATCTCCATGAATGAGTCCAAACTTCCTGCGGGTCTGAAGGATAAGATTATTGTTTCTCTGTAAGCGTATTGTTACATAATGCATCGGAATTTACACAAGAGCCTCGATTGAACGGGGCTTTTGTTTTGGGCGTATATGAGTCCCGAAAAAAAACTACAGGAGGGAGACGGCTTGGCAAAGAAAAACAGCAAGGTAAAGAAATACAGAAAACCGCTGAATCTGAATATCGGTATGATTATTTTCGGCGTGGTGTTTGTCTACGTGGTCATCTGTGTTATCCTGTATTTTCAGACGGGCCGGATTGTGCGCTATGAGGTAAAGGAAGGCTCTCTGGCTGCGGACAATGTATATCGGGGAATTGCACTCAGGGATGAGACGGTCATCTATACGGATGCTGCCGGGTACGTGAACTATTATGCCAGAGAAGGTGAACGTGTGGCAAAGAATGACCTTGTTTATATTGTGGATGAGACGGGTAACCTGAACGAGGAGCTTGAAGCACTGAATCTGGGAGAGAATTCGCTGAGCAATAAGGAACTTGCAGAATTTCGAAATGAAATTGTAGGGTTTGCCCATGGCTTTGATGAGACAAGCTATGAGAGCACATACGATTTTAAGTATTCTCTGAAGAATACAGTGCTGAAGCTTGCAAATGTGAGCATGCTTCAGAGCATCAGTGACTTAAACGGCGGAACGGGAACCAATATTATTAATTATTCTTATGCGCCGAGAACCGGCATTGTAGCTTATTGGACGGATGGCTATGAGACTCTGACAGCGGAAGGTGTGTCGGAAAGCATATTTGACGAAGCTGCTTATGAAAAAAATCAGATGCTCGGAAACTCACTGATGGCTGCAGGGGATCCGGCTTATAAGCTGTCAACCAATGAAAACTGGTCTATTGTGGTCCCGATTGAGGCAGAGCGTGGTGCGAAGCTTCAGGAGGAGGGCTATATCAAGGTTCGTTTCCTTAAGAATCAGTATGAATCCTGGGGAGCTACAAAACTGATAACAGGGAGTGATGGGAATACCTATCTGCAGCTTTCCTTTACAAATTCCATGATTACTTTTTTGAATGACAGATTTCTGGATGTGGAGTTGATTGTGGAAGATGAGACGGGACTCAAGATTCCGGTTTCCTCCATTGTTCAGAAGGAGTTTTTCCTGATTCCTGAGGATTTTGTCATTCCTGGCACAAGCGGCGGAGGAGACTGCATCATGCGCCAGTGTTATCTTGAGGATGGAACCATCTCCAGTGAGAGACTGGAAATTGAGGTTTACAATTTCGACAGTGAGTCGAAGGAATATTATCTGGACAGCTCTATTCTGAACGCCGGTGATATTCTGTATAAGCTGGACAGCCAGGAAACCTATACGGTAAGCAAGCGTGCTACTCTGATTGGGGTCTACAATATGAATAAAGGGTATGCCGATTTTAAGCAGATAAATATTCTGTATCAGAATGATGAATATGCCATTGTGAAATCAAATACCAGATATGGTTTAAGTGTTTATGATTATATTGTACTGGATGCCGCTTCTGTCAGCGACGACCAGTTTATTAATCAGTAAAGGGACGAAAAGAGTATGATTTGTGAAAATATGGAGCGTGTGAAGCAGGTGATGGAAAAGGCCTGTGAGAAAGCGGGACGGGACAAGGAAGCTGTAACCCTGATTGCTGTCAGCAAAACCAAACCGGTGGATATGCTGAGAGAGGCTTATGATGCCGGGGCGAGGGATTTTGGAGAGAATAAGGTACAGGAACTTCTGGATAAGATACCGGAGCTGCCCGCTGACATCCGCTGGCATATGATAGGACATCTGCAACGCAATAAGGTAAAATATATTGTGGACAAGGTTTATTTGATTCACAGTGTGGACTCCCTGCGTCTGGCGGAGGAAATCAGCAGAGAAGCGACAAAGAGGAATATCGGGGTCAACATTCTGATTGAGGTGAACGTGGCAGAGGAGGAGAGCAAGTTTGGCACGACGGTGCAGCAGGCTCTTGAACTGGTAGAGCAGATTTCAGTTTTGCCGTCCGTGCACATTCAGGGGCTTATGACAATCGCTCCATATACCGAAAATCCCGAAGAAAACAGACTGTATTTTAAAAAATTGAAACAATTGTCTGTTGACATAGCGGAAAAAAACATTGATAATGTTAATATGAATGTGCTGTCTATGGGAATGACCGGCGATTATCCGGTGGCGGTGGAAGAAGGAGCTACCTATGTGAGAGTGGGCACGGGCATTTTCGGAGAGAGAGATTACAGCAATCGTCAGCCTCAGTGAGACTTATGACAGCGGAAAGGCATGGTAATAGAATAATATGGGTGTTATGGACAAGTTTTTAAATTACATGAAGCTGAACGGCGAAGATGACGATGAATACTATGATGAGGATTATCTGGACGAGGATGAGGAAATGGAGCCTGCCCGCCCCCAGAGAAAAGCGCCTGTTTCAAAGACCAAGGAAGTGGACGAGGATTACGAGGAGCGTCCGTCCAAGAAGCTTCCGCCTGCCAATAAGATTACGCCGATTAACAAGCCGGCTGTGAGAAGGTCTGCCGGAGGCGCAGGAATGGAGGTTTGCGTGATTAAGCCTACCTCCGTGGAGGAAGCCAGAGAGATTACGGAGACACTTCTGGCAAACCGTACCGTGGTCTTGAACCTCGAAGGGCTGGATGTGGATATTGCGCAGCGGATTATCGATTTTACCAGCGGCTCCTGCTTTGCAATCGGAGGAAATTTACAGAAAATTTCTCACTATATTTTCATTATTACTCCGGCGAGTGTGGATATTTCGGGTGATTTTCAGGATATTTTCGGCGGTTCCTTTGAGATGCCGATTAATAATCAGTAAAAGCGAGGAGTCCGCTTTGCGGGCTCTTTTTGCGCAGATAATAAGCTAAAGAGAGGAAAGCTATGGAACGTTTACCGATACTGTACAATAAAAAGCCCTGCTATGATATTGTTTTTACCCAGTCCTTTGAGGAATTATGGCCGGAACTTCAGGAGCTTGGCTGCGAAAACCGCAGAATCTGCATCGTCACGGATTCAAAGGTTAATGAGTTTTACGGGGAGGAAGTG
>JBJEJG010000010.1:0-5025 GCA_051877795.1 Acetatifactor sp.
GACGCTGCCGGCCTCACGGGAAGTCAGGTCACCGTTGTAGCCTTCCTTCAGGTTTACACCAAGCTCAGATGCAACCTCAGTCTTAAAGCGGTCCATAGCTGCCTTTGCTTCAGGCACTTCTACTCTATTGCTTCTGTTTCCGGACATTTTTTTCACCTCCATAAATGTTTTGTTTCCTTCTCTATTTTCAAGATAAGTGCTGCCTGCACTTATCCTGAACTCATCCGGTTAAGTGCCTTGCTGCGACTTATCTTGGTACTAGTATGACCTTAGGAAATAAAAATATGTTGGAAATATTTTGAAAATAAAAAAGGTCTTGCAAATCATATATGGACTGTGCTATAATATCTTTCGTCGGTGAGTTCTCGACAAAAGAATAGGGGAATAGTACAGCGGTAGTGCGGCGGTCTCCAAAACCGTTAACGGGAGTTCGATCCTCTCTTCCCCTGCTTCCATGAAAGGTCTTTGAAAAGCTAAGCAAAAGCGTTTTCAAGGCCTTTTCTTTTTATAGTATTGTCAGAAACGGGAGGAGAATACGGAATGGACGGGACAGAGAAGGAACAGGAACAGTTGAAGCTGGCACTGAAAACATTACATGATTTTATTATGGAGAAGGCAGTAAAAGCCGGAAAAGGTGAAGATTACGGTGAAAAACTGTGGGAGGGTATCCGCAGGTCGGGAGGACTTTTGCAGGAACTGGCCTATTATCATGACTATGGCAATTTCCTGTGCAAATATAAGGTGGCGGGCTATACGCTGGCGGATGTGCTTGTGTGGCAGGTGGATCACTTTAAGTTTTATATGGACCGACCGGAGGAGATGAACCGTTACAGACAGGAGCGCCTGCTCCTGGAATCCTTTGAAACCATGGTGGAGATGGAAAAAGACCCGACTCGCTTCGCAGAAAAAATGCGATGTGAGTCGGGTCAGGATGCCGCCAACGGTTAAATTTTTCCTTCAATAAAGGCGCGCTCCGTTGTCAGGGTTTCGGGAACGGAGATGCCGCTGTTTCTGAACTTTTGTATCAGGACATCGATGTGGTGCAGTTTCTGGCCGGTTACAATCCGCTGATGATCCAGCAACTCTGAGAAGAGAGGATTTTGTGCCAGAGTGGCATTCAGGGATGCGGGGAAAGGACAGTAGGTAAACATGATTTTTCTTGCTACCCTGTTCAGCCTTGGAGAGCCGTTTCCCTCGAAGAGAACCCACTGCACGTAATCTCTGACAAACATTTCCTTGAAGCTGTTTTTAGCCTTTTGCAGGCTGTTTTTGATGCGCTCCTTAGCGTCGGCCGACAAATCATGGTTCTTTCGATAGAACTGTATGTAATCGAAATATTCACTGGTCAAAGAGCGCTCGCTCACGTCATTCCAGCGGCTTCCCTGAATACGCTTGCACATTTCCCAACGGAACTCCCCGGTAAGACGGACCATGGTGGTATTGATGTCCTCCATGTGGAAGATGGAGAATACCATACGTCCGGGGGTGTTGCGTTTTTTGCCTTCAATTTCCTGCCACATGACGCCTCGGATACCTACGTTTGGCATCAGAATAACATCGGGCAGACATTCCAGATGAATGGTTTCCTTTCCCATGACATCAATATTTTCATAATCCAGACTTTCACGGTAAAAGGCGGAATAGTCGATAGAGCGTATCATTTCCAGTGCCTTGCTGATTTTGGACACATCCACATAGGAGGCGTTCAGATCCTTCAGCACATTGTCTGCCGTAAACAGAGGACAGAAGGTAGTAATGCGTCCGTAGGTTATCTTGTTGACAGAAGGGAACATATTGCGCAGCTCGTAGGTGACCCTGCTCATAGGGTCTCTTTCCATAGCTTCGGCCTCTGATGCGGAAATATTGCCGCTTGCCTTCTGCTTGTGTATGTAGTCGACATAATCTTCGTCAAATTCGTTCCGGCTGGGATTTTTCTCCCCGTTAAAGATGGCGCTCAGCCAGTCGAAAAAGGTGTACACACCGAACTTGCCTGTATCCTGCATTCCGCAGACAAGATTGTAGAGAATCACACAGTTCTCAGCGCCTGCAAGCTCCTCGTCCAGATAGCCGAAGTACAGGAACATCCTGACGGGAATAGGAATATAGGGAGTATCAACAGCGCGCTCAAAGAGAATGGGGTACAGGGTGTAGAATTCCTCTGTCAGCTGCCTTCTCAATTTGTTTACGGAATCATCAGTAGAATTTTTGTCCTCCAAAGCCTTGTAGGCATTTACATGCTGGCGGATTTCAGCTCCCGTGTCCGGGTCACAGCCCGCATACTCCAGGATAGTGTTCATGGAGCCTGCCAGCTCTGAAAGGATTGCCTTGCCTGCGGCATCCTGTTCCCTGCTTTCTGCTTTTTCGGGAGTACTGATGCGCTCCATATTGCTCTGAAAGCTGCTTACGCGTGCTGAAAACTGTTCCGCAGTCAGGGAGGAGTCCTTTTCAAAGTCGCGAATCATTCTGCTTATGTCAGTGTAGAGAGCCTTTGCGTCCTCTCCGTTCTGACCGAGGCGGTAATAGAGAGAAGTATACAGGTCAAACAAATCGTTGCCTGTCTGATTGAAATAGAAATCGGCTACCTGGGCGCGGTAGTGGTATTGCTCGTCCAGCACCGTGTAGGTTTTTCTGAAGTCAAGGCTTCCCTTGCGCAGCATACCCAGACTGACGCCCGGTTCCTGGACAAGATATTTTGATATTTCCACAGAGTAAAGATGCTGTAGTCCCATGTAGTAGGTGTTCAGCCAGATATCCGGAGACTCATCTCCAAGGTAGGCGGCCGCGTCATCCAACCCATCCAGAATACGGGGCTGAATACGATAGCGTGTACAAAGAGCGTTGTAGTTTTGATAATCCTCCAGAAGATTCTGATGCAGGCTTGCACATTTCATCTCGGAGATGGAGCTTTGCTCCAGAAGCGTGGTAATCTGCCGAAACAGAGACAACAAAAACAGCCTTGCCACGTCAGGATGTTTTTGCAGAAGGTCGTCCAGGGCATCCATATTGTTTACAGGATAGGTCAGGATGACCGACTCCTCCAGTGTAGTATAGCCCAGAAAATGAACTTCGGAGCAGATTTCACAGATGCCGACAACATCACCCTTCCCCAGCTGATAGCTGCCGCCCGGATATTCCGCCTGAATTTTCCCCTTTGTTATCAGGTGAAGTGCTGTCATAGGCTGTCCGGCCTTGTAGATTTGTTTCCCTTTTTCTAAAGTAATTCCCGCCATTTCTTATACCCCTTATATGGAAAAATATGTAACTATTTACAGTATACACCTAAGTAACTGCAATTTTCTACTGTACTTTTCAAAAAAATATGATAAAATAAAAATACATATGTGTCAGTTTTTGTGTCGGGAGGTTTTTATGGAGCAGGATTTGGAGTACAGGCAGCAGCTGCTGCAGGAATATAAGCAGACAGTGATGCCTCTTCTGCGTTATCTGCCCTGGCTTGAGAAGAACAGGGGACAGACGGGAAGCACACTTTATCAGGGACCGGATTCTACAGAGCATTCCCTGGCTTTTCCGGTATATGACTCGACACTGATGAATTTTGTCAGGGAAGCCTCAAAGTCGAAGCTGATGGAGCGCAATTACAGATATATCTACACCCGCAGCCGCATCAATACCCATGAGGATGAGCGGAAAATGATTGCGTCGGCTGAACTGAAGGATTGGGATAACCTGCGGGGAATTCTGTCGAAGTATGTGCTGGGCGGAATGACGAAGGGCGTTCTTTGGAGTGAGGCCGTGCAGGAAAATATCTTTTACCTGGTGCTTATGAAAATGAAGGAAATCATTGAATACTGGGACAAGCCTTTGGATATCAGATAGATTGAGGGGAACTGGAAAAAATGGGAGAAAAATCGGTACAGAAGAAAAGATATATACTGGAGACGGCGAGAAAGGTTTTCGTGGAGAAGGGCTTTCAGAAGGTGACGATGAAGGATATCGTGGAGGCCTGTGACATCAGCAGGGGCGGACTTTATCTGTATTTTGACAATACCAGCCAGATTTTTCTGGAGGTTATGAAGATGGAGAGCGAGGAGGCGGACGATGTCTTTTCCGACAGGATTAAGGAGGATGCCACAGCGGCGGATATCCTGATTCTGTTTTTGCAGGAGCAGAAGAAAGAGCTTCTCAGAAAGAAGGATACCTTGAACAGAGCCACCTATGAATTTTATTTTGAGACCCAGCCGGAAAAGAAAGATAATGTGCTGAGAAAGCAGTTTGATTCCGCCGCAAAGGTCATCGAAAAGCTCATTGAAATCGGGGTGGACAACGGGGAGTTCTATTGTGAAGACTGCAAGGAAGCGGCAAGGAACATTATGTTTGTTCTGGAAGGGCTAAAGATTTCTGCACAGACAATCGGAATTACAGCAGACACGGTTGACCGGGAAATCCTTTATATTTTGAAATCGCTTGGTGTGGAAGCGTAGGGAAAACAGCAATGCTTCAAGGAAGAACGCTTCTTTGAAGCATTATTATAGGCTTAAAGGAATAATAAATACCATCTGGAGGAATGACATGGGAAACGTTAGACGCATTTATGTGGAAAAAAAGGAGCCTTTTGCGGTAAAGGCAAAGGAACTTCATGAGGAGATCAAGAATTACCTCGGAATCAGTGTGGAGGGAGTCAGAGAGTTTATCCGTTATGATGTGGAAAATATTTCGGATGCAGTCTTTGAAAAAGCATGCCGGACAGTGTTTTCCGAACCGCCTGTGGACGACCTGTATCTCGAGCAGATTGAAATTCCTGTAAATGCAAGGGTATTTTCAGTGGAATTTCTGCCCGGTCAGTTTGATCAGAGAGCAGATTCCGCAGTACAGTGCGTACGGTTTTTAAAGGAGGATGAGGAGCCTGTTATCCGAACCGCAGTGACCTATATGATTCTGGGCAGTATTACGGATGACGAATTTGCAAGGATTAAAGCTTATTGTATCAACCCTGTGGATTCCAGGGAAACCGGCAGCGCAAAGCCGGACACTCTGAGTACGGTGTTTGATGAGCCTGCCGCCGTC
>JBJEJG010000011.1:0-25699 GCA_051877795.1 Acetatifactor sp.
CAAAACTGCCATCCTTATCTGCGGAACCGGTATACATTTCATCTGCCTCAGGAATCAGTGCCACACCCATGCCGCAGGTATAAGAGGCCTTATCCTCCAAATCCAACCCATTGGAATTATAGAGAGCGTAACGCTCCTTTCCGCATATCACGTAGCTCTGTGTTCCGTCTGCAACACGGGAATCTGCCGCATACATTTCCTTTTGCAGCTCCAGCGCCGCATCCACAATTTCTGCGCCTGTGGGCGTTTTTGCTTTCTCCTCCGGAAGTGTCGCATAGACATCTCCCTTCTTATGGAGGAGGGATGGTTCCCCGTTCTCAATGGAGCCTGCATTTTCCAGCGCGCGGCACACAAGATTCTCTGCTTCCCAGGCGGTCAGATTCTCCGTGGAAGCATAACCGGTTCTGCCGTCCCTGATGCAGCGATAGCAGACTCCCATGCTACTGTCGGTTCCGTATTCGCTTATTTCCTGCTTATAGGTAGCAACAGAAGTGGATTCGCTCTCGGCGTAATATAGTTCATAATCTGTGACCTGCATCCTCTCCGATACAGAAATCACAGCCTCCTTAAATTCCTTATATGTCATAATATCCTCATTTCTGCCGCAATAACGGCTCCATATCAACACCCTGGAAAAATCGCCCAAGCGATTCTTCCAGACGAAACTTGGCACGACTCATTTTCGACATCATGAAGAATGTCTCAACGAGACATTCTTCCAAGTGAAACATAGTGCGATTCATTACTGACACCGCGAAGAATCGCCCAAGCGATTCTTCCAGACGAAACTTAGATTTTCTTTGCTGTTGTACTTTAACAGCTTAGAAAATCTTTTCGTCTTGTTATCTTCCTCCCACAGTAATTGAAGCCACGCGGATCAGCGGCTGTCCCACATCCGTGGGAATGCTGCCCGACGAAGCACCGCACATTCCCTGAGCACGCGCCACATTTTTCCCAACCATATCAATATTCATAATGACATCAGAACCCTTTCCCACAAGACTTGCCCCTCGAACCGGCTCGCATATCTTACCGTTTCTAATCAGATAACCCTCGCGGACGGAGAAATTGAACTGGCCGGTGGCAGGATTTACGGAACCGCCGCCCATCTCCTTCGCATAAAGCCCATACTCAATGGACGCGATAATATCCTCATCCCGGTCCTCACCGGCAGCGATATAGGTGTTCGTCATTCTGGAGGTAGGTGCATAGGCATAGCTCTGACGTCTGGAGCTTCCGGTAGATTCCATGCCCATCCTTCTGCCGTTCAGCTTGTCAACCATATAGGTTTTCAGAATTCCCTTATCAATCAGAATCTTTTTCTGTGCAGGCGTTCCCTCATCGTCAATGTTCACGGAACCCCAGCCGTTGGGAATCGTGCCATCATCAATTGCAGTAACCTTGGGATTGGCAATCTGCTGTCCCAGCTTTCCGCAGAACTGTGATTGTCCCAGTGCCACCCCGGATGCCTCCAGAGAATGTCCACATGCCTCATGGAAGATAACTCCTCCGAATCCGTTCTCAATGGCAACAGGCATCACACCGGCATTGATATAGCCTGCATGCAGCATGGTGACAGCCTGCTTTGACGCTTTCCTGCCCAACTCCTTCGGGTCAAAATCATCAAACAATTCCAGTCCCTTCCTTGCACCCGGCCCCACGGAACCGGTCTGATTTTCACTTCCGTCACTTGCAATGGATGAAACGGTTACTCTCGTACGAATCTGTCTGTCCTGCGCAAGAAGTCCCTCACTCGTAGCAATCAGTATTCTGTGATCCACCTCCAGGAAATTGCCTGTCACCTGGGAAATCTCTTTGCTGTAATCCTTCGCCGCAAGACACGCTTCGCGAATATAATCAATTTTACAGGAATTCTCCACGCCTGTGGGCACAATCCTAATCGGATGAATATCCCCGAAAATACGCTCTCTGAGTACAATATCACCGACCTCAGCCGACCCCTGCAATGCGTCTGCCACCTTTGCAGCACAGTCCAGCACAGCTGACCTGTCCAGAGACGAAGCAGAACCGGACACACATCGTGTTCCCTTAAAAATACGGATTCCCACACCGGAAATAACCGAGTCCGCTATTTTATCCACCTTGGCGGACACAAGGCTGATGTTTTTCTGGCAGGTATGCTCCGCAAATACCTCTGCGTAATCTGCCCCTGTGGAAAGCGCCCTGAAAAGTGCCTCCCGGATAAGCTCCTGTGATAACATAAAAACCTCCTTCAGATAGTCTGGCAGGAAATCTGCTCCTGACCGTAAGATGAGTGACTGTCGGGCACACAAGGAAAAAATCAGCGCCCCTTAGACGGTCTTTTGCCGCCCAAGAAGCGCTTTGCAATTTACGGCTTACTGCTGTGCCACATCCTTCATGGAGAAGCTGATTCTTCCCATCTTGTCCTTGCCCAGGCAGACAACGGTCACAACATCACCCAAAGTAAGAACATCCTCAACCCGGTTGATTCTCTCCTTGGCAATCTTGGAAATGTGAACCATGCCTTCCTTGCCGGGAGCAAACTCGATGAATGCGCCAAACTCCTTGATGCTGACAACCTTTCCCTTGAAAATCTGGCCTTCCTCAAAGTCTGTAACGATAATTTTAATCATCTCCACAGCCTTGTCCATCATTTCCTTATCGGTACCGCATACGGATACCTGTCCGTCATCGGTAATATCAATCTTAACGCCGGTGCGGGCAATAATCTCATTGATTGTCTTACCTCTCTGTCCAACCACATCACCGATTCTCTCGGGATCTATCTGGATAGAGATAATCTTGGGCGCGTAAGGGCCAACCTCAGGTCTGGGTGCAGCGATTGCAGGCTTCATGCAATTCTCCATGATGAAGAGTCTTGCATCACGGCATCTTGCGATAGCACCCTCAACAATAGGTCTTGTCAGACCATGAATCTTAATATCCATCTGAATGGCAGTGATACCCTCGGTAGTACCGGTTACCTTGAAGTCCATGTCTCCGAAGAAATCCTCAAGTCCCTGGATATCGGTGAGCAGCACGAAATCATCATCGGTATCGCCGGTTACCAGACCGCAGGAGATACCTGCAACCATCTTCTTGATGGGAACACCTGCTGCCATCAGAGACATACAGGAAGCACAGGTAGATGCCATGGAGGTAGAACCGTTGGACTCAAAGGTCTCTGATACGGTACGGATTGCATAAGGGAACTCCTCCTCGCTGGGCAGCACGGGAATCAGTGCTCTCTCAGCCAGTGCGCCATGTCCGATTTCACGTCTTCCGGGGCCTCTGGAGGGCTTTGTTTCACCTACGGAGTAGGAGGGGAAATTATAGTGGTGCATATATCTCTTGCTGACCTCGTTCTCGTCCAGTCCGTCCAGCTTCTGCTGCTCGGAAAGGGGAGCCAGGGTACAAACGTTACAAATCTGAGTCTGTCCACGGGTAAACATAGCGGAGCCATGCACACGGGGAATGATGTCTACCTCTGCTGCCAGAGGACGAATCTGGGTAATCTCACGGCCGTCGGGACGCTTATGGTCCTTCAGAATCATCTTGCGGACGGTCTTCTTCTCATACTGGTAAACTGCCTCGCCAAGAATTGCGAGCCACTCCTCGTTCTCCGCAAAAGCCTCCTCCAGCTTCTCGGTGATAACGCGGATGTTTTCCTCACGGGTCTGCTTGTCATCGGTAAATACCGCTACTTCCATTTCTTCGGGAGTAACAATCTTCTTCATTTCCTCAAACATTTCCTGAGGTACTGCACAGCTGGTGTACTCATGCTTCTTTTTGCCGCACTCAGCCACAATCTTGTCAATGAAAGCAATAATGGTCTGGTTGATTTCGTGAGCCTTGTAGATTGCCTCAATCATCTTTGCCTCGGGAATTTCATTTGCTCCCGCTTCAATCATGATAACCTTCTCTCTGGTGGAGGCAACAGTCAGGTTCAGGTCTCCGTTCTTCCACTGTTCCTGAGAAGGATTGATAACAAACTCACCGTCAATCATACCCACCTGGGTCATAGCGCAGGGACCATCGAAGGGGATATCCGAAATACAGGTTGCGATAGCTGCGCCAATCATAGCCACCAGCTCAGGACGACACTCAGGATCAACGCTCATTACCATATTGTTCAGGGTAACATCATTACGATAGTCCTTGGGGAACAGGGGACGCATGGGTCTGTCGATAACACGGCTGGTCAGGATTGCGTTCTCACTTGCCTTACCCTCGCGCTTATTGAAGCCGCCGGGAATCTTGCCGACTGCATACATTTTCTCCTCATATTCCACGCTCAGGGGGAAGAAATCAATTCCCTCTCTGGGCTTTTCGGATGCGGTTGCAGTACATAAAACAACCGTATCTCCATAGTGCATAAATGCACATCCGTTGGCCTGCTTGCCCACACGGTTAATATCAACCTTCAGGGTTCTGCCTGCCAGTTCCATTTCATAACTCTGGTACATAAGCTCCTCCATTCCGCCGCTTTTTGCGGCTCTTTTATCTGTAAAGGAACAGAAGACACCGAAACTACTGAAAATGGCATGTGGCGAACATATGCCTGTCCACATATCTTTTTCAGCGGTCTCGGGGCTTTCTTCCGTTCCTGATTACACACTGTATATCTATTTAGCCCGTAGCCTGACTCGATTGCTTCTCAATCAATCCCGGCTATGGCTAAACGCCATATACAAATATGTCAGAATACATTGGTGCAAGTAAACTTACCCCACTGATTCTGACATTTTTGTGCATGGCTAAATAGATATGCTATATTACTTTCTCAAACCTAACTTCTCAATCAAAGCACGATATCTCTCGATATCCTTCTTCTTTAAGTACTCCAGAAGACCACGTCTCTGACCTACCATCTTCAACATACCGCGACGGGAATGATGATCCTTGGGGTTCTCCTTCAGATGCTCGGTAAGCTCCTGAATTCTTGCGGTCAGGACTGCTACCTGTACCTCAGGTGAACCGGTATCACCAGGTGTTCTGGCATACTCATTCATGATTGCTGTTTTCTTTTCCTTAGAAATCATTTTTCTTTCCTCCATATAATTCTTTTTACTTTCTGTGGAACCGCCGGATACTAAGCACCGGTTGGAGTTTCCGGGTACTGGGCATCCGCTAAACCACACAGAAACTACTATAACATAAGTCCCCGTAAAAGTAAACCCCCAAAAACAACTTGTTCGTTGTATCTTATTGCTCTTGCTTGACCTTATTAAGCATATTTATTATGTACACTTGCTCACTTCCATTAATCCATAATTCGCCCTTCCTCTCTCCTTCCGTACAGAGTTGATATGATACAAAAGGACTTCCCAGTATTCCTTTAATGAAGTCCTCTGTAAAAACGCCATCTCCATAAACCTGATTATAAGCATCTGCCAACTGTTGGTAAGTATATCGTTCCATAACCAATTCCGATTGCCAAATCACACCATTACTCCACTCTATGCCGGAACGATGTTTACCTAAAATTGTATCAATATTCTTTTCCAGCTTTTCAACATTTTCTGTTTGCCCTTTTATTCCTACTAGGCCATAGCCTGTTTCAAGAATAAGTGTAATCTCCATATCGCAATCATATATTTTACAGGGCTTATTTATTACGAAATATTTATAATTACATGCCGATTCCTGCACAATTTCCGAACAATCATAATATTTTTGTATCTCTTCAAGATTCATTCCCCATTGAATATTTTCTATTTTTGTTCCCCATAAATCGCCGGATTTATCCCTTCCGCAGGAGCACAACAAGGTGATTATTGCAATTAACAATAATATTTTTTTCGAAAACTATACATGTTTACCCCCTTCAATATACTATCTTTTTTGCCAGCATTTTTTTGCGTTATTTATATGTAGTTATGTTTTATTGTCTTTCTTGCTGTTTTATTATAACTTGTGCTCCCATTATCTCGATAGATGCCCGATAAATTCCCTGATTCGTTCGTTATCCGTCCCAAAGAGTTCCTCCGGGGTGCCCTGCTCCTTGATGACACCCTCCTCCATGAAAATAACACGATCTGAAACCTCTTTGGCAAACTGCATTTCATGGGTAACGATAATCATGGTCATGTGTTCCTTCGCAAGATACTTGATAACCTTTAAGACTTCACCTGTAAGTTCCGGGTCAAGCGCCGAAGTCGGTTCATCGAAAAACAGGATTCTGGGCTGCTTTGCCAAAGCTCTGGCAATGGAAACTCTCTGCTGCTGTCCGCCGGAGAGCTGATAAGGATAGGCATCCCTTTTATCTGCAAGCCCAAGCTGTATCAGCAGCTTCTCCGCCCGCTCCACCGCCTCCTGCTTTGGAACCTTATCTACGTGAATCAGCGAATCCGTGATGTTTTTCAGCACACTGTAATGAGGAAACAGGTTGAAATTCTGGAAAACCAACCCGAAATAGCTGTGTATTCTCTTTAAGTCCTCTTTGGAAGCATAAACACACCTTCCGTCTTTTTCATAAGCGGCGGTCTCTCCCATGTATTTCAGTTCTCCGCCATCCATCGTCTCCAGCATCGTTGCACAGCGAAGAAGTGTGGACTTACCGGAACCGGAGGGCCCGATAATGGAGATGACCTCTCCCTCCTCTACAGAAAGAGAGATATCCTTCAATACTCCCAGTCCGTCAAATTCTTTTCTCACATGATTCATTTCCAAAAGCTTCATCGGCCAATCCTCCTCGAAATTAACGGTAATAGGAATATGCTTTCTCAATTTTTTCCATTACGACTGCCACAATCAGGTTGAAGATATAGTAGAGCAGACCTGCCGTCATCAACGGCATAATCGTGGTCTGCGCCGCCGCAATCTGCTTGGCAACAGTAAACATCTCCGCCTGGGCAATGGCAAAGGCCAACGAAGTATCCTTCACCAGTGTAATAATCTCATTGGTAATCGATGGCAGAATCCGCTTAATGACCTGCGGCAGAATAATCTTAAAGAAGGTCTGCGCCTTTCCGTAGCCCAATACCTTTGCCGCCTCATACTGTCCTACCGGCATGGACTCGATACCGGAACGGTATATCTCAGCAAAATAGGCGGCATAGTTGATGGAAAATGCCAGAATGACTGCCACAAAACGGTATCCGGAACCGATTCTGATTTTAAACGCATAATAGGGGCCAAAATAGACCACCAGAAGCTGCAACATCAAGGGAGTGCCCCTCATGATTGAGATATAAACCTTCGTCACAGTCCGTATGATGCTATTCTTTGACATCCTTCCGAATGCAACAATCAGTCCCAAGGGCAATGAAAAAAGCAGGGTCAACATGAATATCTCGACCGATACAATCATTCCCTTGCCCAACTGTAATAATATCATCTGAATACTCATATTGTTCCCTGCCTATATATTATTTTTCTTACATCCCGCTGCTGTTTTCCGGAAAAACTGATTACATCATTCTTCCATTTTTCCAGATAAACTGCAGCCAGCCTGATGCTATTTGCCCAGGCAAACGCTGTCTGTCAGTCCCCACTTTTCGGCAATTTCCATAAATGTACCATCAGCTGCCATATCCTGGAGGGTCTTCTCTACCGTGTCACGAAGCTCCGTATTTCCAAGCAGGAAACCGACACCGTACTGCTCGGTCGCAAGGTACTTATCCAGCATCACATAACCGCCGCCTCTTGATTCAATCTGATAGTTTGCAACACCGATATCCATGGCTACCGCATCCAGCGCACCTGCCTCCAGATCCATAAAAGCGGTGTTATAATCAGCATATTCAGTCAGAGAACCAAAGCTGTCTCTCAATGCAATATTTTCAGGAGATTCTTCATCATTCAGCGCACTCAAGGCAGAAGAGTCTCTCTGTACGCCGACTGCCTTGCCTGCCAAATCTTCAAAAGAGGTGATACCTGCATTCTCCGCCACAACGAATACCTGGCTGTTGTCAACATAGGGAGAAGACCAGGTATAGGCATCCTCACGTCCGTTAATGGTAAACCCGTTCCAGATACAGTCAATGGAACCGCTGGATAACTCCATATCCTTGGAATCCCAGTCAATTGGCTGCTTTACCAGAGTCCAACCGTTTCTCTCACACACCTCTGCTGCCAAATCCAAGTCAAATCCTACATACTCGCCGTTGTCATCCATATAACCATAGGGTGGGAACTCGGCGTCAAAGCCCACCGTAAAAGTCTTTTCCTCTTTTTTCCCGCAAGCTGCCAACATAACAGCCATCATACCTATCACCGGCAGCATCAACATTCTCTTTTTCATAATTCTCCTCCTGTCTTTCCCGTATGCGCTTATTTCGTGCCAATGCGCCTTTGACACTCTGTCATATTATCACGCTAAAGTGTTTGTGTCAAATAGTTTGCGCATCCTCATGCAACATGAAACTTCCTTTTCGGAAAAGTGTTCTCAATGAATTGGTGTTTATTGAATTCTTTTGAAAATTAACATTACCTGTTCCCAGCTAAACACAAGCCATTCCATTTTTACGGTTGTATTCTGCTTTCGCTGGCATGTAACCGTAGCCAGATTATTTTGTCAAAGGGTATCGTAAGCAATTCTTAGATCCTGTACCCTTGCTTCTATTATCCAAGGGTATACAGAGCATTTTTTTCTTTCTATACCCTCACTTCGATTTTTCGAAGGGTATAGAGCACTTTTTGTCTCTTTTGTACCCTCACTTCGGCTTTCCGATGGGTAGGCAGAGTAATTTTTCTCTCCTGTACCCTCACTTCCATTTTTCGAAGGGTACGGAGCACTTTTTTTCTCTCCTGTACCCTTGCTTCGGCTTTCCGATGGGTAGGCAGAGTAATTTTTCTCTCCTGTACCCTCACTTCCATTTTTCGAAGGGTATAGAGCACTTTTTGTCTCTTTTGTACCCTCTCTTCGGCTTTCCGATGGGTAGGCAGAATCATTCCTTATCTATATACCTCCAAATTTATAGATACAGAACCTTTTACAGCTCAGTCAATTGAGAATTTACAAATATCAGTCAACCATTTTTAACAACTTCTGGGAAAACAGAAACATCTTGCCTAAAATAGGAATAGAAGTGAAACTTCACTTTCTCAATATCTTACTTCATAATCACGCGGATTAACTCTGGTATTATATTTAGTTAACACCTCAACAGCGTATTGTTAATGATAATCCGAGAAAGTGTAACCACACTTATCAGAAATACTTTCGAATGCGGATTTATATAGCTTTGACCAATTTAGTGGTTTGTTTTATTCGACTAACGTTTGTCCAATATCAAACACAATTGCTTTAAACAAATAAATCATCTCGCTAACTTCTTATTTACAAGTTTCTTGCAGCTTAGCATAACAATATTATTTCGAGAAGGAATAAACAATAAAGCCACCGAAGCTTTCCGCTCCGATGGCTTTTATCCGTTAGTCCTGAAGAATACTTACACACTTCACCGGCGTACGGTAATTGTATTTGCTGATTTTGATACCGGTCTTAGGACTGCTGGCATGGATAACCTGCCCACCGCCGATATAAATTGCCACATGGTTAATTGTGCCTGAGCTGTTCGCGTAAAATACCAGATCACCGGGCTGCAAATCAGCCGCCTTAATTTTTGTCCCCTGCTGTGCCTGTGAGCCGGAATGATGAGGCAGGCTCACACCGAATTTCTTGTACACAGATAAAACGAAGCCGGAGCAGTCCGCACCCTTTGTCAGGCTGGTGCCTCCCCACACGTAGGGATTACCCAAAAACTGCTTTGCATACTCTACCAGTTCAACACGCACATCTGATACACCCACGCCATACAGAAGCTCTGTCATGGTGATTGCCGTATCAAGCTTCTCCTCCACAGTCACATAATCCGCGGACACATAGGCGTCCTCGCCGTCAATAGAAACCTTCACCCAGCCTTCCAGAGTCTCCACATACTCCAATTCCTCGCCCTGGGGAACCTGGGTCAGAACCGCACTGTCCGTGCTCGCCTGATCTCTTACATTCAGCCCGTCCGTATTGGCAATTGCCACCGTGCGAACAATTTCATTTGCCTTCAGTTTTGCATCCGGGCCGGTCAGCAGGAATTCCAGACTGACATACCCTTCCACTTCGCCGGACTGAATATGTACCCAGCCGTCTACCTCTTCCAGAATTTCACAGGCAGAATCCTTCGGCATCTTTCCTACCAGCTTTCCGCTGGTGGAAGGTGTCTCGCGGACATTCAGATTACCGCTCTCCACATCTGCAATGCCGATATTGGTATAACCCCAGGAGGCACCAATGGCCTGCTGTGCAAGCTCAATATATTCTTCTGTAGAAAGACTGCTCTCCAACAGAGCAGCTACACCTGCTGTCGGAAGTGCCGGTGAAGCATTTGCAGCAGATACCTGCATAGGTTCAAAAGCAAGACAGAGCATAAGTCCTGCAGATACAATTGCTATTCCTTTTTTCTTATTCTGATATCTCATGTATAAATCCTCTGAAAATGAATATGTGTTTACGAAATTATTACAACTTTGTTACATCTTCATTCAGATTATACAATCGTATCCAACGCTTTGTCAACCATTTCCGGGAATTTCCTCATTCCTTCTTTGTAAAAAACTTTTAACCCTCTACAGCTTCCGCTTCCTTCTCCGCATCAATAACGGCAAACGCTATATTGGTAGCATGGTCTGCCACACGTTCCAGTCCGGATGCAATATCGGAGAATATCATGCCTGCCTCGGGAGTACACTCTCCCTTTGTCAGACGCTCCACATGCATCTTCTGCATATGCTTCTCCATGGCATCTACTTTGTCCTCTAACCGGATGACATCCTGCATATGTCGCTCATCACTCTTGACGAACATCTCAATGGAATACTGAATCAGCTTGTTTACCATGTCCAGCATTTCACCCAATTCTCTCTGTGCATCCTGACTGAAGGAGACTCCCGACTCCTTCCTCTGTTTTGCGGCATCCGCCACATTCTCTGCATGGTCACCGATTCTCTCAATATCGTTCACCACATGAAAGAGTGCGCCCAGACTCTTCAAATCCTCGATGGGCAGAGTTGTCTGGTTAATTTTCACCAGATAATCCGTAATGGCATGGTTCAGGAAGTTGATATTCTTTTCAACCTCGTATACCTCTGCAATATCCTCTTCATCCAGCGTAATCAGGGCATTCATGGCACGGTTCAGGTTCTCGCTTGCCAACGAAGCCATACGATCCAGCTCTTTTACCACCTCAAACACTGCCGTCGCAGGATTGAATACCACCTTGTCGCCGATATATTTCAGCTGATAGCTCTCACGGTAACCAACCTTCCTGTCCTCACCGGGCACACAGACACAGGCCAGCTTTACAATCCACTTGGAGAAGGGGAACAGAACAATTACCTGGAAAATTTTAATCAGAGTATGTGCATTCGCAACAAAACGCCCCTTATCTGTGGAAATCGCCCAGATTAACTTCATCACAGGCTCTTCCGCAACAAACAAAATGATATAAATAAGCACAGTACCAATCACATTAAACCAGAAATGAATCAGCGCAGTTCTCTTCGCATCCTTCTTTCCTGCCAGCGAAGCAATCAATGCCGTACTGCATGCACCGATGTTACATCCCAGAATGATATATAATGTAATATGCAGAGAAAGCAAGTCCTGATTGGCAAGGAGCAGAACAATGCTGACTGTAACGGAGGAGCTCTGGATGACGGAGGTTAAAACAAGTCCCATCAGAGTAGCCATAAACGGATTTTTCAATGAGCCAAGTAAATTCACCACCTCTGGGACATCCTTCATGCTTGCCATGGAGGAAGACATGGTGCTGAGTCCCAGAAACAGCACGCCAAACCCAATGATGATGTCTGCAAACTTCTTCACCTTATCATTTTTTACAAACATGATAAGTACAACTCCCGTCAGCAGAATCAGGGGTGCATATTCAGACAGATTAAAAGATACCAGCTGTGATGTGATTGTAGTACCGATATTGGCACCAAAGATAACACCGGCTGCCTGATACAGGTTCATCAGTCCGGCATTTACGAAGCTGACCACCATGGCCGTACACGCCGAGGAGGACTGGATAATACCGGTAAATACAATACCTACCAGCATTCCCGTAAAACGGTTTGTGGTAAAAATTTCCAAAATGTGACGCAGTTTGGCTCCGGCAACCTTTTCAATAGAATCGCTCATAACGCGCATTCCGAACAGGAAAAGTCCCAGACCGCCGGCCATTGACAAAAGTATACTTGCGCTCATATTCCTATCCCTTCAATGAGTTTTATTTCAACAAAAATTATCCCAATAGTCTCATTTTACGGGAAAAGACAAAAAGTTACAATAGGGTTTTTACATTATTTTTACTTTTTCTTTACAGGTTCTTTGCCTGAGGGGGCAGGAAATTGTACCCGGCGCCGGCGGCAATGTCCTCCTGCAGCTGCCGTTTCAGGGCCTCTACACCGTCAAATTTCTGTTCCGGTCTGCGGAATTCCTGAAGATATACTTCAATCTGCTCGTCATAAATGTTCTCGTCAAAATCATATAGGTAAGATTCCACACCCATAACCTTCTCGTCCGTAACGGTGGGCTTACAGCCCACATTGCTGATGGCGCGGTACATTTTATTACGAAAACGTACCTGTGAAAAATATACGCCATTAGGAGGAAGAAGCTTGCTCTCTGCAGGCAGGATATTTACCGTGGGAAAGCCAAGGGTTCTTCCAATCTGATTTCCCCTCACTACCCGTCCTTCCACAAGATAAGGCATGCCAAGCAACTGCTCCACTGTTCGCATGTCTCCCTTTTCTACCTGATTTCGCACATATGTGGAGCTGACCTCTCTGCCCTCCATACATACCTTATCTATGGTTTTCACCTGAATCCCCAGCTCTGATCCGAGTTTCTGCAAAAGCTCTGCATTGCCCGCACCCTTTGCCCCAAAGGATAAATCGCTTCCCGCCGCCAGGAAACGAACATTCATCTGCCTTGCCAGCACCTCATATACAAATGTCTCCGGTGGCATTGCCGCTGTTTCGGGCGTCAATGGAAATTCAATCAGAATATCCACACCCATACGTTCAAATAACAGGCGTTTTTCTTCTCTTGTCGTCAGCTCTTTACCGTCAGACAGGCCGAAGAGTACTGCCGGAGCAGGATCAAAGGTAAAAACACAGGAGGCAAGCCCCTCTTTTTTGCATGCAAAAATCTCGTCCAACAGTCTCCTGTGCCCGACATGAATTCCATCAAATTTACCGATAGCCGCAGCCGTTTCCTTTTCCAGATAAAAATCGACTGTATTGGTAATAATCTCCAAGCTTCACTCACTCTTTCTCTAAAAACATTTTTACAGGTTTGTATCTCTTTTTTTCTCCGTCAAAGGTATAAATTCCGGCAAAGCTCCCATCCGGGCGGCAGAACCTCACCCACTGCCCGGGCTCCTGAACAATCTGCTCCTCCGTCTGAGAGGCCAGAATCGTATTTCCGTTCTCCAGAAGAGCCGCATAGCTGCCGCTTACATGAAGCACCGGGCAGTGGGCAAACACACTATCCACAGCAATAACCCGGCTTTCCAATTTTCCTTCTTCCTTCAGCTGCTGCAGCTCTCCCAGTGTCACCGCAGCCTCCAGCCCAAAGCTCCCCACCCGGGTGCGCCTCAGACTCTGCATCGTACCGCCGCAGCCCAGTCTCTCTCCGATGTCGGCGCACAGCGTCCTGATATAGGTTCCCTTGGAGCACGCCACACGCATGGTGACAACAGGCAGATTTATCTGTAGAATTTCCAGCTCATAAACAGTGACGGGGCGTGCCTTCCTCTCCACCTCCCGGCCCTCTCTTGCAAGCTCATAGAGCTTTTTTCCATTGACCTTCAGGGCGGAATACATTGGCGGCACCTGTTCATAAGCTCCTATAAATTCTCCGCAGATTCTTCGCACATCCTCCTCCGTTACCCTGACAGGCCGCCGCACAAGCACCTGTCCGGTGGTATCCTGCGTATCTGTCTCCACACCAAGAAGAAGCTCTGCCACATACTCCTTATCCTTATCCGTCAGCATGTCGCACAGCTTCGTTGCGCTGCCCAGGCACACCGGCAGCACACCTGTTGCCGCCGGGTCCAGGGTTCCCGTATGTCCAATCTTTCTTTGTCCGCAGATTCCGCGCAGCTTTGCCACTACATCATGAGAGGTAAAGCCCGCTTCCTTATTGATTACAATAATACCGTTTATCATGCGCCCTTTTCACTTGCCCTTATCATTTTTTCAATATGTAGTGACAGGTTGTTTACACAGTCATGGAAGGTACCCTTCATAGTGCATCCCGCTGCCCGGGCATGTCCGCCGCCGCCAAAATAAGAAGCAACCTCCGCCACATTTACCTTCTCATTGGAACGCATGCTTACCTTGTATTCCAGCGTCCCCGTCTGATACATAAAAATGGCACAGTCAATTCCCTCAATGTTACGAAGCTGGTTGACAATTCCATCCATGTCTTTGAAATCCACCTGATAGAAATCCATCGTTTTCTTTTCCACAACGCTGACAATGCATCTGCCATCCAGGAAACGAACGCTTTCCATCAGAGCGCGCCCCATAATCTGAGCCTGTACGTAAGTCTTCTGGTAAAAGGTCTCCTGAATCAGTCTCGGGAAGTCAAAGCCGAAGCTTATCAGCTTCGCCCCCTTCTCCAGAGTTTCCGGGGTTGTATTGGAATACTGAAATATGCCGGTGTCATGTATAATACCAATGTAGAGAGCCATGGCGATATCCCTGTCCAGATATTCCGGCTCCATCAAATCATAGAGCAGTTCACAGGTTGAGCCAATCTCCGGCCTGATATAGTTCAAATCACCGGTACCGGAGTTGCTGACATGATGGTCGATATTAATTTTCTTTGCTGCAGCCAGAAAATATTTCTCCGCGCCTCCCATCCTCTCGGCACCGCAGTCCAATGCAAAATAAACATCAAAAGGTACTTCTTCGGGAAAATCAGAATTGATTTCCCCGAAGCCCTTCATCTCACTGAAAATATCGGAAGGCTTCTCCAGAAAGACCTTTACCTCTGCATCGGGCAGGCACTTCCTGAGATATTGTTGCAGGCTCAAAACTGCGCCTACACAGTCGCCGTCGGGACGAATATGTCCGCTGATGCCGATTCTCTTTGCAGTCTTACATTCCTTTATTAAATCCAAGTTCATTTTTCCCTCATTTTCCCCTATGCAAAAAGGTGTCATCATTCTTCCTCGCCCGGCTCACAGCCACCTTGTACGTTTTCACCCGACACAGTGCCTTCCTTCGCACGTTCTTCATCCCTGCCGATTACTTCATCAATCTTATGGGACATATTGACACCGTATTCTATGGACTGATCCATAACAAAGGTAATTTCAGGCGTATTGCGAAGATTGATGGTCTTCGCAAGCTGCCTCTTAATGAAGCCCTCTGCACTTTTCAGTCCCTGCAGCGTATTAGTACGCACCTCCTCATCCCCGAGGACGCTGATCCATGCCTTACAGCTTTTCAGATCAGGAGCCACCTCCACGGCAACAACGCTTGTCCACGGGCTGATGCGGGGATCCTTAATCTCACCCCGGATGATTTCAGCCAGCACACGCTGCACTTCCCCGTTGATACGGGTATTTTTTACACTGTTTTTCCTCATATTAAAACCTTTCTGGTTTTTACCTGGGCACCTCTACCATGATATAGGCCTCAACGACATCCAGCTCCTGAATCTGATCAAAGCCCTCGAACACAAGACCGCACTCGAAGCCTTCCTTCACTTCCTTCACATCGTCCTTGAAACGCTTCAGAGAAGCAAGCGCACCTTCGTAAATCTGCTTGCCCTCACGGGAAATACGCACCTTGCAGCCCCTCTGGAACACACCGTCCATGACATAGGAGCCGGCGATATTTCCGACCTGAGAAGCCTTGAAAATCTGACGAACCTCTGCGTGTCCGATAACCTTCTCCTCAAATATGGGATCAAGCATGCCTTTCATGGCAGCCTCAATATCCTCGATTGCCTGATAAATAACCTTATACAGTCTCACATCCACGCCCTCGCGCTCTGCGGTCGCCTTTGCGGTCGCATCGGGACGCACATTAAAGCCGATAATGATGGCATTGGAAGCACTTGCCAGTGTCACGTCAGACTCATTGATAGCACCTACGCCGCCGTGAATACATTTTACGACTACTTCCTCGTTGGACAGCTTCAGTAGAGACTGCTTTACAGCCTCCACACTACCCTGAACGTCAGCCTTGACAATCAGGTTCAGTTCCTTCAGATTGCCCTCCTGAATCTGGGAGAACAGGTCGTCGAGAGACATCTTTGACTTCGTCTCCTCCAACTTTCTCTCCTTGTTCTGTGCAAGATAGGTATCTGCATAGGATTTCGCCGTCTTATCATTCTCATGCGCCAGAAATACTTCTCCTGCGCTGGGCACATCGGAAAGTCCCAGAATCTCCACGGGTGTGGAAGGTCCTGCCTCCTTCACTCTTCTGCCTTTGTCATCAATCATGGCTCTTACCTTGCCGTGACATGCGCCTGCGGAAATAAAGTCTCCCACATGCAGGGTACCCTTCTGCACCAGAACGGTTGCAACGGGTCCGCGTCCCTTATCCAGCTCTGCCTCAATGACAAGTCCTCTCGCACGACGTTTGGGATTTGCCTTCAGTTCCAGGATGTCAGCTGTCAGCAGAATCGTTTCCAGGAGGTCCTCAATACCCTCTCCGGACTTTGCGGAAACAGGAACAAATTCAGTGCTTCCGCCCCAGTCTGTAGCGATAAGCTCATACTCTGTCAGCTCCTGCTTTACACGGTCAATGTTCGCGGAAGGTTTATCAATTTTGTTGACAGCCACAATAATTTCAATGCCTGCTGCCTTTGCATGATTGATTGCCTCGATTGTCTGGGGCATCACGCCATCATCTGCAGCAACCACCAGAATAGCAATATCTGTGGAATTTGCGCCGCGCATACGCATGGCGGTAAACGCCTCATGTCCGGGAGTATCCAGGAAGGTAATCTTTCTGTCGCCAACATTTACAGTATACGCACCAATGTGCTGTGTAATACCGCCGGCTTCTCTATCGGTAACATTTGTCTTTCTGATTGCATCCAACAGGGAGGTTTTACCATGGTCAACGTGTCCCATAACACAGATAACAGGAGGTCTTTCCACCAGAGTACTCTCGTCCTCCTCGTCCTCCTTCAGCAGCTCCTCGATGACGTCAACCTTGACTTCCTTCTCGCAGAGGATGTCATACTCCATGGCAATATTTTCCGCATCCTCATAGGAAATTTCCTGGTTTACGGTAACAATCTTGCCCTCTAAGAACAGCTTTTTAACAATAGCAGAAGGCTGCAGCTTCATCTTATCTGCCAAGTCCTTGATAGTGATGGTTTCGGGCAGAGTGATAACCTTGATTACTTCCTGCGCTGCCTCTTCCTTTTTCTTTTCAGGCTTGATGAATCTGCCGGGCTTATTCTTCAGTGCCTCATCTTCCTCATAGATATGGTCTTTTCTGGAACGCTTATCCTTTTCCATACTGCTTGCGCGTCTCTTTTCATCCTCGCGCCGCTTTTCCATATCCTTTGCCGGAGCCTCCCCTGCAAAGCTCTTGCTCTGGTTCTTATCTCTGAATCCGGCTCCCTGTCCGCCATTGCTTCGGTTATCGCGCGGTGCACCGTTAAAGCTGCGGTTGCCGCTCTGACCAGCGCCTGGACCACGGCGATCACCCTGACCGCCTTCAGCGCCCGGTCTGCCATTTCTCTGAAATCCGTTTTGTCTGTCGCCTTTAAGGTTACCACCTGCGTTGCCCCCTCTTCCCTGGAACTGGCTGCGGTCCTGTCTGTCACCCTTAAAGTTGTTACCCTGGTAGCCGCCGCTCCTGTTGTCTCGATTATCACGGTTTCTGTTGTCCTGGAAACGGTTATCTCTTGCGGGACGGTCACTCTGAGTTCTCTCGTTCTGGGGCCTGTCATTTCTCTCCGGTCTGCTGTTCTGCGGCTGTACCTGCACGACTTCCGTCTCCCTTGCCACCGCCTTTGTCTCCTGCTTCTCAGCCTGCTCGGGACGCACCTTGGGCTGGGGTCTGGAAGACACCATCTGCACGCTGGGGGTAGGAGAAGGAGGGGTCAGAGGCTTAATGGGAGTGCGAGGTGCCTGCTGCCCGGGTCTGCGGTCATTGTAACCGTTCTGTGGTCTTCCCTGTCCACCCTGAGGTCTGCCGTTCCCATTGCCTGCTCCCTGGCGCTGGGCCGGCATCTTGGAATTCTGTGAATTGTTCACAAAAATAATCGTTTTCTTCTTTTTAGGGGGCTCAGCGGCCTTGGGCTGTTCAACTGCCTTGGGTTGCTCCGGCTGCCCTGTGACAGTCTCCGGCTTCTCAGCCTTCGGAGCCTGCTCCTTCGCAGGCGCTTCTTTAACAGTCCGGGGCTTCTCTCCACCCTTTCCGAACGCCTTTCTAATCATATCTGCGGCATCCTCTTCCAATGAACTGCTTGCAGACTTGGCCTCGATACCCTTCTCCTGCAAATAGCTCAATATATCTTTGCTCTGCTTATCCAGCTCTTTAGCGAGTTCATGTATCCTTATCTTCGCCATGCTTTCCTCCATTTCTGCCTTACGGCTTACTGCTTTTCTTCCAGTTGTTCGATAATCTTTTCAGCCAATCCTGCTTCACATACGCCCAACGATGACCGAATGTCTTTTCCGATTGCCCGGCCCAGAGTCTCCTTCGTTCCGTACCTGTATACCGGGACTTCATAAAAGGAACATTTATCGGTAAATAACTTCCGGGTATTGTCAGACGCATCCTCCGCGATGATTACCAGCATGGCGGAGCCGTTTCTCACTGCCTCCAGGGTCTGAAACTCGCCGCTGACCAGGTTGCGTCCTCTCATAGCAATGCCTAATAGGGATAAAATTTTATTCTGCTTCAAGATTCTCAAACTCCCTCTCCAAAGCTTCATACACTTCATTCGGAATACTCATTTTGAAGGAGCGCTCCAGGCCCTTGTTTTTTCTGGCCTTTTGCAGACATTCCCTGCTCCTACAAACATATGCGCCTCTTCCATTCTTTTTGCCTGTTACATCCAGACAAATCTCATTTTCGGCCGTTTTAAGGACTCTCATCATGTCCTTTTTTCCCTTCATTTCACCGCAGCCGACACACTGCCTTAAAGGAATCTTTTTTGCCATAAAAATCCTTACTCCTCAACAGGGGTTTCATAGGAGTCATCCTCATATGCACCCTCTTCATATTCGCCCTCTTCGTACTCTTCCTCATCCAGATAGTCCTCATAGCGGAAGCCCGGAGCATCCTTTGCCTGGGTCTCTGACTTAATATCAATCTTATAGCCTGTCAGTCTGGCGGCCAGCCTTGCATTCTGGCCCTCCTTGCCGATTGCCAGCGAAAGCTGGTAGTCAGGCACAACCACCTTGGCAGTTTTCTCATCAGGATCAGCAAACACCGCAACAATCTTCGCAGGAGAAAGTGCATTCTGAATCAAAAGTCCGGGGTTCTCATCCCAGTTTACAATATCAATTTTCTCTCCGCGCAGTTCCTCCACAATCGCATTGACTCTGGCGCCGTTCATACCCACACAGGCACCAACCGCATCCACGTTGGGGTTATTGCTCCAAACAGCAATCTTGGTACGGCTTCCTGCCTCTCGGGCAATGCTCTTGATTTCGACAGTGCCGTCCTTAATTTCGGTCACTTCAGACTCAAACAATCTCTTTACCAGCTCCGGATGCGTGCGGCTCACATTGATACGAGGTCCCTTGGGGGTATTTTTCACTTCCAGGATATAAACCTTGATACGTTCGGTAGGTCTGAACACTTCCCCCTTCACCATCTCGCTCTCGTTCAGCATAGCGTCTGCCTTGCCCAGATTAATGCTGATGTTCTTTCCCACATAACGCTGTACCACACCGGTGACAACATCCTTTTCCTTCTCATAATACTGATTGTAGATAACGCTTCTCTCTTCCTCACGAATCTTCTGAAGGATGACATTTTTTGCATTCTGGGTTGCGATACGTCCGAATTCCTTGGACTTAATTTCCACATGAAGCATATCACCGACACTTGCCTTGGAAGAAATCTCCTTTGCATCCTCCAGAGCAATCTGCAGGCAGTCATCCTCCACATCATCCGCAGTGGGAACGACTTCTTTCTCTGCATAAACCAGGAAATCACAGGTGTCCCGGTCAATCTCAACCTTAACATTATCCGCCTTGCCAAAATGATTTTTGCAGGCAGTCAGGAGAGAATTTTCAATTGCTTCAAACAAAGTCTCTTTGCTGATTTCCTTCTCCTTCTCCAGAATATCAAGTGCCTCCATTAACTCCTTGTTCATTTCTTTTTCTTTTCCTCCATTCCGGCGCAAGCGCCTTGTTTTATTTTCCGGTAACGTTTCTTCCTATATAAAAATCATGCGCATAGCGCTTAAAAATCAAACGCCAGACGAATCAGCGCAATATCCGATCGTTTGAAGGTTTTCTGTGTTTCTCCTTCGGTAATCGTGATGCTTTCCGCATCAAAGTTCTCCAGAATTCCCGAAAACTCCTTACACTTGTCAATCGGTTTAAAAAGCTTAATTTCCACTTCCTGCCCAATGCTGGCTTGCAGATGCTTATCCTTCTTCAGCGTTCTTCCCAGCCCCGGGCTGCTGACCTCAAGAATATATGCATCCGGGATAAAATCTTCCCTGTCCAGTACATCGGAAAGTGCCCTGCTCACATTTTCACAGTCAGCAATATTCACACCACCCTCTTTATCAATATAGGCTCTCAGGTAATAATCGCTGCCTTCCTTTACATACTCCACATCGTAAACGGAAACATGGTTCGCCTCCACAATAGGTTTTAAAAGTTCCTCTGTCCTTGACTCATAATCTTCCCTGCGGGACATTGGCTGCCTCCTTTTCATCTCATTTTTCCCTACACACGAATTAAGAGTGGCTCGCAAGCCACTCTTATTACAGTAATCATCATTAACGATTAAACTATAGTCCCAAACATAGGAAATGTCAATACTTTTTTCTGCTTTTCCCTATCTTTTTCTGTCGGTAAAGCACTCACTCCTCCCGCGCATATGCCACGCTTTCCAGCATCTGATTGAGCCGATGATAAATTTCTTCCGACCCGTCTCCGTTATTATCCATTGTCTCCCGAAGAGAATGCTCCCTTCCAAACGGAAGGTAGGTGTGAAGCTTTGGAAGCTCAAAGGAAAGAATTCTTCTCGCATCCGGGTCGCATATCATATCCTGCAAAATACTGTCCACGGTAAATACCTGTACCAGCGGTTCATTTGCCCGGTAGCTTATCTCGTATTTACCCTTTACCAGCATTTCCTCCTCATCAGAATAAGGAAGCTTCACAATTGCCTCACAGCCTGCCGGAATGTCCAGTTTCAGATGAATCGTATCATCCCCTATAATCTCCCAGAAAATGTGATAGGTTCCCGCCGGGGAGTCGTACTCTGCATCCAGTTCATGCAGCTTGTAGCTTACCTTCGGTGCAATCCGCACCTTCTTAAAGCCCGGCTCCTCCTCCAGAGGATTTATTCCCGCACACCCATTCCATATCCAGGCGACAACGGAGCCATATGCGTAATGGTTGAGGCTGTTCATTCCGGTAGAAGAAATATGTCCTGTTTCATCCAGGGAGTTCCACCGCTCCCAGACCGTGGTTGCTCCCTGTTTAATCTCCGCAAGCCAGCCGGGATATTCCTCATTGAGAAGCAGCTTGTACGCCTTCTTTTCCTGCCCGCAGGAAGCAAGTGTTTCACAAAGTATAGGCGTTCCGACAAATCCCGTACTCAGCTTATCCTGCCTGTAGCCTAACAGAGTAAGCAACTGTTCCAACGCTTTTGTCTCATCATTCAAATGTTCATGCAGGGTCAAAACCGCCGCCGTCTGCGTAAAAATACAGCATCTGCCTGTCTCGGAATAGTATTCTTTCTTCAGTTCCCGGAGGACTTGCTCTGCCTTCTGCCCATATTGTCTGCTCTCGTCCGGTCTGTTAAGCAGTTCTGCCGTCTTCGCCACAATTAAAAGGCTCTTCCTGTAATAAACATCCGCGATAAAGCCTTCATCCGTCCCACCTTTAACCTGATCGGCCCCTGCATACGGGGAGTCAAGCGCAAGCCAGTCTCCATAATGGAACACCTTCCTCCAACCATGGTTTTCCCCGTCCACATGCCCTATATAATCCACCCAGGCCTTCATATAAGCATAGTGCTGCTCCAAAATAGTTTTGTCGCCTGTAAAAAGATACATATTCCAGGGAATGATGCAGGTTGCATCTCCCCAGGCACAGCTGCACCCGTTCTGTCCGAAAGCCGGAACCACATCCGGGACCTTGCCGCCTCTGTCCTGCTGCTCCATGCCACAGTCATACAGGTATTTTGTATAAAAAGCATACACATCCGCATAATACTGTGCCGTCGGAGAAAAGACCTGTGCATCTCCCGTCCAGCCCATCCGTTCATCTCTCTGAGGGCAATCCGTAGGGACATCCACAAAATTGCTCTTCATCCCCCAGAAGGTATTGGAAATCAGCTGATTGATTCCCTTATGACCCGTTTTTATCCGACCACGCGGTTCAAAATCGGAATAAATGGCGAATCCGTCAAAATCGCCATCCTGAAAATTCGTAAATCCCTCCAGTTTTACATAGCGGTATCCGTAGAATGTAAAATGAGGTCTTAAAATATGCTCTTTGCCGTCCGAGATATACACAAATTCCGCTTCCGCGCTTCTCAGATTATCCCTGTAAAAATTACCGTCCTGAAGCACTTCCCCAAACTGAATGCGGATTTTTGTTCCATACGGCACACACACCCGCACGGTAAACAGGCCTGCATGATTCTGTCCCAAATCAAGAACCGTTTCTCCGGAAGGGGTCTTGATTCTCTTTGCCTGAAAATGTTCTTTTGCCCTGACGGGAATGCCAAGCCTGTCCATTACGGGCACGCCGTGACCTTCGCTCAAAGTTACCGGCTCGGCAGACATTTTTTCCAGTGTGTCGTCAACCACTTCGCCGCGATAAATGCCGGAAGCAATGATATTGCTGCGCTCTGCCTGCCAGCTCTCATCCGACGGAATGATTATCTCAGAGCCATCCTCCATTATAATATGTAACTCCGCAAGCAGCTCCCATTTTTTGTCCCGATATTCACTCTCCCGGTTCCAGAACCCAAACCGTCCCTTATACCACCCGTTACCCAGCAGAACAGACAACCTGTTTTTATCCTTTATCTGCTCTGTTACGTCATAGGTCTGCACCTGAATCCAATGGTCGTAAGCAGTGCATCCGGGTGTCAGGTACTCGTCCCCGATTTTTTCGCCGTTCAGATACGCTTCATATAAGCCGAGTCCCGTAATGTAGAGTCTCGCTCTCTTGATTTTTTCTGCATTAGATACACAAAATTCTTTGCTGAAAATGGGATGTCTCTCCCCTTGCGCGCAGGATATCCATTTTCCCTGCCACGGCTCCTCCATTTTCCCCGTTTCAAAAGTACCGCAGGGAAAGCTTTCCGTCGTTCCATCCTCCCGGCATACATCCAGACTCCATTCATAGCAGGTTCTTGGTTCCGGACAGAAATCCACCCCTGTACCAAGAGGATTCATCTGCTCCCAGGCCGTCTGATAAACCGTATCTCCATCCTTCTGTATTCGGATACGATAACCAAGCTGAAATGGGTTTTTGCAATCCGGATTCGTAACCACCCATGAAAACGTCGGATTCCTTAACTGAAATCCCATGGGATTTTTCAAGTGATTAACTCTGCATTTTGTAATTTCCATACATTTTCCTCCCATTTCCGCATGTTTCCGTTTTCCCCATAAACCAAGCAAGGTTTCCTGTTAGCAAGCTTTTTTCATAGTTTACCCTGTGATATAAACTTTGTAAATCCTGATAAAGCAAAATAACCGCAGAAATTTTACCGTCTATGCAGAAGTCTCATTTTGCATGCCCGGATTTTAGCAGCATAGCTGCTTGTCATAATGACACCCACTATCATCATTCCGAATGTGATGCCAAGACACAGTCCACCCACAAAGTTATCTGCATGATCTGTAAAAACAAGCACCATATAGACAATTGCGGCAATAAGACCACCTATAAACAGCATATGCATACGCCTTGTAATCTTCTGTTTTTCCTCATTGCTGTAATCCGCAACCTTTATCACCGTTTCTTCTAATTCCTTATTCATTTTCTCGCTTTTCCTTTCTCCATCCAACAATTCCCGGAAATCAACATCATAATAATCAGCCATCTCAATAAGGATATCCATATCCGGCAGATTACTGCCGGTCTCCCATCTTGATACAGTTCTCCTGGATACACAAAACTGTTCTGCAAGCTGTTCCTGGGTGAGACCTTTCTCTTTCCTGAGCTCTTTTATAAAACAACCGATTTTTACCTGATTCATGGTCTCCTGACCTCCTTTCCGAGAATACAATAATACCTGTCGGCTGAAATTTACAGGACACAAAGCGAGCAATGCCCTTAAGTTCCACAATGAGACATAGCACGTCTCATCCTTTTTCCCATTTATTCCAAAGTGGTAGCAAATTCTTCTGCACTGGAGCAGGACAGCGCCTGCCTGATCCATGTATCCAACTTCACCGAGTCAGTCTCTGCCATAATTTTTGCATGCAATTCCTCTGCTACTTTCCCTTTTGATTCCAAAATCAAAAGCAATGTTTCCGCTTTTCCTTCCGCTTTTCCTTCCGCTTTTCCTTCCGCTTTTCCTTCCGCTTTTCCCAAGGCAACTCCCGCGGCCTTTATCCGCTGCTCTCTCTCAAAGCTTTTCATATACGCAAAACCTACCTCTCCGTCACGCTTCACCGCAGTTACCATTTTATGTAACGCCTTCAAGCTTTCCGTCTGTGCATTCTCTACAATAGAGTTTTCCATGTACCGCAACAGTTGCCTAAGCTCCTCCGGCGGATTTCCCTTTGTTCCCTTCGTATAAAGAAACAACGTCTTTGCTCCGTCCTCATAAGGCATGTCCGGCTCTTCCACACAGCAGTTTTTGATGGTATACACCATACGGTCTCTTCCGAAAGGGTCATAAGTCGTAATGAATATGACAACCACATTGCGAAGCTTGCTGTACTCCTCACCTGCTGCCAGATTTCCCGCGTCAATTTTCGCATGGTAAAACCGCACTCTGCGCGAAAGTGATGCAATATCGTCTTCTCCGTCGTTTTTGTCCGGTTCAATGTCAAATATTTCCCCATCTTCTTCGTCCAGATACACGTCCAGACGCACACCGTGGTCTTCGGTATCCTCGCCAATCCAGAATCGCTGCGGCACCACCGTCATCTTTCCGATTTTTCTGTGCAGAATGCATTCCAGAATATATCTGGATGATTCCTCTCCATAAATTTTGTGGCTTGTCAGACTGTTCACCAGAAAGTCATCCACCAGATTCAGCTCTTCTAACCTTTTCATTCAGCCTCCTGTCCTCATAGTGTACCAAAACAAGAGGCTTCACGCACCTATCACTCAATACACTATGCAAATCAAAATGAGATTTAAAAGCATAGAATTCATTGAATAATAAGTAGAATTTTATAGAGCAGCCCTGCTGCCTGAAACAAAGAATATATGCTTTGAATTGATTATAACAAAGTAGGTATTCTCTGACAAGAGCATTTTTGAAATTTCTTTTCTTTCCTGTTTTAAACCAAAGAAAGGAATCACTTTTCAGCCACAATCAATCAGCTTCCTTTCCGGGCAGG
>JBJEJG010000012.1:0-25683 GCA_051877795.1 Acetatifactor sp.
TAAAAGAAGCTGCTGCCTTATCAGCAGCAGCTCCGGGAATTCTCTTCTTAGTCTTCCTTGCTCAGGGAACCCTTCTTAACGATTGTCTTTGCGTAAGCCAGCAGAAGCAGAGAACCTACCACACCGGTAGTAATAATGTTTGCAACAGCAGCCATAAGTCCCTGTGCAAACAGCTTCTCAACAGGCTCTGCATAAATCACGATATCAAGAACCGGCGCAACCAGCCCCCATGCCAGAACATGAGCAATAATCTGGGCAACATTGAAACGGATTACCTTCTTCTTGTCAAGTCCCTCATTGATATCAAGCTTCAAGGTAATCAGGCCGATAACGAGTCCCGCAAAGGCGGAAGCAATAATCCAGCTCCACCAGGGTCCGTAGCTGGTAACGTCAATCAGCGTATGACCGATGAAACCAATCAGCAGACCTGCGATAGGTCCAAACAACGTAGCAAATACGCCCTGAATGGCATATTGCAGGCTGATATAGGTATTCGGTACGGGTGTGGGAATGGAAATCTTACCCAGCACAAAGAACAACGCAGCGCCAATGCCGATTGCAACAACACTCTTAACAGAAAGTTTCTTCATTTGTCTGTTCCTCCCTCAGTATGAATATAAATAAGTTGAAAGTAAAAGTCCATTTGTATTATAAACTGCGCCGCCCGGCGTGTCAATCCGTGGTTTCCCGTTTTCAGCCTTATTCGCCTTCCGGTTCTGCACCTTATTACAACGTTACTCCAGCCGCAGCTTTACCGTCAGTCCGGTGGCTGCCATCAAAAGAATTCCCAGCCCCGCAAAAACCACAGGCAGCCCCAATCTGTCCGCCAATGCCCCCACAAGGGGAAAGGCCAGAATCATAGCCAGGGAAAAGAACATGCTGTTGACGGAAAGCAAAGTCGCTCTCTGCTTAGAAGGTACCAGCCTGTTCAGGGAATCCGACTGTACAGGATACAGGGCGGAATTGAAAAAGTTGGCAATCAGGAATACCAGAATTGCCACCGGCAGACTTTCAAGGACATAGCAGGCAATACATACTGCAATGGAAAAAGCACCAAATCTGGAAAGTTTCGTTCCCATTTTGTCAAACAGCCACGAGCCACTCAAAGCCCCGGCACAGGACACAACGCCTACTGCCAGCATAATCAGGCTGATTTCGATTTTGTTCAGTCCCAAATCCGCAAAATACTGCTGACTGTAATAAAACATCAGAGTCTGTGCCGCAAAAATAGCAGAATAATACGCCACCACATTTAGGATTCTTCGATCAGCTTTCATGATTGCTCCGCTTATGCGGAAATGCTGCACAAGCGTCTGTGCGGGAGATAAAGGAGGTTTTGAAGCCTCCTCTCCCCGAATGGGCGGTTCTGTCATAAGCAAGATTGGCGCCAACGCCAGCAGCGCAACCACCGTGCAGGCGGCATAACACCAGAAGTAAGAATACTCTGCCAGAATTCCTCCCGCCACCGTGGCAAGCGCCTGTGCCACTTCAATGATGACATTCATCCTGCCGTTCACCTTCATGTACTCCTGCTCTCTTCCCAGACACTTCATACTGTCATAGACAAGAGCCTCCTCGGAACCGGAATTAAAGCTGTTTCCTATGGACTGTAAAATAAAACTTAGAGCAAACCAGCCAAAATTCCTGCCAAACAGCATAATAATGCAGGACAGGGCAAGGAGCACCCTGCTGATAAGCATGCTCCTTCGTCTGCCCAGCAAATCCGCCATGGCCCCGGAGGGAATTTCACAGACGATACTTGCCGCGTGATAGATGCCCTCCAAAAGACCAATCTGCATCAGATTCATTCCCATGTAGGCCAGATAAAGCACCCATATGGAGGACTGCATATTCAAATTGCTGATTAAGGTATGTAAATAGTCCAGTCCGATGTTTCTATGTAATTTATAATTCAATTTTTCATTCTCATTCGCTTGATACATATGTAATTCCTTTCTTTCCTATCATGATGCCGATATTTTGCGGTTTCGGCAGCCTTTTTGCAATAAAAAAAAACAGTCTATCCGAACAGAATGCCTTTTCGGTTAAACTGTATTTGGAATTACCTGACCCGATTGCCTGTACAAAGCTGACAGTTTTTCTAAAAAAGGGCGCAGTAATCCCGTGAAGCTGCAAGAATGCATGTTTTCTGCATGGCACTGCTGCTCAAAACAGGTGTATAACCTAACCCGCTCATACTGCGTTCTCCTTTCTGTCTGCTCACTTATTGTTTACAATATAGAACGGAATTGAAAAAAAGTCAATTTAAATGTACTTTCATTCTAATAACTTATTTAAATCATAGTCTCCATTCAGATTTTGTGGTATATGTTAAGGGAAGTGCCTGCACGACAGGCCGCCACAATCAGGAGGAATTAATATGTTTCAGGAATTTGACGTTGCTTTACCTTCCTTTCCCGACAACGATTTTCCGCTCACGGATTTCGGTGCCGTGGGAGACGGAAAATATGTGAATACAGAGGCATTCCGCACCGCCATCGAAGCTGCTTCCCAAAACGGCGGCCGTGTTATCGTTCCGAACGGCATCTGGCTCACAGGTCCCATCCGGCTGCTGTCCAATGTCAATCTGTATCTGGAGGACAATGCCACCCTTGTCTTTACAAAAAACAAGGAGGACTATCCCCTGTTTGTCACCGACTATGAAGGAATCAGCCGCATCCGCACCATCTCCCAGATTAACGCGGAGGGCGCGGAGAACATCGCCATCACAGGTCGAGGAACCATCAATGGAAACGGTCATTTATGGCGTCCCGTAAAGCAGTTTAAAACCACTGAAAGACAATGGAAAGCATTACTTGAAAAATCGCCCTATGTCATCGACAGCAGGGAAGGCGGCGTATGGTGTCCGACCCGGACCATCTATGATGCCCGCTTCGTGGGAGAAATCTTTCCCGGCACCTGTGCGACACCGGAGGAATCTCTGAAAAAGGCAGACCCCTATTACGACTTTTACCGCCCCGTCATGCTCAGTCTACGTCATTGCAGCAGGGTGCTGATTGACGGCGTGACCCTGATTAACTCTGCTGCCTGGAACGTACACCCTTACTTTTGTACCGACCTGACGGTGCGCAATATTTATCTTGTAAATCCCCCTTACGCCCAGAACGGCGACGGCATTGATGTGGATTCCTGCAAAAACGTCCATATTCATCACTGCAATTTCCAGACAGGAGACGACGCCATCTGTCTGAAAGCGGGAAAGGACAGAGCCGCAAGGGCGCTGAAAACTCCCTGCGAAAATGTTCATGTCCATGACTGCAAGGTGCTTTTAAGCCCCGGCAGCTTCGTCATCGGCAGCGAGATGTCCCGCGGTGTCAGAAATGTGCTGATTGAGGACTGTATCTCCATCGACTCCAACACAGGCATCTGCTTCAAGAGTGCCATCGGTCGCGGCGGTGTGGTAGAGGATATTTACTTCAGGAATCTGGAAATGTACAATATAAAGACAGGTGCCGTAAGACTTACCATGGACTATGTACACAATCTCATGGATTACCATGATCCCGTGGTGCAGAGTGATGACCCGGAGGATATTCCCCATTTCCGGAATATCCATTTCGAGAACTGCCGCTGTATCGGCGGTCAGATTGGTGTAAAAATCCACGGGCTGTCCGGCCACCCCGATACCATTACCAATGTCTATATCGACGGCTGTGATTTCGATACCGAAGATACCTTGGATTTGCTCGACTGTACAGATGTATTTATTGACGGCCGGAGGGCAGATACAAATTAACAAAAATGTATCTGCTTCTCCACCTCCGCAAGGAGCTTCTGCTGTTCCGCACCTGCCCACCTGGCGTCGTAATCCGATTCATCAAAGCAGAAATTGTCCACCGGAATACCATACTTTTCTGTCAGCCAAACCGTATACAGATACAACGCATTAGCTTCCTGCAGACTTCCAAAATACTTCATGTCACTATCTCTGTATTTCGGGTACAATTCCTGCACCGCCCCATATGGATTTTTCACGGGATTCAAAATGCGCAGCAGATTCATGTGCTTTCCGTTTTTCTTCAGCAGCTCCAGAAAGGCGGCATATCGCAGGGCTGCCTGCTCATTTCCATGGGCGTACTTCCATAGCCCTCCCTCCTGTTTCACACACTCCAGAACCCTTTGCAGATAAACGTAACTGATGCAGTCCTTATATTCCATGCCGCCTGCTTTATGCAGCCGTCTGAAATAACCATCGGCATACCATGCAACCATTTCTATCTTCCGCTCATTATTGCAGGCAGAATATATCTTAAAAACACTGTTAGGATTCATCCAATAGCGTTCCGTTGTGGAGCTGTGTTTTTTTCTCGCTGCCAGCGTCTTGTCATGCTGACGGATAATATCAAGAAAATTTGCAATCGGAATATCCTTCATCTGATACCCATCCTGGGCTGCTGCCTCCAGAAGATGATTTACAAAGCTGGAATGATTGTAATTTAATGTACAGCTTTCCATATTATAATAGGCATCTTTAAAGGCAGTATAGATGTCCAGCCCGCCAAGCATCTCCGCCCCCAGATAGGCACTGATTGCAGCCAGAGGATTAATCAGAAAGGTAAGCCAGAACAGCCTGGAAGCAAAATCCGTCCCATATTCCAAATCATCCTCATATGCTCTTTGAATGGCTATCCTGCATTCATTAAATTGATCGTCTCCTACTTGGTATTTTCCGCACATTTCCTGAATAATATCACGATATTCAAGCAATTCCGCGCATTCTTCATCAAGGGTGCTCTCATCGACCATTTTCCGCTCGCACAGAATCGGTCTATATCGCTCCCTAAACTCCTTATAGTTCATACTTTTTCCTCTCGTAAAAGGTCTTCACATAGTTCGCACGAATCAGATCATGGGCAAATTTGACGTACTCATCCTCTTGCATTTCAAAAATATCGAGAATATCTGCCTCGTCCATATGATACAGAATATCGCTGATACCGGTTCCCCGGTCCCGATAAGACGTCATCCTTTCCGTCAATCTATCAACAGCCTCCTGTACCTCCATTTCCTGCTTATCTCCAAGCGTCTGTCTAAGCTCCTTCAGAACGTTGGTAACATCAATTTTCCTGATATGCAGCCGCTTCACATCAATTTCCCGCTGAATCATCATCTCCATACAGCAGGCTACCAGCTTTTGTTCCGTATGTATCCTGAATTCACCCACCGAAATAGCATTTACATACTCCGTAAAGCACTTTAAATAGAAGGGTGTCCGGATTGCGTGAATAAAGCAGTTCGGATTGCTCAGGATTTCCTTTGCATAATCAAGCTTTTCAGGCAGAATGTGCTTCTCTATAAACTGTTCCAGCTGCCTGTCATCCAGCTTGTAAATATGGTAGCGCGGAAGCATGCTGTCAAAATAAAACACATCAGAACTCCGTGAACTCCCAATGATTTTTAATTTCGGGAATTCCGACAGAAGGTTGGTGATTTCTGTCTCAATTTTTTCCTTTACCTCCGTACAGGCCTCATCCATTGCATCCAGAATCAGACATACCCTGTTCTCCCGCAGGAAATAAGAGACATCCTCCCTTCCCCGGCTCAGAAATGTCTCCCGTGAGAAAATCATATGATTCAGTTTTGTCCTGATAGGAGCTTCCACATTGTCCAGCTGGCAAATGGGAAAATAGAGGGGAATCAGGGCATTATCATCCGTTCCGTCATATATCCGCGACAATCTACCCGCAATTTCCAGCATAGTCCAGGTCTTCCCGTAACCGGCATCAGCACAAAGCACAAACCCTTTCTCATTCTCAGGCATCTGCATCAGCCTGTTGAGACTAAACTTATTCTCCTCATTCGCCACCCAGTCTGCACGGTTATAAGAAAGCTCCACAAAGCGCCCCGCAATCTCATCCTGCATATGTATCTGCCTCTGGAAATGGTCAAGCAATGCTGTCATTACAGCAAATCTGTCTGTGTTTCCCTCTGCCATTTCCTGAATTTCGTCCTGAATCTCAGCCAGTTTATCCTTAAAGTGTTTAACCTCCTCTACCCCATCAGGGTTTGTCCAATAATGCTCCAAATGCTGCAGCAGCTTTCCCAAGTCATCGGCCGCTGATGTCATGAGCTGAATCAGCTTCTCCTTATCGTCATAGCTTTTGAGATGGCTGATTAAACTGTTTTTGCTGGCAGTAATCAGACGTATCCTTGCCCTCCAGGTATTCACACTTATGGACTGCGGAATTTTGCACAGATTGACAAAATCATAATTCAACAATGCACTTGCAAGTGTGACATCTATATCCTCTCCCGGCTGCAGGATTTCTTCCCCGTTTTCCTTCATTGCCGTCCACTTTGCATAAAGCTCGGCATAGCCGTTCTGGGGCCAGCTGTCCTTTTTCTCCTTTGCCGCATTATAGATAGCCTCCACGGAGGCATCCGCAGAAGAAAACGCTGTCTCTAACTGGCGGAATAAAATGCATTTTAATACTCTGAGCTGTAAATCATGCACCTTCTCCTTTGGGCTCATATAATTGTTCTCTTTTATGTTCATCCTTCGTTCTCCTTCTCGTAACTTCACCAACAATCATACCATGTATTTTAGCATGTTAAAAGAGTTTTCATCCATCCGGCCTGTATTTTCATCTTGTGCAAACCGGCAAAATCTCCTATAATCATAACTGGCAAAGCCATACTCAGAAAACGGAACGATTTATTTATAGAAGGAAAAAACAATGATTATTCAGGAAGTCCGTACAATCGATGAACTGCTCCGGTTCGTGAACAGCCTGTATCAGCAACACGGACAGCGGCTGTGGTACCGAGGAGAGGAAAATGCCGAGCTGACTCTGATTCCCTCTATCCAGAGAAGCCAGAAGCGGCTGGACGCGGAAAGATATATCACAAATGATTTTTACATTCGGGCAAAACAGATTTTAAACAACGCTCCCGAAAAGCATAACTATGCAGGCTGGGTTTCCCTGATGCAGCACTACGGCCTTCCCACAAGAATGCTGGACTGGAGCCAGTCCCCTCTCGTAGCCGTATTTTTTGCAACAGAGACCTATAAGGAAACTCCTGAAACGGATGCCTGTGTATGGGTTCTTGCTCCCGGTCTGTTAAATGAGCGGGAGGGCTTCGGGAACTGCATCTATCCCATTGATGCAGACACAACGCAGGAAATGCTGCTTCCGGCCTTTAAGCATGCCCATCACAATCCCGATTTAAGGGACAGAATTCTTGCCTGCAGCTCCACAGAAAACAATCTGAGAATGTACTCACAGCATTCCAATTTCACCGTTCACAACTCCTTACAGCGTCTGGAGGATATCTGTGATGAAAATATGCTGTATAAGATTATTATTCCCTGTGACAGGAAAGAGTATTTTATTGAAAGTCTGCGTGTTTTCGGCATCACGGAAGGATTCATCTACCCCGACCTCGACCACATTTGCAGTGATTTGAGAGATTCTTACGGCATTTAGGTTACATGGATTCAGAAGTCAAACGACAGCACATTTTGAGTATACATGCCGCCGAAGCGGCAGAATGAGAGGAAACCATGAAAATTGTATTACAGCATCTGACAAAAAAATTCCCCGGTCGTAACCGGAAGGTTCATGAAGAAGTTGTCGCTGTGAATGATTTCAATTTTGAGATTCCCGACGGCAAACTGGTAGGTCTGCTGGGGCCCTCCGGCTGCGGCAAAAGTACAACGCTGAACCTGATTTGCGGTCTGCAAAAGCCCACGGAAGGCAAAATTTTCTTCGGCGAGGATGATGTCACCAATCTGCCCCCGGAAAACAGAGGCGTCGGACTGGTATTTCAAAACTACGCCCTCTATCCCCATTTAACGGTTGAAAAGAACATCCGGTTCCCTCTGGAAAATCTGAAGGGTGCGGACAAGCTGTCCAAAGAACAGATGCGGGAACGCGTATTTGAAGCCGCAAAGCTGGTACAGATTGAAGAACTGATGGACCGCAGGCCCAGCGAGCTTTCCGGCGGACAGCAGCAGCGCGTGGCAATCGCCAGAGCACTGGTCAAAATGCCCCGGGTACTCCTGCTTGACGAGCCGCTCTCCAATCTGGATGCCCGCCTGAGGCTGCAGACCAGAGAAGAAATCAGAAGAATCCAGAAACAGACACAGATTACCACTGTCTTTGTCACCCACGACCAGGATGAGGCCATGAGTATTTCCGACCTTATCGTAGTGATGAAGGACGGTGTTGTCCAACAGATTGGCAGACCTCAGGAGGTCTATGACAATCCGGTAAATCTTTTTGTTGCGAAGTTCCTCGGCACCCCGCCCATCAATGTTTTTGACGGCGAAATCAAAGATAACAGGCTGTACATTGGTCAGGATGCCATTCTCGAGGCAAAGGGCATTCCCGACCAGAAGGTTTCCGTCGGCATCCGCCCGGAGGGCTTCCTTCTTCAGGAGGACGGGCCCCTGCATTGTCACTTAAGCCGTCTGGAGGTGATGGGGCGAGATATCAGTGTGGTTTCCACCCATGAAGCTTCCCAGAATCCCGCAATCCGCTCCATCATCAATGCGGAAAACAACATTGACCTCGGTGCAGAGATTGTCAGATTCGCTGTAAAGCCAAAAAAGGTATTTGTCTTCAACAAGGAAACAGAAGAAAGAATCCTGTTTTAAAAGGAGCTGAAATAACATGGAAAAAAATAATTTAAAGGGATGGCTGTATCTTCTGCCGGCATTCCTCTTTCTGGGTATTTTCATGATATATCCGCTAATCGATGTGTTTGTCTATTCCTTCGAGGAAGGCTACAACTCCGCATCACAGACCTTTTACGGTGTCGGTATGTACAATTATTCCTATGTTCTGCACGACCCCTATTTCCTGCAGGCAGTCAAGAATACCTTTATCCTTGTGATTATCACCGTTCCGGTTTCGACGGGACTTGCCCTCCTCATTTCGGTGGCCTTAAGCTCCATCAAGCCGCTGCGGGAACTGTTTCAGACAATTTACTTCCTGCCTTATGTGACAAACACGCTGGCCGTAGGTCTGGTATTTATGATTCTCTTCAAAAAAACCGCATATTCCGACGGACTGGTGAATCTGCTCATTAACCGGTTCGGAGGCAGCTCCGTGGATTTTATCGAGGGTCCCTACTGGGCAAAGATGTTTGTCCTGTGCTTTTATACCGTATGGGTTGTCATGCCCTTCAAGATTTTAATCCTGACCAGTGCGCTGGCATCTGTCAATCAGGTATACTACAATGCCGCCAGAGTGGATGGCACCTCGAAATTCCGCATTTTCCGAAAAATCACGCTGCCCATGATTTCACCCATGATTTTTTATCTGATCATCACGGGATTTATCGGTGCCTTCAAGGCATACAGCGATGCAGTGGCTCTCTTCGGCACCAATCTGAATGCGGCAGAAATGAATACGATTGTAGGTTATGTTTACGATATGCTCTACGGTGACAGCGGCGGCTACCCTTCCTACGCATCGGCAGCGGCAATTATCCTGTTTGCCATCGTGCTGACAATCACCTGTATCAATCTTCTGGTGAGCAGAAAGCATGTTCACTATTCATGAGAGGAGCATGATGAGATATGGGAAATCAAATGGATTATGAAAAAATCGAAAAATCGGCAAAAATACGCAGGACAGCAGGCAACGTGCTTATTTATATTCTGCTCTCCCTCTGGGCCGTAATGGTTCTGTTCCCGTTTTACTGGATGGTACTGACCTCCTTAAAAAGCTACAGCTCCTATAACGCGGAACACATCCCGAAATTTTTTACCCTGTCACCCACACTGCAGAATTATGTGGATGCTTTTACCACAGTGCCGTTGGGCCGATACCTTCTGAACACACTGATTTTCACCGTCATCACCACAGCGATTATGCTGGTTGTCATCACACTGGCAGCCTTTGCCTTTGCCCGGCTGGAATTCAGAGGAAAAAACATTGCCTTTACCCTCTTTCTTTCGCTGATGATGATACCCAACGAGCTGGTTGTCATCACCAACTTCACAACCATTACCAACCTGGGACTGCGCAATACCTTCACGGGACTGATTCTGCCTTCCGTGACCTCCGTTTTTTACATCTATCTGCTGAAGGAAAACTTCGCCCAGATACCCGACGAGTTGTACTACGCCGCCAAGGTGGACGGCACCTCGGACTTAAGGTATCTGCGCAGGGTCATGATACCTATCTGTAAGCCTACGCTGATAACCGTTGCCATTCTGAAAATCATCGAATGCTGGAACTCCTACGTGTGGCCCAGACTGATTACCGACAATCCCGATTACTATCTTGTTTCAAACGGTATTCAGGAAATTCGGGAAAACGGCTTCGGACGGGAAAATATTCCGGCGATGATGGCGGCAGTGGTAGTCATCTCCGTCCCGCTCATTATCCTGTTCCTGATTTTCCGTAAAAAGATTATGGCCGGTGTTGCGAGAGGAGGCACAAAAGGATGAGACGACTGCTGAAAAAAGGCCTTCTGCTGTTGCTGGTTATAATCGGGGGCTTCGCTCTGACCGGCTGCCACGGTTCAAAGGGTCTTCCCGAATTTTCGGTTCCCGAAGAATTTGACACCTCGCGGAATTACGAGATAACCTTCTGGGCAAAGAACGATACCAACAAAACGCAGACCGATATTTACAAAAAGGCTATTGCCGACTTTGAAGAGCTGTATCCGAACATCACTGTAAACCTGCGCCTGTATACAGACTACGGCAGGATTTATAACGATGTGATTACAAACATATCCACCAATACAACCCCCAATGTCTGCATCACCTATCCCGACCATATTGCGACCTACCTGACCGGAATCAATGTCGTCGTTCCTCTGGACGAGCTGTTTGCGGATGAGGCGTATGGTCTCGGCGGCAGCGAAATCCGCTACGATGCCCCGAAACAGGAGGAAATTCTTCCCCGCTTTCTGGAAGAATGTTCTATTAACGGGCACTATTACGCAATCCCGTTTATGCGCTCCACCGAAGCCTGTTATGTCAATAAGACTTATGTGGAGGCTCTGGGCTATACTCTTCCCGAGACGCTTACCTGGGACTTTATCTGGGAGGTTTCCGAGGCGGCAACCGCTCAGGATAAGGACGGCAATTACCTGATTAACAATCAGAAGGTGATGATACCCTTTATTTATAAATCAACAGACAATATGATGATTCAGATGTTGAAGCAAAAAGGAGCCGGATATTCCACCGCTGACGGAGAAATCGAACTGTTCAACGATACCACCACGGAGCTGCTGTACACGGTAGCCGGACATGTAAAGAACGGGGCTTTTTCCACCTTTAAAATATCAAGCTATCCCGCTAACTTCCTGAATGCCGGTCAGTGTATCTTTGCCATTGATTCCACCGCAGGTGCTACCTGGATGGGAACAAACGCCCCGCTCCTGGATATCAGCGCCGATGCCCTGGTAGAATTTGAGACGGAAGTGATGATGATTCCACAGTTTGACCCGGAACATCCGCAAATGATTTCCCAGGGGCCCTCCGTATGTATCTTTAATAAAACGGATTCCCAGGAAGTTCTGGCATCCTGGCTGTTTGCCCAGTATCTTCTGACCAATGACGTACAAATTGCCTATTCGGAAACAGAAGGGTATGTCCCCGTCACCGCCAAAGCACAGAATTCAGATGCTTATCAGGATTATCTTTCCCGAAGCGGGGAGGACAATAATACCTACTACGATGTTAAAATAAAGGCCTCCGGACTGCTTCTGGAGAATGTGGACAATACCTTTGTAACCCCGGTATTCAACGGCTCTGCCTCCCTCAGGGACGCTTCCGGACAGCTGATTGAAAATGTCGCCAAATCAGTGCGCAGAAAAGAGACTGTGGATGATGCCTACATGGAAAAGCTTTACAGCGATGTTTCCTCTCTTTACCGATTAGATCAAAGCAGCCGGACGGCCACGGGAAAGGCGGAATTAGGGGAACTGCCTGCCACATCCGTGATTTTGCTGTCCGTTCTGGCAGTCACCTGGTGCCTGATTCTTCTGTATGTGGTCGTAAGCGCGGTCAAAAAGAGAAAAACAAATCAGAATACCCATTGATTTATTGGAATTTTAAGGTATAATAGGGCATGAGGCGGCTAAACTGCCATCTCATTATCCTTTAAAAAACATTTTCAGAAAAGAGGAGTACCTATGAAAAAGACATTTGCATTCACTTTAGTACTTTCACTTGTGCTGGCTTTCGCAGGCTGCGGGAAGTCTGAGAACAGCACAGCCGGCGCTGCAGACGTTAAGTCAGAGGGCGTTATGACCCATGACGAGTACATTGCTGCAGAGCTTGATTCCGAGGTTGTCATCGAGACCTATGTCCAGGCAAAACAGTCCTGGTGGGACAACAAGGCTACCGTTTACACCCAGGATAAGGACGGCGCTTACTTTATTTACAACATGACCTGTTCTGAAGAGGATTACGCAAAGCTGGTTCCCGGAACCAAGATTAAGGTTACCGGTTACAAGGCTGAGTGGGCAGGCGAAGTCGAGCTGGCTGAGGGCGCTACCTTTGAAATCGAAGAGGGCAGCTATATTGCACCCGCAACCGATGTTACCGCTCTTCTGGGCACCGACGAGCTGATTAATCATCAGAACGAATTCGTATCCTTCAAGGGTATGACCGTTGAAGCAGCCAACGAGAACGGTGATGCTTTCATGTACAACTGGGACGGCTCCGGTGAGGATGGAAACGACCTGTACTTCAACGTTTCCCTGAATGGTCAGACCTATACCTTTACCGTTGAGTCCTATCTGTGTGACAACACTACCGATGTATATGCAGCAGTTAAGAATCTGAAGGTTGGCGACAAGATTGATATGGAAGGCTTCCTGTACTGGTACGAGGGCGTTAATCCCCATATCACATCTGTAACGGCAGCACAGTAAAAATCGGAAAACAATTACATATCAGCTAAAGACAAATCAGCCCCGACATCGAATGATGCCGGGGCTGTCTTTATTTGGGAGCTTTCCTTAGCCCTCAATGGCAATATACTTATTTTCTTCCACAGCGGGCTTTGCTTCTTTCTTCGGGATAGACAATTTCAGAATACCATGTCTGAACTGACCTTTAATATCATTTTGGGTGATATCCTCACCCACATAGAAGGAACGTTCACACGCTCCGGCATAACGCTCCTTGCGGATGTATTTACCGGTCTTCTTCTCCTGTTCATCCTGATCCAAGCCCTTTGCGGCGCTGATGGTCAGATAACCATTTTCAAGAGAAACCTTCACTTCCTCTTTCTTAAATCCGGGCAGATCCATTTCCAGCTCATAGCTGTTATCGGTTTCCCTGATGTCGGTCTTCATCATATTTCTGGCATGATGCCCATACAGCTTTTTCTCCAGCTTCTTCATGTCCTTGTCATTGTAGAACGGGAAATCGTCCATAAAATCATCAAACAAATCTTCTCCAAAAATACTAGGCATTAACATAAGTCATCTCTCCTTTTTTACTATAATTATGCTTGTTTACCTGTTTCTTGGAACCGGAGCGGGGACTCGCAAGACTTTGTTTCTTCCTCTTCCTTTGTTCTAGTTGTAATATAACACCTATATTAGTGCTTGTCAATGGCGAGTGCTAAAGTATCCGTAAAAAAAGTATAAACTCCTTAGAAATAAAGCGGCAGAAGGATTCCTCCCTCTGCCGCATTTACTATTGCCCGTTTTTATTTGATAAGACCACTTTCTTTGAGAAGTATTTCAATGTCGGTACCCTGTACCTTCTTCATCACAACCTTCAGCAACTCCTTTTCTGCAAAGGAAAGCTTGATATCAGTAATCGGCTTTTTATCAATCGCATAATAGCAGGCGCGAAGCAGTTCACGCACATCATACTTGCTGCCCCAGACCTCCGGAACACCGCGATCCACATCAAGCAGCGTATAAACAGCTTCCATACCGGTACGCATGGAATATTCTGTCGTGAAAATGGTATCACGGGGTGTCTCTGCAAACTGACCGATAAATGCAAAGTTCACAGCGCCCTCCGGCACAACAAGAGGACGGTCTTCGTTCTTTCTGGGCTGGAAGAAAGCATTGATAAACGGCATGAAACAGGTTGTCGTATTGCAGGCATTCTTTGCAAGCTCCTCAATTTCATCGGTGGGAATACCGATATGGTACAGCCACTCACGGCAGACCTCTTCACCGGTACAATCCCGCATTGCCTTCTTGACATAATTGCCCTCTTTATTGGTAGAAAGTGCATACACCCAAATCAGAACGGTATTTTTATCCTGCGCCTTGAACTGTGGCTGACGGTTGATTGTCCAGGACAGATACCAGTTGTCTGTGCTGTCCTTTACGGTAACAATACCTCCCGTCGTAACCTTGCCGGAACGGGGATCTCTCTTGCAGACATCAATAATGTGCTGAATAATCTCCTCGTTAGAGGTTGCAACCGTAGCGCTCATCCAGTTGGTTGCCTCGAAATCATTGCAGAAGTTGTCAGGGTTGCCGAATTCACCATGCTTTGCCTGCTTAGCAATATTCTTCCACAAATCCCAGGACTCACCGGCACCGTTCTTTACACCGGATAAATCCGGAGCATGGTTCTGGTCGCCGTAACAGGAGGTATCGGTACAGCAGCCGTTGGTGATGAAGACAAGGTCATCCTCCACCAGGTCTATGGACTGTTCCACGCCATCCTTCACATAAAGAATCTGTCTTGCAATCTTCTTGTCACCCACGGTCTCAATGATAACATTCTTGACATCCATACCGAATTCGATTCTCACCCCGTGCGCTTCCAGATATTTTACCAGAGGCAGAATCATGCTTTCATACTGATTGTACTTGGTGAACCGCAGTGCACTGAAATCAGGCAATCCATCAATATGGTGAACATAGCGGCACAGATAACGCTTCATCTCCAGGGCGCTTGACCAGCGCTGGAATGCAAACATGGTCTGCCAGTACAGCCAGAAGTTTGTCTCCCAGAAGGAATCCGGCAGCACATCGGAAATCTTTTTGTCTTCCAGATCCTTCTCCGGCGTGATAAACAGCTTGGACAGTGCCATTGCAGATTCCTTGTCCAGCTTAAACTGCTTATCCGTATGCGCATCTTCACCACGATTGACGGTTGCTCTGCACAGAGAATAGTTCGGATCATGCTTGTTGAGCCAATAATATTCGTCAAGTACGGAGACCTCCGGATTCTCAATGGACGGCACATCCCGGAAGGTATCCCACATCACCTCGAAATGATTATCCATTTCTCTGCCGCCGCGCATGTAAAAGCCCTTTGTCACATCCTTATAGCCGTCACAGCTGCCCCCGGCAAGCTCCAGCTTTTCCAGAACATGAATGTGTTCACCCTTCATCTGACCATCACGCACCAGATAAAATGCCGCAGTCAGGCCGGCAAGACCGGTACCGATGATATAAGCTGATTTTTTATCCACATCCTTCGGCTTTTCGGGATGTGCAAATAATTCATAAGTTCCTGCAGAATAATACATAATGATTACCTCCTTGACTTTTATTTTCTGTCTTCATTATATTCTTTCCCTGCAGGTTTACCATAAACAGAAAACGGCCCGCGATAAAGATTTTATCACGGGTCGCAACATTGTTTGATTTTTTATCAAATTCGGGATTTTGATGAAATTTTTGTAAATGTAAATCACAGGGGAATCAACAGCTACGGCTTATCGGTTCGAAACCGTTCCAGTGCATCAGCAAAAGTATCCTGAATCACCAATGCCAGCCTGCTGACCAGTTTTTCCGGCTCTTCCTTCATATCGTCCTTAATCCAGTCCAGCATCAGACCGACAAAAATGTAGGAATAAACTTTTGCAATAAAAACCTTATCTTCCTCCCTGACAACCATATTCGCAGACTGCTCTTCCACAACGCCCATCAGCAGATTATCTGTAAGAGGTTGCAGATACTTTTCCACCTGTTCCCTGTCAACACAGCGGTAAACATTCATGATAAACGGCTTGTTTTCCCGCACGGCATAATATATCTGAAGCAGCCCCTCCTGCCAAGTGTCATGTGTCTTCTTTTCCTGTAAGGCTTTCTGTGCATCCTCCATACAGGACCACTCCACCAGATCATAAATATCCTTAAAATGATAGTAAAATGTCATTCGGTTGATTCCGCAATCCTCGGTAATGTCGTTGATTGTAATTTTATTCAGCGGCTTTTTAAGAAGCAGATTTTTTAAAGATTGCTCTAAAGCCCGTTTTGTTATCTGCGACATGCGAACCTCCTCCGTTTATCTCTTATCCCAGTGCATTCCTTCATCTGTCAGTTTTCTTCTGCCAGACCTACCAATCCCTTTTCCCGAATCAGCTCTTTGTAGGATTCCTCACACAGGTAGTTTGCAACAAAATGGTAGCCCAGCGGGTTCAGCATCCTCTCCAGTTCCCGGCACAATTCCTGGGGTCAATATCGTATTTTTGAATTGCACATTCCACAACACTGAGCGCCTCCGCAAAGTATGCGGGAATGAATAAGGTCATCTTTCTGCCTTGCTGCGCCTTTTATCCTCGTACATACAGGCATCCGCCTCTTTCACAATCTCAAGGATATCCTTCCCGCTTCCATAAGCAATGCCAACTGCACTGGATATCTTAGCTTCGCCGTCTGTATTATCGCATTCCAGCCATCTTCGGATGTCTCTTACAAACCCTTCTGCCTCATCGGGAGCCGGATTCTCTATAATCATCAGGAATTCATCTCCACCAATTCTGTAGACCGATCTCCTGACCCCCGAACAGGCATACAAAGCCGCTGACAACTTTGAAATTGCCTTATCCCCGGCATCATGTCCGTATTTATCATTGATATACTTTAGATTATTTAAGTCCCAGAATGCCACTGCTACCCGCTCAACCTTCGGATAGTATTCCTCTGCCATTTCCTCATACTTATTTTTGTTGTAAACCTTTGTGATGCTGTCAGTTTCTTTGAGATAGGTCAGTCTGGCAATTTTGTATGCGTCCTCATTGCTGCTGACAACCACATAATGCGCGATAATCGAAAACAGCAAAAAGATAATCGCCCGTGGAAATACCTCAAATACCCCAATAATATATACCGGATTTTCATTGAACGGGAGTGTCAGTACGTTTCCTTCCGCCATATTCAGATACCAGTTTCTCACATGCTGGCTTTGCAGCAGGATATTTAAATCACAGATTCCATAGTAAAAACTGACATAGGAGCTGATTAACATGGCAAGTGTATTCACCGCACACACAAACCAGACGGTGCTGCGTTTTCTATACTGAATGGCAAACAGCAACGGCAAAACATAAATGTAAACTGCATGAAAGGACAGGACGGATGCAATCACTCCCGCCTCAATGCACATCAGCGTCAGCAGAACGTATTTCAGCCAAGGCTTCGCCAGCTCACCCTTAAAGAAAACGTACATCGCCGGCAGAAGCAGCAGAAAAGTAGATAAAAAGACAATTGAAATAAGTTTCTTGTCCACCTCAAAGAAATTTACCATTGTCAGCAGCCACATAAACCCAACTGCGGCGAAGGTCCAGAGAAATCCCTTCAGGGTACGTCTATTCGCTTTGATTTCCTGCTCGACTACTTCCCGCCGATACTGTTCTTTAAAATCTTCCATACAATTTCCCTTCTCATTTTTCCTGTTTATAGTAACGCCACTTCAAACAATCTCGCCATAACCGGTTTTTCAAAGCAAACCGTCAACACGTTTCCCCTGACCTCATACGTGACCGGTTCCTTTTCCGGATAGATGCAGGAAACCTTTATGCCCTGCTTTGCAAAGGACAGACCCCCCAGAGGGATGGATAATGTTGTTTCCGTACATTTAGTCCCGGCTTTCTTTCGTCGGACATTATTCTTGCCCTCCATTTCCCGCTTCCACACTGCAAGATATGCTTTGTTCTCCAGCTGCAGGCCGCCGCATACCCATAAGTCCTCATTGTCTGCCACATCAAGCGGCAGGAAGGGCAATGCCATTTTGATATCCCCACGAATTCTTTTGTAGCATACAATGCCCTCTTTTACAAGATTTTTGCGCTCCGCCGGAAGCTCTGCCAGGTGCCCGCTCTGATGGATACGTGACAGCATGGCATTTATCATATTGTAAATAACTTCTTCTTTATCCCCCTGCTTCATGGGGTAGGACCAGATTGCCGCCTGCTCCGGTGTAACACCTGCTGCCGCATTCGCCGCAATGGTCGCATAATTCCGGTAGTCCTCCTGGTCTGAGGTCGACTGAATACTGTACCGGGAAAGCAGCGCATAGTCAATTCTAAGACCTCCGCTGGAGCAGTTCTCGATAACCAGATCCGGATATCTTGCAAACACATCGTCCAGCCATGCCAGATACGCTCTCTCATGCTCCAGCAAACCCTGTCCCACGCTTTCCGCTCCAAGCTCAGTGCCAATGCCGGGTTCAATGTTGTAGTCCATTTTAATATAGCCGACGCCATACTCCTTTACCACACGGTCAACCACTTCATTGACATGGGCAAGCACTGCCGGATTGCGAAAATCCAGCTGGTATCTGCTTCTGTCAAAAACCCGCCTGCCATGGCGTATGAAAAACCAGTCATCCGGAGCTTTTTGGGCCTTTTCACAGTTGATTCCCATGACCTCCAGCTCCAGCCAGACACCGGGAACCATTCCCTTGCTGCGAATATAGTCCGTCACCTCTTTGATGCCGTTCGGAAAACGTTCTCTGGATTCCTGCCACTCACCGACACTGTCCCACCAGGAGCCGGGAGCATACCAGCCGGCATCGATTACAAAATATTCACATCCGCATTCCGCCGCCGCATCTATCAGCGGCAGTTCTTTTTCGGTAGTCGGATTGCCAAAAAGACAATTCATATAATCATTAAAAATAACCGGCAGGTTTTCATCATCCCTGTTTGGTCTGCGAATCAGACGGCGATACCCGGTGAGTTCTCCGATTGCCTCTTCAAAGCTGTCTCCCGCCACGCCTACTGCCACCGGCACGGATGTAAAGGACTCCCCCGGTGCCAGATTTTTAAACCAGTGAGACTGTACCTCCGTAGGCCCGCTGACACAGACATAAAAATGGCTGTTCTGGTCACCGATTTCATAATGCCAGGAGCCATTATGCTCTATCTGCCAGAAGAGGCTGGTATGCGCCTCTGTATTTGCGACATAGCCTAATGGCAGATATTTTTTGGAGGACCAGTTGCCGGTATTGGTCACCTCAAACACCTGTGAGGTGCGCTGATAGACACCGGGCTGTGTCTGCGCAAAACCCAAATCGCCAAAGGTAAACTCCCGGATACTCATTTCCTTCTGCCAGCCGTTATATGGAATGCGTACCCGCATCTTAGCATCGGAATTTTCTTTTCCTTCTTTTTCGATACCTGTATAACAAAAAGAAGAAAGATACTCCAGAGTCTGCACCTCGTCTCCCTCATTCGTAATCCGGTTGAACATTCGAACCACGGAAGTACCTTTATAAAACTGCATTACCGTCTCCACACGGACATGGGTGACCTCTGTATCCTCCTGATAAATGGTGAGTCTGCGCCCTATTTCATTGACACAATCTTCCATTCCCGCATAGGTAAGCAGATACCCCGGTGCAGTTACAATGTGCTTGTTTCCATGTTTTTCGTAGGGACGGTTGTAGCCGGACAGATTCACCTGTACAAGTTGGAATGCCTCCTCCAGAAGCTGCTGCTTCCTTTCCACATCCTCCTCTTTGCACTCCGGCCCTAATTTGCATAAATCCCCCTCACAGAACTCCGCTTTTGAAAAATGAAGCAGCTTTATCTGTTTTCTTTCGGTAATTCCAAAGACGATATGAATCCCGTTTTCGTTCATTCTGATATATTCCATTTCCTGTCCAACCTCCCAATACCGGATTTTCTTCCGCAGTTATGTCATATCAGACTGGCTTCTCAAGAACGTCGCAGACCGCTTTATGCACCCCTCCTGATTCGCCGCGTCAAAATGCTCTATTGCCAGATAGCCCTCATATCCGGCCTGCCTGATTTTCTGCAGAATGGCCTTCATCGGAATATAGCCCTCCCCCACCGCTACGGATTGCGAAGCGCGATCCTTGCAATGGACGTGAACAATCCTTTCCTTTAACAGCTCCCATGCCGCCAGTACATCTTCGTCATGAATAATAAAATTACCCGTGTCAAAAGTCCCTTTTAATTTGGGGACACGTTCCAAAAACCACAGCACCCCACTCACACAGGCCAATGGCGACTTCACATCATCAAAATCCTCCACCGTCACTGCAATGCCCGCTTTCGCTCCCAAATCAGCAGCATCAGCCAGCCCTTCCGCCATACGCAGGGATTTCTCATTTTTATCCAAGAAATCTGCCACCTTATTATAGTCCGGCACACATTCTTTCAACACCACGGCTTCCTTTTCCGAGAGAAACCCCGGTACCACAAGAATCTTCCCGGCTCCTGCCCTTAAGGCCGTGTCTATATGCAGCCTCGCTTTTTCCTTCTCGTCCCTCTGCTCCATCTCATAAAACTCATAGACACAGCTGATATGTAAATCTGCCTTTCTCAAGAGTTCATAAGTCTCCCCATGTTCGCAAAGATAAGACATATTGATTTCCACTGCTTCTATCCCGGCATCTCTTACCCCGGTCAACAATTCATCCAGGGGCTTACCCGTCTGTGCCACCGCCTGCAGAATATGATCATAAAATACGGATACCTTCATTTCACGCTCACCCTCTCAGCCTTTTATTTCCTCGCATACAGGGCACCTTCGCTCCATTGACGACGGGGCACAGAAACGCACTGCATTGATAATAATCTGCTGAATTTCCGGTATGTAATATATGGGATATTCCTCATGTCCCGGCTGAAAATAAAAAATCTTTCCATAGCCTCTGGTAAAGGTACAGCCGCTGCGGAAAACCTGACCGCCGGAAAACCACCCGGCAAAAACCACCTCATCCGGTTTCGGAATGTCAAAATATTCACCATACATTTCTTCCATCGGAATTTCAAGCTTTTCCGGAATGCCTGCAGCAATCGGATGTGTGGGCGAAATGCACCAGAGCTTTTCCTGCTCTCCGTGCTTCCATTTCAATGTCATGGAAGTACCCATAAGCTTTTTCATAATCTTGGAAAAATGCGCCGAATGCAGTGCAATCAAACCCATTCCCGACAAAACATGCCGCTGCACACGTTCTGCCACCGTATCCGAGAATTCATTTTGCAGCGCATGGCTCCAAATAATCAGCACATCTGTATCCTGCAGCACTTCCTCCGTCAGACCATGCTCCGGCATGTCAAAGGTCGCCGTCCGCACCTGAAAATCCTGCTCCTTTTTCAGGAAACCAGCAATGCAGCCATGGATTCCTTCCGGATAGACCTGCCGGATTGCCGCAAATTCCCTTTCATGTTTAAATTCGTTCCAGACAGTAATCTTCAGCATGATGCACCTCGTTCCTAAATATTCACTCAGCATCTACCATGAGCATACAATACGGTGTATAGTCGTACTCCAGCGTATCGGGCTTCTCTTTCTTCAAATTTTCCCAATTACTGATACAGGGATGTGTTTTGGCATCTACATTCTTCTTTTCGCCTTCTTCATACTTGTATCCGTGCGTTATCATAAAAATATTCCAGCGCCTATGCTCAATTTTCTCCAGAATCTCCTTATCCCCTGCCAGTGAATACACTTTTTCCTCATTGATTAACCATTTCTTTACCATCTGATGCAGAGACTGTGCAATACTTGATTCCCGGTCAAAAATTCTCATTTTATGCCATGCTTCCTCCAGTTTTTCAGGAGATGCTTCAAACTCTTTTTTATCCTGTAAAAGCATGTTTTCGACTCTGAGCATAAATTTATCATCTAACTTCATGCCCTTTTTCTTATACTCATTGATTACATCATAAAGCAGATTATATCTGTGATTAAACTTTTTCGCATTATCTGTTACTTCCTGATTGGTCAGAGAGGCATACGAGAAGACATCCCTATCGGTCTCAATTGTAAAGAGATTAGCCTCCTGATAAATTTCTACCATATCATATCTGGCTTTTGTTCGAATCACAACCGGAATTCCGATTCCGGACTGTCCCTTCTTGTACAGCAACTGCTTCAGATCGATAATTGTATCAGCCATGGCTCTGGTATCCCCCATGGCAATTACAAGATAGGTAAAGGGAAACTCCTCATTACATTTACGGAAAATCTTATTAAACTGCAAAGTCTGGGCATCTGCCTTCCAGAACCGCAGTTCCACAGAGCCATCTATATCAAATTTCCTATATGCGGCACTTTCCCCATTTCCGGAACTTTCCACCGGAAACCTCAGGGTGTAATAAGCAGACTTCTCTCCGCAGAAAACCTCCTCCGAAGCATAGCTTAGTCCATCCAAAGCATCCACCGAAAAATGCTTCATGAAAGAACCCATGATACCGGATATTTCTTTATCAAACACATCCACACAGATTTTGGAATCTGCCGACAGGACGGACATGTTTAAAGCCTGAATCAAGGTACTTTGCCCAAATTCTCCAAACCCTATAATACCTATATGAACATCATAGTTATCCTTACAATTCACCTGATAAATCGGATGCTCCATCAGCATTTTATTTACTGCCATCTGATTAACATCCACAATATTGAGGTCAAAGTATTTCGTCTCCAGACAATCATAATACTGTCTAATCAGTTCACTCATAGAATTGTCATTACAGTAAATAAATAATTGTTGATACTGCGAGTTGCCTTTTGCTGTCCCTTTCTGTTCCCTGCAACATTCCACCAGTGTTTTCAGATATTTGACATTTTCCATCGGGTTGTCATCACAGAACAGCACATTATCATATTTCAGTATGTCTGCCGCTTTCATCAAATCTTTTATGGGCATATCATCATACTTGGGAATAAATTTTACACCCTGATTCAGATATTTCAGTTTCTTTTCGTCTGATATTACATTGCTCTGAATGACCGATACCTTACACTCTTTTGCAAGCGCATTTACAAAGTTTCCCTGATATTTTCCCTCACCTAACACTATAATGCGGTTCTTTTTCTTCTTTTGAAACAGTCCCCGCACATAACTGGCCGGTTTGCGAAGCAGCATTGCCAAAGCACCAACTGTGCAGAAAGGTGCTACGATAACAGAAATGCAGTATAGATATGTAATAACACCGGCAAGCATTCCGCCTTCCGAATTTGCCAGATACGCAATCGCATCTTTCTGCTTAATATCAGGATCTATTTTATAGGCCTTAATCGCGTTTTGGATGTTCAGGCTGATTTTCAGAAAAAGATTATCTGTCTCATGATAATACATGATTCCTTCCAATATGCACAAAACAAATATCGCCAATGCTGTATACCATAAATAATCCCTATATTTGTTACGCTTCATGCCTTCATTCTCCTTGTCATCCGTACCTTGCTTATCTGGCAAATGTCCGGTTAATCAAATCTTTTTCTGCCTGATTTTTCGCCGCATTCAGAACAATTTTATAAAGCTCATCACTTTCTGCTTCCATATATTCCTTCATATACTTCGCAAATTCCATTGCGCTCAGATTCAACTGACGCTGACACTTGTCCACAACCGAAGACTTGACAATATTGAGGTCTGCCGCAACATTTCCATAAACCACCTGAAGCGCCTTGGAATAGTTTTCAATCGGCTTCGGCTCCTTCTTCAAGGATGTTACCACCATACAGATTTGTGATATCTTCGAGCTCACCTCATCACCGTTACTGCTCCCTCTATGTATATGACTATCGGATACCTGCCCTTCTTTCCACGCAAGCATTCCGTTTACACTGGAACCGGACACAAAACAGGCAGCTCCGGAACGGCTCTTAAACTCCATTTCTTCTGTAAGCCGCCAGAAATCTCCCTCATCAACAATCCAGCCCTTGTCCGCTGCTTCCTTCCTCTTCTTCTTTGCATTTTCCGGGCAGGATGCGACTTCATTCCTACTGATTTTAGAAGCCTTTTGCAGAATAATGCCGCCAAGCCCATTGTCCTTTCCGACCGCCCCGTTATAGTACAGCAGTCCATCCATACCGTCAGATGTCTCCGGCTTCTCAGCCGCATCATCTTCCTTCTGTTCAACAGTCTGATTCTCACTCTCACTTTGTTCCAAAACAACCCTGCTCTCTGTTTGGACAGCCACTTCCCCATATCGCTGCACCAATTCAGGCAACACCTCCATGTGAATGGAATCATTTTTCTCATTCACAAAATTATTATATAAAAGACCTGCACACTCTTTTGCCGTTTTATATAACTGAAGACTCACACTCTTTTCGGCAAAAAAGTATTTGTACATATTAACTACAATATGATGTTTCGTCTTAATTTTATCCAGCTCGCCGGATACGGTTTTCCCCGATTCCTTTATTTCGGTCCTTATCTCAGCATTGTTTTCCATCACCGTCTGCAAAACCGTTCTCTCCTCAGGGACCATGGTTACTTTCATTTCCTGGCTCTGCTTAATCTCGCTTTCATAGATTACGCTGTGGATTCCCTGCGGCGTCCCCATTCTTTCATCTAACGATATGTAGAAATTCGGCAATTTCTTCCCCTTTTCCTCTATCATATCATCCGATGCCGGCATTAACTGCTCAATCAGGCACGCATAACTGCGCATGAAATCAATACTGATAAAAGACACCATCCCCTTGCAGTCGCAATCAAGAAGGCGCTCCTTTATATTTTCAATCCAGTTTTTCGAAATATTTTCCTGCAGTTCAACATCCACATATACGTTAATGCCACGTTTCCGCAGCTCCAATACCGCTTCAAACACCTTATCCTTATTTTTACTTGCATAGCTGACAAAAACATAGGGCTGGTCTTTTATCCAACCATCCTTTAGTTGCTTCTCCAAATCCTCCATGCTAAGCTCTCCCATTTGTAACTCCTCCTGCTTCTCTTTTATCGTAAATTGCCCGGTGCGTTTTTCCTTTAAAAATTCTATGACAAGTGCTGTAATCTAAATCCATAAAAAGTTCATTTGTGTTACTCTCCATTGGTGGTATTTTTACATTACTAATCCCAGAGAGATACAAACGCCCCCTTATACTTGCGCCCCATCTTCCAGTATTTCTTTCATCCTTTCTGTCAGCCTTATATATTCTTCCAATACGTCTTTATGATGTGACCGGATATAATCCACATCTCCTTCTTTTGCTGCCATTTCCAGAGCTTTTGCCTCCTCAGACAAATGAACAGCCCCTATCGTAAGGGAGGTACTCTTTAATGCATGCACAACGGTTCTATAATTATTCCAATCCTCCTCGGCAAAAAATTGTTCTATCTTTGACGCTTTATCCGTTTTCAGATATTCTTTCAGTATTTCTACATAAAATTCTTCCTCATTCATGCAGTATGAAAGCCCGGTCTGCACATCCAGTCCTTCCAGTTTTTCCAGCTGCCGCATTTGCTCCCTTTCCGACTCCTCTATCTGCTCTTCCGGCTCTGACTGCACCATATCTTCAGAATTTTCTATTTCTTTGCTTTCACAAATAAATTCTTCCGGCAGATATTTTAGAAGCATCTCCAATAATGCCGTTTCCTGGATTGGCTTTGTCAAATAATCGGTGAAGCCCGCCTCCATGTATTCTTCTTTTGCCCCTACGATAGCATTTGCCGTCAGCATGATAACCGGTGTTCCCCTGTTAGGGTTGTCCGGAAGCGCCTTCATATTTTGCAGTGTTTCAATACCATCCATTTCCGGCATCATATGA
>JBJEJG010000013.1:0-4979 GCA_051877795.1 Acetatifactor sp.
GCCCTGTTGGCGCTATCAGCATGGGGGATGGAAAGTTTGAAATTGATGCTGAAAAGTGCATCAGCTGCGGTTCCTGCGCAGGCCAGTGCCCCGTTGGTGCTATTTCTGAGGATTAATATCTGATGATATGCGAGTAAAAAACGCAATCTACAAGCCTAAAGGCACCCTTATGGGGTGCCTTTTCTTTTTTTTCCCAAAGCAAATTTTCCTCTGCTCTTTTTCCTAAGCAGCTCGTCCATCTTTTTATAATGCTCCTCATCACGTTCAGCCATCATTTTGTCTCTGGCTTCTTCCCGCTCCTCCTGCATACGAAACTGATAATCCAGTTCCTTTACAACGCTTTCCTTGATTTCTTTGCAAAGCTCTCCATTGTTCTCCTGCAGGGTTTCTCTGATTAGCTGCTGCAGCAGCCATTGCAGTCTCCTGGATTTTTCCTCTCTGTTTTCCTGCACTACCTGCGTCTGCCTGCCGGGAATAATATCAATGGCTAAACCGCGGTTTTCCTCGGAATTCCCCTCCCGCGCGCTGTTTTCCTTTTCCTCCTTTTCCTTCTCTGAAGCATTTTCCTGTCCTGAAGCAGCTTGTCCCTTTTGCTTTTCCACATCCTCCGGTGTCAGTACATCCAGTTTTCCGTCCTTCAGAATCATTTTAATCGCCTTCAACTGTAATCCTCTCTCCTTCATGCTTTTAATTTGTTTAAACCGTTCGACATCTTCCTCCGTATAGTATCGATGTCCTAATTCATTTCGTTTAATCGGAAGATGCAGCTCCTCCTCCCAGTATCTCAACACATGGCTCTCCACCTTTACCTCTTTTGCAGCATCAGAAATAAACAAATAATTGCTCATAGCTTCTCCTTTCTAAACGCAAAAAGAGAACAAGCCTTTTGGCTCATTCTCTTTTGTATATTTACATATATTGTTTTAGTAATCTTCTTTTTTGTGCTCCAGATTTGCAAACTTGGTGTACTCCGGCAGCCAGGCCAGCTTCACCGTGCCGATAGGACCGTTTCTCTGCTTCGCAATAATGACCTCGGAAATTCCCTTATCAGGGGAATCATGATTGTAATAGTCATCACGGTAAAGAAACATTACTACGTCAGCATCCTGCTCAATTGCTCCCGACTCACGCAAATCCGACAGCATGGGTCTGTGATCCGGCCTCTGCTCCACCGCACGGGAAAGCTGGGACAAGGCAACCACAGGAACGTTCAGTTCCCTCGCCAACGCCTTTAAAGACCGGGAAATATCGGAAATCTCCTGTTGTCTGGACTCGCTTCTGCCGCTTCCTGACATGAGCTGTAAATAGTCAATCATAATGATGGCGAGATTATGCTCCAGCTTATACTTGCGGCACTTAGACCGAAGCTCTGCAATACTGATGCCCGGAGTATCGTCAATAATCAAATTCGATTTTCCGATTGTTCCTGCGCTCTCTATCAGTCTCTCCCACTCCTGATCATTCAGCTGACCTATACGAAGCTTCTGGGCATCTACACTGGACTCCAGAGAGAACATACGGTTCACCAGCTGCTCCTTACTCATTTCCAAGCTGAACAGTGCTACCGTCAGATTCTTTTTAAAAGCCATATATTGCGCCAAGTTCAATTCAAAGGCCGTCTTTCCCATGGAAGGACGCGCAGCCACCAGAATCAAATCAGAGGGCTGCATTCCGGCCGTCCTGTAATCTAAATCAATAAAGCCTGTGGGGATACCGGTGACACTTCCCTTATTCTTTGCCGCTGTCTCAATCTTGTCCATGGCATTCATGACAATCTGGCGAATCGGAACAAAATCATCCGTAGTGCGCTTTTGCACCAACTGAAAGACTCTTTTCTCCGTGTCATCCAATATGTATTCCAAGCTCTCCTTTTCCGCATAGCAGGTATTGGCAATCTCTTCATTCAGGCGAATCAGCTTTCTCAGAGTGGATTTCTCCGCTACAATATTGGCATAATACTTAATATTTGCCGAGGTCGGCACTGCTGTAATCAATTCCCTGACAAATTCAAGGCTGCTGACCTCCGGCGGAACATCCTTCTCCTTCAGGCGATTCTGCAGAGTCACCAAATCCACCGGACTTCCTGCGTCATTCAGCTCCACCATTGTTTCAAAAAGAATGCCATATTGTTTATTGTAAAAATCATCCCCCGAAATCAGCTCGGAAGCCACAACAATGGCTTCTCTGTCCATAATCATGGAACCGATAACCGACTGTTCCGCCTCCACGCTATGGGGCAATATTCTCTTTAATACATTTTCTTCCATAGCAGGCATGGGTCACTTCCTCTTTCATACATTCTCATGATTGCTTCGCATCATGATACCGATGGTCATTCGTCCATCTTCTGCCTTGAATAAGATTATTATACATAGTCAGGCCTCAACAACCTTTACTGTCAGCTTTCCTGTCACCTGAGGATGCAGCTTCACTGCTACCTCGTAGGAGCCAAAATTTTTCAGTGCCTCTGGCAGGACAAGCTTCTTTTTGTCAATTTCAAGGTTATGCTGTTCTTTGCAGGCTGCTGCAATCTCCTTGCCGGAAACAGAGCCGAAGGTCTTGCCACCCTCTCCCGCCTTAATTTTTACGACAATCTGCTTTGTCTCCAGCTCCGCTGCCAATGCTCTGGCAGCATCCAGCTGTTCCTTTGCAATTCTGTCAGCATTGGCTTTCTGAAGCTTCAAGTCATTCAAATTCTTAGAAGTCGCTTCCACACCTATCTTCTTGGGCAGAATATAATTTCTTGCATATCCCTCACTGGCTTCGATAATGTCACCCTTTTTACCCAGCTTTTTCTCGTCCTGTAATAAAATAATTTTCATTTCTTCAAGTCCTTTCTATCATCAAATGTTTCTCTAAATTTCATTGTTTTCCAGCATAGCGTCAATCGTACGCTTCAAGGCGCCAATCGCCTCAATCAGTCCCATTCCTTCCATCTGGCAGGCTGCAGTGTTCATATGTCCACCGCCACCCATGCGCTCCATAATAATCTGCACATTCACTTCGTCGATGGAGCGGGCGCTGATGTAAATCTTGCCCTGATAATCCGTCAATACAAAGCTAGCCTTAATGCCCTTGATATTCAGAAGCTCATTTGCCGCCTGTGCACCGATTATGGTAGGACTCGGCAAATCGTCTGCTGTGCAGACGGAAATTGCAAAATACTGTTTATAAATTTCAGCCTGGCTGACTGCATCTGCCTTTGCCTTATACTCCAGAGCATCCTCACGAAACAGCTTGCGGACTCTTGTGACATCAGCTCCGTTACGCCGCAGGAACGCAGCGGCCTCGAAGGTTCTGACACCTGTTTTCGTCATAAAATTGTTGGTGTCTATCATAATGCCCGAATACATACAGTCCGCTTCCTCTGTATGTATTTTAATATTGTCATAAGTGTACTGCAAAATCTCAGATACCATCTCGCAGGAAGAGGATGCATAAGGCTCCACATAGGACAGAGTTGCATTCTCAATTGTTTCCGTACCCTGTCTGTGATGGTCCAGCACTACTACAGACTTGCAGAAGCGCAGCAAATCAGGACATTCCGTAATAGAAGGCTTATTTACGTCCACGACAACTAAAACCGAATTGCTGCTGGCCTCTTCAATTGCCTGCGCATTGTTAATAATCATATCCTCTTCATATTCCGGATTGTTCTGGAACAGTTCCACCATAGGAGCAATCGCCGGCGTCGCCTCATTCAGGACAATGTGTGCTTTACGCCCCAGTGTCTGGGCAATTCTGTAGATACCTACAGCAGCACCAAAGCTGTCCACATCAGGCATTCTGTGTCCCATAACGAGCACCAAATCCTTGCTGGTGATAATTTCACGAAGCGCATGAGCCTTCACGCGAGCCTTCACACGGGTATTTTTCTCCACCTGCTGACTCTTACCGCCATAATAGGTAATACTCTCCGGTGTCTTAATTACAGCCTGGTCACCGCCGCGGCCTAAAGCCAGATCGATGGCATTTCTGGCAAACTCATAATTCTGGGCATAGGTCAGCCCGTCCAGACCCACACCGATACTGATTGTCACCGCCATCTCGTTTCCGATATTTACGGTTTTAACCTCTTCCAACAAATCAAATCTGGACTCCTGCAGCTGCGCAATTGCCTTCTTGCGCATGATGACAAGATACTTGTCCTTCTCAAGCTTTTTGCAGATTCCGTCAAATCCGGATATATATTTGTTGACCTTTCGGTCGATGAGTGCAATCAACAGGGAACGGCGAACCTCCTCCACACTCTCGAGCGCCTCTTCATAATTATCCAGATAAATCATGCCAACCGCAAGACTCTGGTCATCCACTTCCTGCAGGGCAATGTGCAGGGCCGTCTCGTCAAAGAGATAAACGGCAATCAAATATCCGTTATAGTCCTTTGCGTCAATCATATCGCTGTGCTCAGCCATCTCTTTCAGCGAAATTTTTCTGAACTTGGCGATATACTCATTCCCCTCGTATTCCAGCTCATATTGAGCCTCATCCACGCCGCTGTCATCCGGCAGACGGTCACGGGTAAGGGTTGGGAACAGCGCAGTAATAGACTTATTATAACCCTTGGGCTGATGAATCACCGTCTCGAAGGCCACATTCGTCCAAATTACCTTTCCGGAATCGTCCAGAAGAGCATACGGCAATTCCAGTTCACGCAACAGTTTTCTTTGAATCTGCCCGTATTCCGTGGCAAAACTCACCAATTCATTCATGATGATTGTCTTATTATAAAAATAGCGTGAAAGTGTTATTGCAAAGTAAAGCGCCGTATAAGCAGTCAGCAACGCACCCGCACGGACATCAATCATGAACATGGCAATGTCAACCACGCACAGAAGTATCCCCAGGTAAATACAAAACTGAATATAGGTCTTAATTCGACCCTTTAATTTAAGTCTTTTTTTCATATGCATGCACCCCATAAGGCAGACACTCGAAACGCTCCGCGTTCCTCGTTCGCTTCGCTCGTCCGTTTCCCG
>JBJEJG010000014.1:0-4895 GCA_051877795.1 Acetatifactor sp.
TTCCCGACGGGCAGACACTCGAAACGCTCCGCGTTCCTCGTTCGCTTCGCTCGTCCGTTTCCCGACGGGCAGACACTCGAAACGCTCCGCGTTCCTCGTTCGCTTCGCTCGTCAAGGTCATGCCTGGGATACCCTCTGTGCAAGCACAGGGTACTCCAGGCATGACTTTGACTCTGCCCTTACCGTACATTATACCAAATATATTCACTATATGCCACAATTTAATTTGTCAAAACAAGGGATGTTGTGTAGAATTTCACAAAAGAAGCGAAAAAAAGCCCTGGCTTTTCAGCCAGGGTCAAAAGATTAGTCCTGAACGTAGGGCATCAATGCAACGTGGCGAGCTCTCTTAATAGCTACAGTCAGTGCTCTCTGATGCTTTGCACAGTTTCCGGTAATACGACGAGGAAGAATCTTGCCTCTCTCGGAAACGTATCTCTTCAGCTTATTGGTATCCTTGTAATCAATTACATTATCCTTACCACAGAACACGCATACCTTTTTTCTTCTGCGAACTCCGCCCTTTTTTCTCATGGGCGCATCGGATTTCTCTGCTTTATTGTAAGCCATTTCAATGCCTCCTATCTTACTGAATCAACTTAGTTAAACGGTAATTCTTCATCAATACCGTCAGGGATGTTCATAAAACCGTCTCCTGCACCGGAAGCTGCGGGAGTGCTGTTTCCGCCTCCTGCGTAACCACCGTTATTGTAACCACCCTCGTTTCCGCCGGATGCATTCTTGCTCTCTGCAAACTCGATTTCATCCACCATAATGCGGACACTGTAAACCATCTGTCCGTCCTTGTTGGTATAATTGTCATTCTGGACTCTGCCGCTCAGAACAACCTTGACACCCTTATGCAGGTATCTCTCGACGAACTCAGCCTGTTTGCCGAAGCAGGTGCAGTTAAAGAAATCAGCATCGGGTTCTCCCTCACGCTTAAATCTTCTGTCTACCGCAACGGAAAAACGTGCAACTGCGGTCTGGCTGGCCCCCTGAGAATATCTCACTTCGGGGTCCCTTGTCAAACGTCCCATAAGAATTACTTTATTCATATTACACTTCTCGCTTTCTAATTAAGCCTCATCCTGTCTAACGACTAAGTATCTGATGACGTTGTCCATAATACGAACACGACTCTCGATTTCAGCCGGAACAGTGCTCTCTGCGTCGAAGCTGATGAAGTAATAATAAGCTTCCTTCATCTTCTGAACTTCGTAAGCAAGACGCTTCTTGCCCCAATCGTCAACGTTGGTCACTGTACCGCCAAATCTTTCAATCAGAGCCTTGCACTTCTCGACAACTTCTGCCCTCTGCTCATCCTCGATTTTAGCCGTGACAACAATCGCTAATTCATACTTGTTCATTGTTGTTACCTCCTTTTGGTCTCTGGCCCGCAAACAAAATGCGAGCAAGGAATTTGATTCATCACGAGTTAATATAATAGCATAAACCTCCCGACATTTCAAGTGTTTTCGGGAATTTATGCCTGTTTTTACAAAATTTCTTTGACATTCTTTTCCAAAAGCTTTCTGGCTATCATAATCTGATGGCCGCAGCCTCTGCATTTAATGCGAAAATCTGCCCCTACTCTCAGCACCTCCCACTCATGGCTTCCACAGGGATGCTGTTTTTTCAATTTTAAAATATCTCCAACATTGATTTCCATTTTCCACTCCGTTTCTTTCCCTGACACTTTATTCTACAGATTACCTACTGCAAAGTTCTTCAATACGCTCAAAAATTCCCGAAGCAGATTGTTCGGCAGAAATCCTGCAACAGACGAAGCTGCCAGTCCTTCCACATGAGAATACCCCTGCTTTTCCGCAATTCTTAAGGCGCGAAACATATGAAAATTGTTCGTCACCAAAACAACTGTATCATTTTCTCTGTCCAACAGCTGACCGCTGTATACCAGATTTTCTTTCGTATTAAAAGACTGTTCTTCTGTCAGAATCCGTTCCTCCGCAATTCCGGCCCGAATCAGATATTCCTTCATCCCTGCCGCCTCACTGACAGGCTCGTTTTCCCCTTGTCCGCCAGACACAATTACTCTTGTAGCAGGACTGTTATTCAAGTAGACAATCGCCTTGTCGAGACGCCGACGCAAAACCTCACTGGGTCCGCTCTCTTTCCACTGCGCTCCCAAAACAATAACATAATCTGCTCCCGAATCGGCTGAAGCACCGAACTCGGAGAGAATCAAACCCTCAACGGCACAAAATAGCAGAAGCATCAGTCCGCATACAGCCCCTGCTATTCTCTTTATCCGGGATGGAATTTTCTTCACCAACGCCTTTTTGCTGCAGACCAGCCCCGCCAGAATGCAAAAGACTCCCATTACTCCCCATATCAGGAAAAACCATGTTCCGAAGCCACAGATAAGGATTGCAATACAGTAGCCAAGGCAAAGAATACCCAGTATCATAAAAAGCAGCGCACCCGGTATAATTTTCTTTTTCTTTCCCCTTTGATCCAAATGAATGACTCGTTCACTCTTTTCAAAGGGAACTAAATTCTCTCTTTTTCTTTTCACCATATTTTTCACTCATTAAAGGTTGCCTTTATCTTAATAACTATAACATAAAAGACCCGGCTTCCTCAATATTTCCGAGCCGCTTGTTTCTTAAGATTTTCTAACTTTCTTTTGAAAATAAAGCGATTTATGCTACAATGAAGATAGTATCGGTGGATTGATACCGCCGGAAATCGTTTGAAAAAATTTCAGATGCGCGGAACGCAGAGACAGGAGAAAACTATGAAGGATTGTCAAAAAGAAATAGAAGCACTGAAAGCAGTTATAGAAAAATATGACAACATTGTCTTTTTTGGAGGCGCCGGTGTATCCACTGAGAGTGGAATCCCCGATTTCAGAAGCGTAGACGGTCTTTATAACCAGCAGTATGATTATCCTCCCGAAACCATTCTCAGCCATACCTTTTATCGCAGGAATCCAAAGGAATTTTATCGTTTTTATCGAAACAAAATGCTGTTCCCGGATGTCAAACCGAACGCAGCACATTTAAAACTGGCTGAACTGGAACAGCGCGGCAAGCTGCGTGCAGTTATCACCCAAAATATTGATGGTCTGCATCAGGCAGCCGGCAGCAAGGTTGTTCTGGAACTGCACGGTTCAGTTCTCCGCAACTACTGTGAAAACTGCGGGCAGTTCCATGACATGGATTATGTTTTGCACTCAACAGATATACCCAAGTGTGAGAAATGTGGCGGCCCTGTAAAGCCTGATGTAGTGCTTTATGAGGAAGGCCTGAACCAAAAAACCCTGAACGATGCGATTCACTATATCCAGGAGGCTGACGTGCTCATCATCGGCGGCACCTCCCTCGCCGTTTACCCTGCTGCAGGTCTGATTGATTACTTCAGAGGAGAAAAACTGGTTGTCATCAACAAGGCATCCACTCCCAGAGATTCCTACGCAGATTTATTGCTTCAGGCTCCTATAGGAGAAGTGTTCTCACAGCTTTAAGCTCCCATGATATAGGGGTTCGTTGCTTTTGCCTAGACTGCCTTCCCGTAAATATGACCTGTGAACTCTCCAAACAGCATCTCATCGTCCTTTTTCATAAAGACAGTCAGATCATCTTCGCCGAAGCATAGCTGGAAATGAATTGACCCACATGCCTCATCCAGCAAAAAAGTCCTGATATAAAAGGTGTTTTCATCCAGCCACGTTCCACTGGAGGCACACTGCATATCATGTACAGGGAAGCGGTCGGAAAGTACTTTGTCATATCCAAACCTGACATTACATGTCTTTCCTTTCAGTACAAATGTCAATACCCCATCACCTGAAGGCTCAAGTCTGAGACTCATTGCTTCAAAGCCCTGAGAATTCTCCTCTATTGCATAGGTTTTCGTGCTAACCTCCGGATGCCGAACCTCCATACACTGTTTTTTCTGCAATTCGCTCAAAGACCTGATATGCAGCTTTCCCGCATAAGCCTGTAATGCATCATCATTCTCAGCGCTCAGCGGCAGGGGCATTTCTGACAGTGCAGGCAAAATCTCCTCAAAAAAGCAGTTCATGATGAGCTGATTTCCGCCGCCTATTCCTTGCGTATCCGCGGTTGTCACACACAGCAGATCCTGTTCAGGCAGACAGATAATCAACTGACCTCCCATTCCCAGGCACATAAAGCTTCCATACTGTCCCATCCAAATCTGATAACCATAGCCCTGGCACTCTGCCACAGTAGGACCCTTTACCATATTCTCTACCTGACAGGTTGTAGCCTTATCCAGAAACTCCCTGCTCACCAGCTGCTTTCCGTTAATCTCGCCCTTGTGCATCAATAAAATTCCGAAGCGTAATAAGTCCTCTGCCGTCGCCATCAAGCCGCTCCCACCCATAGATGTTCCAAACGGATCTTTCACCATATAGGATGACTCTGAAAAGCCAATCTCCCGCAAAACAGTATCCTTTAAATATTCCAGCATGGGTTTGCCTGACAGTTTTTCCACCAAAGCACATAGCGTATGCGCAGATGATGTGTCATAATGAAATACAGTTCCCGGCTTATGATTAGGTGGGGTAATAAAGAAGCTCTCCACCCAGTTTCTGTCCAAATGCGCCTTATAGGTTGTAAACGAATGGCAGGTACGCATCTCCAGCATATTGCGAATTGTCATCTCTTTTATCCAGGGATGCAGACTGTCAGAATAATATTCCGGAAAGTATTTTACAATCGGATCATCTAAGGAGATAAGCCCCTCTTCTTCCAATTTGCCGATAGCCACTGCAGTAAAGCTTTTACTGACAGAGAACATACGATGCAGCTCTCCTTTTTTACAAGGTGCATAATAGCCTTCAAAAACCAGCTTGTCTCTTCGCATTAGCTGTACACTGTGCATAGGAATCCGATAACTGTCCA
>JBJEJG010000015.1:0-25265 GCA_051877795.1 Acetatifactor sp.
CTTTCTTTATTTGATCCTCAAAATGAACATTCCCTCTCCTCTGCCATGGCGCCACTGGCCAACAGGATGCGCCCCCAGACTCTGGAGGACTACATCGGCCAGAAACACCTTCTGGGCGTGGGAAAGCTGCTGCGGCGGATGTTAGAGCAGGACAGAATTCCTTCCATGATTTTCTGGGGGCCTCCCGGCGTGGGCAAAACCACTCTGGCGAGAATTATCGCCAACCGCACAAGGTCAGGCTTCGTCAATTTCAGCGCCGTCACCAGCGGCATCAAGGAAATCAAGGAGATTATGAAACAGGCGGAGGACAATCGGGCTTACGGCGTGCGCACCCTCTGCTTCGTGGACGAGATTCACCGTTTCAACAAGGCACAGCAGGATGCCTTTCTTCCTTATGTGGAAAAGGGCAGCATCACCCTGATTGGCGCCACCACCGAAAATCCCTCCTTTGAAATCAACGCCGCTCTGCTGTCACGCTGCAAGGTCTTTGTACTGAAGGAACTGACTGCGGAGGATTTGACAGAGCTGTTATCCCGCGCCCTCTCCGACAAACGCGGCTTCGGCAGTATGGAAATCCACATGGACAAGACGCTTCTTGCCACCATTGCCGCCTTCGCAAACGGGGATGCACGCACTGCTCTGAACACTCTGGAAATGGCCGTGTTAAACGGTGAGATTGCCTCCGACGGCTCCATCACCGTAAAAAAAGAGACACTGGAGCAGTGCCTCGGCAAAAAAACATTATTATATGACAAAAAGGGGGAGGAGCATTACAATCTGATTTCCGCCCTTCACAAGTCCATGCGCAATTCCGACCCGGACGCGGCGGTTTACTGGCTGGCAAGAATGCTGGAGGCCGGAGAAGACCCCCTTTTCATTGCGCGCAGACTCATCCGCTTCGCCAGCGAGGATATCGGCCTTGCGGACAATCAGGCGCTGCAGATTGCCGTCGCTGCATACCAGGCGTGTCACTTTAACGGTATGCCCGAATGCAATCTGAACCTGACGCAGGCAGTCATCTATCTGTCCCTGGCGCCCCGCTCCAATGCCGTATACCGCGCCTACGAAGCCGCTAAGACAGACGCCCTGAGCCAGCTGTCCGAGCCGGTTCCGCTCGTCATCCGCAACGCACCGACACAGCTTATGGACGAACTGCACTATGGAGAAGGCTATGTCTATGCCCATAACACCGAAGAGAAAATTGCCCGTATGACCTGCCTTCCTGAAAGTCTGAAGGACAGGCAATACTATCAGCCCGGTACCCGTGGCACTGAGGGCATTTGGAAAGAGCGCCTGGAAAAAAGCAGGGCGTTCCGGCTGGGAACCGACACCACAGAATGAATCACTCTCCTTCCTTTCCATTCTCCTGCATTTCTGCCGGATTTTCTTCGCACAAATTATTCTCCTGCATATACTCTTCCACCGCCGGGTCCCTGACGTCCGTGGTGCGTACCCACTCCTTTGTCCCTTCTACCTTTACAGCCGGCTGCGTGTGCTTCGACAGAAATCTTGTCAGGGGATACACGTCAATCCATATTTCATTATTGCCTTCCTTCTGGGATTCGTCAAAAATCAGCTGCAACCCCCAGTGAAGATGTGTTACTTCTATATTATTCACATTCTCCTGAGTGCTGTAGCCCGTGTGCCCCATATAGCCGATGACATCTCCCGCCGTGACAACACTGCCTACCTCCAGTCCTTCCGCATAAGGATAGTTCTGCCGCAGATGTGCATAGTAATAATATCGCTTCTTGTCAAAGCTCCTGATACCAATTCTCCAGCCGCCGTACTGGTTCCACCCCAGTGCCTCCACAGTGCCGGATTCCACAGCTATTATAGGTGTACCTACAAGTCCCATCATATCGTGTCCCAGGTGTTTACGCTGGTAGCCATAGCTTCTGCCTGCTCCAAAATCGTCATAATGTGTATAGTCAAACCCTCTCGCCAGAGGAAAATAACCTTTCAGACCGTAAACCGTCTCGTATTGCTTCTGTCCTGCCACGGTGTTGTTTTCTGTCTGACTTACGGTCTCCGTTCCCACCACTTCTCTCTCATACTCTCCTACCAGTCCGCCGATTGCCGCATCATACGCCTCTTTATAATAGGAGAAATATTTCAAATCCTCTGTCAGCTCCTCAAAGGTCTTTTCCCCCTCCGAAACGGCTTTTGCCGCCTTTTCCATGGTTTTCAGAGCATCCTTGCCAAATTCACCTCCGGTTTTTGCCGCTGTGTATGCAAGCAAATCTACCCAGCAGATTTCATGATTCGTTCCGTGTGTCTGCACATCCCACTCATATGCCTTACAGAGTGCCTCATAGGACACAGTGAAATCCACCCACTTGATATAATCCCCCTCCACCGCCAGAACCTGATTGCCGGAGCTTGGTTCTTTTTCATCCGCTTCTGACCTTCCTACTACTACAGCAGCAAACAAAACCACCAATATACACTCCGCCAGAATACCCTTTTTGATTCTTTGGACATATCTTGCCCGCTGCTCCCGATTCATCGTTGCTCCCGGTAGATTCATCACTGGAAATATATGAAAAAAGCGGGAGACTTATTCGTCTCCCGCCGTGCTGTTTTTCTTTAATTCTCCGGCTCAATCAAACCGTAGGTATCTCCCTTTCTCTTATATACAACATTGACCTGATCCGTCTCCGCATTGATAAACACGTAAAAATTATGTCCCAAAAGCTCCATCTGGATGCAGGCATCTTCAGGATACATGGGCTTGATATCAAACTTCTTCGTACGGACAATCTTGATTTCCTCATCATCCATATAATCATTTTCCACATACATCTTGCTGAAAGAGCTTGCTGCCTGCTGCTTGTCCACGATTTTGTTCTTATACTTCTTCAGCTGTCTCTCAATGATTTCCTCCACCAGATCGATGGAAACATACATATCGTTGCTGACCTGCTCGGAACGAATGATATTGCCCTTTACAGGAATCGTAACCTCAATTTTCTGGCGCTCCTTTTCAACGCTCAGAGTGACATGTGCTTCTGTATCGGGGTTGAAATATTTCTCCAGCTTACCGATTTTCTCTTCTACTGCCGCTCTCAATCCGGGTGTGACCTCAATGTTTCTGCCTACAATAATAAATTTCATATGAATCATCCCTTTCGGTTCTTTATTGTATGAACATTATAACATATTAAAGCTGGGTTTTGCAACAATTTAACAAATTATTTACTTGTTTTTGACATTACGGATGTCAACTGATTTTTTGACATTTTATGACATATTTTGCTTTTTATAAGAACTTCACAAAACAGATGTTCCTTTTTTCTTCCGTTTTTCAACAGATAAAAATCTGTGGATAATGTGTATAACTTGGTGTATAAATCACTTTTACAGCTTTTTCCAACATTATCCATGTGGATAACCTTTGGTTCATATTTGTTTCATTTTGTACGTTATATCGTTCTTTCGATTTTTTTTGTGTAATTTGTACAGTGACATAAAGTCAATAGTACTTTATCCCCAAATATAATATTTTGACAACTTGCAAAAAAATCAATCACAAACCAAATTACATGACAATTCTTTCTTCCTTGCCCGTCGTATACCATAAATTAAGATTCCAATCCATGCCAGAAGACTGACAATTTCCGCCACTCTCCAGAGCGCAGGACTCACAAACCGCACTGACACCGTATCCTCAAAACCTGACGGAAGCATCACACGTATGACATTGTTGTCGCCATACACGCATTGCAGTTCTTCACCCGAGCCGGCATAAGCATGATAGCCCTTATAAAGGAACAGCGGTAATTCAACATACCCTTCTTCCGACTGCGACTGGTTGATACAGCGCAGCTCTGCCGACAAATCCCCTTTCTCATATTCCAGCAGCTGAACCGACTCCGATACCTGTGGCAATCCATAGGTAAGGCCGGCAGTATCTGTTCCGTATATCACATACTCACCACCTGAGACATATCCCAAAATCAGATTATTATCGAAAACCTGTGCCCTTTCATAAGTATGCGTCACCTGATAAATAAAATACATGGAAGAGGTTCCCACCGACAAAAGCACTGCCGCCACACCGATGGAGCAGGCAATCTTTTTCCACCTGCTTTCATACTTTGCATACCACAGACAGTACCCAAACACCGGTACCATAAACAGCGTTCCCCAATTTAAAAATCTCGTAGGAATCAGGAAGCTGGAAACGATTCTTTCTGTCAAAGAATTCAGCTGCTGAATCCAATCCCACGGGAAAATCTTCAGAGAGAATGCGATGCATATAAATGCCAGGGCTGCACATGTTCTTGCCGCCGAAAGCAGCTTACTCTTTCTGCCCTTCACAGAGCAATAAATGCTGATGCCGACAAAAACAAACATTGCAAGCATCGGTATCAGCCCCGGGCCCACCGCCCTGATAGGCAATCCCTCCTCGCTGACCAAAACTCCGTCAAAAAAGTGGACAAACACAAGCTTCAAGGAAATTCCCTGATACTGAATCATCTGTTTTCCGAGATTCTTAATCTGGAAATCCTCCGAAATATAATAATCAAGAAATGGAATTGCATACCAGGCATTGCATGCAAAAGAGGCCGCTGCTCCCTTTACCAGTTCCAAAAATGTTCCTTTCCGGAATACCTTTCGCACATTTATCAGGCATATCACGCAGGTCCAAATCAATGCAAGCTCACAGGTTAAAGTATGTGTCTGCAACACGCCTGTATATCCAAGCATCAGGATAAGCCAAATGTTCTTATAGTTTTTCTCTTTGGTATCCTCCGTAAACAGCCGAAAATATCCGTATATAAGCAACGGCATAAAGATTTGAGCGCTTCCTTCTCCCACACAGCCCCTTCCATACAGGACAGTGATACGATACAGAGAAAACGCATACAACGCGCTGCACATCAGACCTATATACTTATCTTTAAAAATTTTGTAAAAGCAATAAAACGCTACTACAATAGTCGCAAAATTGATAAAAATGATAAATAAGTTATAGTAATACATCACCGGAAAGCCAATCAGCCATAAAATTGCCGGGATATAAAGAAGTGTGGACCCATATAAAACACCGTCCGCATACCCATATTCAAACGGGAAGTTAGATTCCAGCCGCATAGGGAAAACACCATTTGTAATGCTTCTCGCCACACCATCAATTCGCTCAAGATGATAGCCCACATCTCCTGTCAGACAAATCCAGTTCATCAAAAAGGGACGTGACAGCAAAACAGTCAAAAGCACAATTATTCCTGCAACCACAAAATTTACTGTGGGTATTTTATGTACATGATGGTAGGCTGCACCCCAGATGCCCGCAAGAATCAGAAGGCATAGCACAACCACTGCAAATGTAATACAATACCAGAATTGGTTTGTCTCCGTAATGCATACGGTATCAAAATAAATCTCCTGTTCGGAATCTCCCTCAACAAATAAAGTCAGGTTTTCTGATTTCTCCAACAGCCAGAGACGAAAAGTCTCCGAGGTATGTGATGCCGCCAGCATCTGCGAGTTTTGCATTACCTTCAGAGGTGCTTTGGTTTCGTCTGTCAGGCTCACCGAGTATCCAAAGTCATCCTCAGTCCGATAATTGACCTGAACCGTGTAAATACCAACCGGAAGCCCAATCCTCTCACACAGCACCGCGCGGTCATCTCCGCTCAGTTCAAGTGTCTGACCAAGCGGATAGGTATAGACCCTGTTGGGTTTTGCAATTTGTATAACTAAAAATGACAATATGCCGAAACAAACCAGACACACTGCCATAAATATCTTTTTGTACACACCTGTTACTTTTTTTTCAGACTTCATCCACGCTCTCCACTCTTTCATCAGTCGTTGCTTACTTTCTCTACCATAAATAATACAGCAGTCCCAACCGATGTCAAGCCGTTCCGTGCATGTCATCCGTCAAAACTGCTGTATAAAATCTGTATGCATCTATTTTGTGATTAGAAAATTCTCCTGATTGCAAGAATCTTTCTGTAATCTGCATTGGAGACAATAATACCTGTCTTCTTGTTGGAAGCATGGACAATCTGTCCGTTTCCGATATACAATGCCACATGACCGGAATAGCAGATTAAGTCACCGGGCTGCGCATTGTCAAGGCCGTCTACCGCATAACCCTGAGAACGGTCAGATGCGGAGGAGTGAGGCAGGCTGACTCCGAAGTTCGCATATACGCTCATTACAAAGCCGGAGCAGTCAGCACCGTTTGTCAGGCTGGTACCTCCATATACATAAGGATTTCCGACAAACTGCAGCGCATATTCCGCAACGGCAACGCCCATTTCACTGCCTTCTCCGACAGAATAGTTTGCAGGAGTCTGTGTCGTTGTAGTTGTTGATGTCTTAGGTGCCTTTGCGGCTGCTGCCTCTCTTGCTTTTCTTCTTTCTTCCTCTTCCTTGGCAAGACGGGCTGCTTCTTCCTCCTTGGATTCTGCCTGAACAAATTCACTGTGAAGGTCAACATAATCGGTAGATACCCAGCCGGTACCTTCCTCGACATCCACCTTTACCCAACCTTCGGTTTCCTCCAGCACCAGAAGCTCTTCCGCTTCAGGAACCATGCCCAGAACGGAGGATTCGGTCGTTGCTTCCGTGCGGACAAACAAGGTCTGTGTGGTAACAGTCGCAATCCGGGTTCCTACCTGTCTTGCAATATCCACCGCTTCCTCACCGGTTACACAATATTCCCCTTTCACATAGCCTGTCACGGAACCGGAGGAAATCTGATACCAGCCATTCTCCTCGGCAATAAAGGTTCCAACGGAATTGTTATAAAGCTTTCCGATAATCTTTCCTTCCGTCTCGCTGGGTAAATCTCTTACATTCACATAATCATTTACCTGAGCAATGACAAGACTTTTAAACAAATCCTCCTCTGTAGGCTCCGCAGAAACAGTCTCTGTATCATCCATATTAATCCACTCAATGATAGACTCTATGGGAATTGTTTTATCTGTAGAAACATTCTCCAGCTTATTGCCGTTGGCAAGCGCAATATCCACACCGCCGCTGAACAGCGGACCGGATCCGGAACCTGCCGCATCCGCAGTGATTCCCGCACCCGAAAAGGTGATTATTGCAGCCAACGCATATGCTGTCGCTCTCAAGTTCTTGCAATTCATTCAAAACTCCTTCTTATAAAAACCAACCAATCAGTATCAGCTAAATGAAACTCCAAAATCCGGCAATTTCATTGCCCCGCGTTTCGCACTTCCAGGTGCGATATGTTACAAATTTATTACGTCTGTTAAAAAATATAACACTTTAGATTCTGTTTGTCAACAGTTGGATGAAATTGGTTTTTTCTTCCAAACCCCTTTATTTTCAGGCATTTTTAATGTTTCCCCATCAAAAAAGGGATTTCTGAAAGTGAAATCCCTTTGTAACAAATATTTCGTTTTCTTTCATAAAATTTAAGAATTACAGTAAGCACCGGCAGAGGTGGCTGCATTAGCTCCATCCGCAACTGCCGTCACAATCTGACGAATGGGTTTCTTACGGATATCTCCGGCCACAAACAGTCCCGGCATCTGCGTGGCGCAGTCCTCCCCCGCCAACACATAGCCTCCGGCATCGCAGGCCGTCAATTCACGCACAAGCTCCGTTTCCGGATGAATGCCCACTGCCACAAACACACCCGATACAGGAAGCACAGATACTTCTCCGCTCTTCACGTTTCTGATACGAAGGCTTTCCACGGCATCCTCCCCGCAAATTTCCTCAACAACACGGCTATACAGGATTTCCGCATTGGGCAGACTCATCAGTTCCTCCTGAAGCACCTTCGCACCCCGAAGCTCGTCCCGTCTGTGAACCAGATAAACCTTTTCGCAGGTACGTGCCAGATAGATGGCATCCTCCAGGGCTACATCTCCACCGCCGACCACAGCTACGGTTTTTCCTCTGAAAAAGGCGCCGTCGCAGGTAGCGCAATAGGATACTCCCATACCGCTCAGTTCTTCCTCGCCGGGCACACCGAGCTGTGCATGCGCTGCACCTGTGGCAAGAATCACCGACTTCGCTTCCAGTGTTCCTTCCGTCGTGCACACAAGCTTTCTATCGCCCTTATCTTCAATAGCGGTTACCTCCGCCTCCTTAAATTCCACTCCCAGCTTATCGGCATGGGCCCGGAACTGCATACCCATATCAAACCCGTTGATTCCGGGCATACCAAGATAGTTGTCCACCTCATAAGTATTTAAAACCTGTCCGCCGCTCATGGGTGCTCTCTCCAGCACCAGGAGCTTCAAGCCCGCTCTCGTCCCATATACAGCGGCAGAAAGTCCCGCCGGGCCGGAGCCGATAATAATCAAGTCGTACATCGCTCGTCCTCTTTTCTGTAATCCAATTATGTCATTACCGCAAATTTTTCCTGTTATCATTCTACCAGCATTTCATAGCCGATGATAAAATTGTAACAGCTTCCAAAAAGAAAAGCAAGTTGAGGATATCCACCGTTTGTGCTAAACTAAAAGCAATTCATTACGATAACCATCAGAAGGAGTCTGATATGAATCAACCTCAAAAAACTGCCCTGATTACCGGGGCATCCCGTGGCATCGGAAAAGCCATCGCGGAGCTTTTTGCCGGGGAACGCTGCAATCTTATTCTCACCTGCCGCAATTCCATGGAAGAATTGCAAAGTCTGGCAGATACGTTGCAGGCAGAACACCATATTTCCTGTCTTGCCGTACATGCAGACATGGGCTGCGAAACAGATGTGAAAAATCTTTTTTCCCGCATTGATGAACTTGATGTTCTGGTGAACAATGCCGGAATCGCACATATCGGCCTTCTGTCGGACATGACCGCCGAGGAATGGCACCGGGTGATGTCCGTCAATCTGGACTCCTGTTTTTACACCTGCCGCGCAGCAATTCCCCTGATGCTCAAAAAACACAGCGGAAAAATTATCAATATTTCTTCCGTCTGGGGTACACAGGGTGCATCCATGGAGGTGGCATACTCTGCCTCCAAGGGCGGAATGAATGCCTTCACAAAAGCGCTTGCCAAGGAGCTTGCTCCCAGCAATATTCAGGTAAACGCCATTGCCTGCGGCGTTATCAGCACTTCTATGAACAGCTGTCTCTCCCCGGAGGATATGGATGCCCTGAAAGCGGAAATTCCCGCAGACAGGCTTGGGCTTCCCGACGAAGTGGCGCAGCTCGCCTGGCAGACAGCCAATGCCCCCGCATTTATGACAGGACAAATCATTACCATAGACGGCGGCTGGTACTAGCCCAGTGCCAGCCGCCCTCTCCTGTCAGCTTAGCTTATCCCGCTCCTCTGCCATGATTCCCGCAGCATCTCTGTCTGTTACCAGAGAATCCACAATGCGCTGCATTTCCTCCTTCGATTTCGCATCACGACATTTCATGATGAGTTGCTCCTTCTCTGTCTCCGAGAGAGCTGCATAGGCTCCCATAGCCGGCTCATTCATGGCAAGGGCAAAGCCAAAACCCAGAGGAATATCGGTCAGGCCATAGGTGCCTGATGCCATTCCGTTTGTTCCGTTCATATCCATATTGCATATACTCCTTTCCTCATTCAAAATCGGGCAGGTTTCCCTGCCCGATTCCCATGCCGCAAGCTTAGTATGTGCAAAATTTCTAACCAATATCCGGTTCGTCTTTTAAAATTATAGTTCCCGGTGCTTTGCCTTCCGTCTCAAATACAATAATCTCATTTTCTCCTTTTTTCAAAAGAGGCGCCGGAATATACAGCCTCTTCTGCGGCCCGATTTCCCAGAATCTTCCTATATTAAATCCATTCACAAAAGCACAGCCCTTGCCCCAGCCCTCCGGCTCCAGGAAGGTGTCCCCCGGTTCCTCCACCGTAAATGTAAAGCGATAGAAGGCAGGCGTTCCCGGCAGATAAGCTCCGCTAAAATCCACTCTTTCAATATGATTTAAGGGAAGCGGATACTGCTGCCAGTGATTGTGCATATGCCCGTTAATCTGGACGCACTGGTCAATTCCCTTTCTCTGTTGCTCCATGCGGGGGCCGAAATTGACACGACCCATGTTTTCTACCAGAATATCAAGACGAGCTCCCTTTCTAATAGGTAGATTCGGCTCGTGTTCCTCAAGAAGCTCTCTGTCATAAAGCGTCAGCACGTGTTTGTCGTCCACCAGAATATTAGCCCTGTCATTGGCTCCCCAAAGCCTGATTTTCCCAAGATTTTCCTCTGTATTCAGGGCGGAACGGTAGAGGATATAGCCATAGTTCTGTCCCAGCTTTTCCATTGCTTGCGGATAAATACTTTCCGTGCAGCTACTTAAAGTTTCCAGAGTAGAGGTCAGACTGACCTTCTCCTTTACCTCCAGAGTGCCATATGCCTTTCGCACGATTTTCGTTGAGAACTCCACCTCCGGCAGCTTCGTATACTTGCCGATGACCTCTCTGTATCTGCGATACTTCTCGGTAATCTGTCCGTCCTCGGTGAGCACGGCATCATAGTCGTAGGAGGTAACATCCGGGGTCAGTTCGTCATAATAATTGGAACCGTTCATGAAGCCGAAATTGGTGCCGCCTTCAAACATGTAAATATTCACATGTCCCAGCTCCAGCATTTTGTCCAGATCCTTCACACTCTCTTCCAGATTTCCCCGCATATGACCGCCGTTCCCCCAGTGGTCAAACCAGCCGACCCAGAACTCAGTGCACATCAGAGGTCCACCGTCCGTATATTTTTTCAGCACTTCAAACCGTTCTTCGGTTCTGGAACCGAAGTTTCCGGTAGGCAGCGCTCCGGGCAGCTTTCCGGCATTGAGGCTCTCCGGAAAAGGCCCGTCGGAGGTCACAAGCGGCACCTGTACTCCATTATCTGTCATCAGCTTCCGAATAGCTTCCAGATAGGTGCTGTCGTTTGCATAATAGCCGTACTCATTTTCCACCTGCATCATAATAACAGGACCGCCATTCATGAACTGCCAGGGCACAAGCTTCGGCATCAGCACCTGATAGTATTCCTCCACGTGGTGCATAAAAGGAGGATAATTCACACGCAGCCTCATACCATCCTCTCTGAGCAGCCACGCCGGAAGTCCTCCAAATTCCCACTCTGCACAGATGTAGGGTGATGGCCGGATAATCACATACAGTCCAAGCTCCTGCGCCAGCCTGATAAAGCGCTCAATATCCAGGATACCTTCAAAATGAAATTCTCCCTTTTCCGGTTCATGCATGTTCCAGGGAATGTAGGTTTCCACCGTGTTACATCCAAGCGCCTTCAATTTTTCCAGTCTGTCTCTCCAGTATTCGGGAACCGTTCTAAAATAATGAAAAGCACCTGAGATAATCCGTACAGGCTCCCCATCCATATAAAAATTATCTCTGATTTCAAAGGTTTTCATGCTTCCTCGCTTCCGCCGCGCTCCTGCGGCATATCTCATTCGGGTAAAAAAAGGGGAGTCCTGTTCCTTTCCAGGCCTCAGCACTCCCCCAATTCCAGTCCTTACTTTACATCAAAAACTCAGATTTTACAATCTATTTGTACAACTCGTCAAACTGTCTCTGCAGTTCTGCAGTAACCTCGTCGATACCTGCTGCCTTCAGAGCTGCCTGATATTCAGCAACGATTTCCTCAGCTGTTCCCTGATACTTACCGAAAGCGATCTGCTTCATATAGTTGGTATGAATCTCGGAAATGTTGTTAATCTTTGCCTGAATATTGTCAACCTCAGGAACGAACTGTCCGTAAGGATAGTCAATCTTAATCTTGTCGTACTCTGCATACAGCTGATCAATGACATCCCAGTTCATGGTTGCATCCTTGATTTCCAGATCGTCGTTACGTCCCCACCAGTAGTTCGTGGTGATTGCATCAGTATCCTTATTGTAGGAAGCGGGCTGAATTCTCATGCCGTTCTCATCGGTATCCCACTGTTTGCCCTTGATACCATAGTTAATCAGGTTATAGCAATCAGGATCGTTTCTCAGCAAATCGTAAACCATCAAAGCTCTCTCAGGATTCTTGCTGGCTGCAGAAACTGCCATTGCACCATGGGTAATGGAAAGAGCTACAACATTGCCTGTTTCTTCACCAAAGTAGAAGAAACCTGTCTCAGCATCCGGATCATCATCATAGATGGTGTAACCAGCCTTATGAGAGCAAAGGTCTGTCCAGGTCTGGGTGTGATGCTGCTCGGCAGCCACACGGCCGATCTTGTAGTCTTCACGGTTGTCAGAAGCGGTATTGTTCAGCACATCAGTCTTCCAAACGCCGATTTCATCCCACTCCTTCATCATCTTTGCAAACTCTACCAGAGAATCGGTATCGGTTACATAAGGTGAATATACGGTGTAGAGATCACCCTTTGTGCCGCCCCACATAGCGCCGGAATTCAAACCATCAATTGCAACATAATCGGAGTGGGAAACAATCCATCCGCCAACCATCTGTCCGTACTGTGTACCGTCGGAATCCCAGGGAATCACATCAGGATAAGCACTCTTTACATAGCGGAAGTAGGTTGTCAAATCTTCCCAACTCTTCACGCCATCTGACAAACCGGCTTCCTTTGCCCAGTCAAGACGATATGCAAAGCCATGGTTGGTCCACTGAGCATAATTGTCCTCAGGCATCAGATAAATTTCGCCGTTATACTTGCAGAGTTCCCAATGCTCAGGAGAAACACTCTCCCAGGTCTTAGGCGCATAGGTCTTTAACATATCCTCGGACAATTCCAGAAATGCACCGTTCTTGGCATTCGGCCATGCGTCCAGCCAGTCGGAAGCAGTACCAACCAAATCTACGGTACCGTCCATCTGTGCCAGTGTCAGATTGTAAACGGAAAGATAATCTGTCCAGTCAATATAGTAAATTTCCAGTTCCGCATTTACCTTCTCGGTCAGAATCTTGTTCAATTCCTCAAGCATTTCTTCGGTAGCGCCGTTGGTCGGCTTACCACCCGTCGTCATGTAGGTGATTTTTACATGCTCGGATGTGTCAATCTTGAGGTCTCCCCCGCTCTTGCCGCCTGTTTCGCTGCTTCCACATGCAGTCAGACCGGCAACCATGGTTGCCGTAAGCAAAGCTGCTAACATTTTCTTTTTCATTTCTAACCCTCCATTTTGTTTGTTTATAGATAACTCCCCACGGAGTTATTTTCTGTTTTCCGCTTCTCCCGTCCACACCGCAAGCGGTGCTTCGAGAAAATTTGCTCTCTTCCTTAGCCCTTAACTGCTCCTACGGTAATTCCTCCGATAAAATATTTCTGTACAAAAGGATACAGGAAGATAATCGGTCCGGTCGCCATAACGGCAGTTGCCATCTTCAGGCTCTCTGTAGGAATATCCGACAGCTGAATGTATTGTCCTGCAACGGAATTCTTCAAGCTCTGCACCTCGTTTACCACCTTGTACAGGTTATACTGAAGAGGAACCGTAGTCACCTTTGAGCTTAAGAACAGGGAGGACTGATACCACTCGTTCCAATACCCCAGTGCCAGAAACAGGCCTATGGTAGCCAATGCCGGCTTTAACATGGGAAGAATCAGTGCCGTAAAAATCTTCATATCTCCCGCTCCGTCAATCTTACCGGACTCTGTAATTTCGTGCGGTATTGATTTCACGAAGTTCTTCATCAGAATAATCAGCCATGGAGACATTAAAAGCGGTAAAAATACAGCCAGATAACTATCCTTCAAATGATATGTCTGCGTCATCAGCAGATAATACGGAGCAAGTCCCGCCTGAAACAGGCTCGTAAAGTAAATATAGAAGGATATGGCATTGCGGAAAGGGAAATCCTTTCTCTGCAAAGCATAACCTGTCATGGCGATAATGGACAGGCCAACCAGCGTACCGCAAACCGTCAGCGTAATCGTAAGTAGGTAGGAATACCAGATTTGTCCGCCCTTGCACACCATTTCATATGCCTTAAGCGTTGCTTCCTTTGGTATCAGTTTCACGCCCTCTGCACGAATCACTGTCTCACTGGTAAAGGAGGTTCCCACAATTACCAGGAAGGGGAATACACAGCAGAGTGCATAAAAGGTAACAAACACATAACCGATTCCACGGATAATCATGTCGGAAGCACCGATTTTTACCTTGCTTCCCTGTATGGAATAATCTTTTTCTTTCTTTGCCATCTCTCTGCCCTCCCACCTAGAACAATGAATAATCAGGGTCGATTTTCTTCACAATGAAGTTACATACCATAACTGTACAGAAACCGATAACCGACTGATAGAGGCCAACCGCGGATGCCGTTGCAAAGTTGAAATCCGTCATACAGGCACGATATACATAAGTCTCAATAATATCTGTCGTGGAATAAAGCAAAGGATTCTTGCCAACCACGTTGTAGAACAGACCGAAATTACCTTTTACGATACCACCCAACGCGAAGAGCAGAAGAATCACGAAGGTGGGCTTCAAGCCCGGCAGAATTATGTAGCGGATTTTCTGCCAGCCGTTTGCGCCGTCCACTCTTGCCGCCTCAACAATCTCTGCGTCAATTCCCATGATGGCGGCAAAATATACGACTGAATTGTAGCCCGTCTGCTGCCACAGATGAATAATCACCAGAAGCACCGGCCAGACTGAAGCATCGGAGTAAGGTCCCCATCTCTCAAATCCCAGGCTTACCAGAATACTGTTCACAAAACCATAATCGTAATTCAAAAGGTTATATACCAAAACACCTACCAGAACCTGCGAAATAAAGTACGGCAGAAACATCATGGTCTGGGAAACCTTCTTAAACCATTTACAGCGCATCTCGTTAAGCAGAATCGCAACGAAGATTGCCAGTATATTTCCAAAAAGAATAAATGCAAGATTGTAGAGAATGGTATTTCTTGTCAGTTCTCCGAGCTTACCCGAAGAAAACAGGAATTCAAAGTTGCGCAGTCCGACAAACTTACTGCCGAAAATACCGTCCCGATAGTTATACTTTACGAATGCCACATAAATACCGGGCATAGGTGCATAACTGAAGGCAAGGAAAAACAGTATTGCCGGAAGGCACATCAGCAGCAGTACTCTGTACCTGTACACCTTCTGCCAGAATGTCAGTTTCTTTGTCTGCGGTTTCAAGGCGATTGCTTTCGTCCCTCGTGACATATTGCACACCCTCCTCTCCCGGCTTTCTTCCGGGCATTGTCATTTTGCACATTTTGCAACCGATTTCATATTTCGAATATAGCATATTACCCCATCACGGTCAAGTTCATTTTTGAAACCGATTGCATTTTTGTCATATATATACAATTTTGTTTCTTGTGTTTTTGTGTATTATATACAATCATAGAATTCAAAAAGAAAAAGAAGAGGCATGTCATCCTCTTCTTTTGTTTGAATTATTGTAATTTTTTCTGTAATCGGTATCAATTTGTTCTATTTGCTGTCTCTTACTCTGCCACTGCTTTCCCTCACAATCAAGGTAGGCTCCACCATACGCAACAGCGGAACTTCTCTGCCCTCCACAGCCGAAACCGCACTTTCGACCAGCATTTCGCCGAAGCTCTCATAATTATAATCAACACTGGTGAGTTTGGGCATTAAAAGCTCCGTGATATAAGTATTGTCATAGCTTACCAGCGATATGTCCTGCGGAATCCGATAGCCGCGCTCCAGAAGGCTGCGCATAATGCCTGCCGCAGAAAAGTCATTAATGGCAATCACCGCCGTGGGAACAATCCCCTGTTCCAGCATACGGTTCATCTGCTCATAGGCCGTCATGTCATCATAGGAGCCGTCCGGTGCCACCAGTTCTTCCCTGTAGGGGATTTGGTTTTTCACCAATATCTGTTTATATCTCTGCATCTTTTCGTAGGTTGACAAAACATCCCTGCGCCCGCCAATCAGAGCAATCCTCCTGTGCCCCAGAGCAATCAGGTGCTCCATCAGAAGATCCATGGCCTTCATGGCGTCGATACGGACCTGATAACACTTCGTTCCCTCCAGCTTTCCGGTAACTACCATGGGAACGGCATTTAATAGTCTGTTGACCTGTTCCACATATTCCACATCGGACATCAAATCGTCCACTCGTCCGCCCAGTTGAATCACAGCGTCCACCCGCTGCTCATGCAGCTTCTCCAGCTGGTTCATCTCCTGCTCTCTCTCTCCGAGAGAATTGCAAAGAAGCACCGTGTAGCCCCGCTTCCGGGCTGCCAGCTCACAGGCCACAAACACCTGGGCATAAAAGGGATTTCGGACATCTGCCACAATGATGCCGATAATTTTGCTTCTGGTGTCGGACAGTCCCCTCGCCATGGCATTTGGCTTGAAATTATACTTTTCAATGAGCTTCAGGACACGCTCCTTCTTTTCCGGACGCACATTTGCATTGCTCGTCAGCACTCTGGAAACCGTTGCCGCCGATACGCCCGCTTCCTTCGCTATGTCATAAATAGTAATATTTTTACCCTCAACCGATCTACCTGCTTCCATCCCGTTCTACCTCTTCTTGTTTTCTGAAATCGGTTTCCTAATTCTCATGATATGGGATTTTTCCGGGACTGTCAAGGGCAAAATACCAGACTGTTCCGTGGAATTTTCTCCAAAAATCAAAGTCTTACTTCCAGCGTTTTGTCTTCCATACGGATTTTAACGCTTATATCGTCTGCACCTGTTCTTCGCACAAATGCCAGAAGCCTCCCTGAAAAGGTCATACGCTTCGTACCAAAATAAGGGGATGCATCCGATAAATCCCCGCTCTCCAAGCCCGCAAGTACGCCATCTCCGGTGACCTCCACAGAAATTTCCTTCTCCTGCCAATGGACAGGCTGATCTTCTCCATCCAAAAGCTGCATCTCAAGCTGATACAGGTAGCCGAAGTCCCGGGAGACCCTCTCCCAGCTTTCGCCGCTCAGAGCATCCGGCTTCTTCCAGACCTGACAGGACAGCTGCTTCGCCTCGCCTGCTGTGGAGAGCTCCGCAATATAATGCACCGCACCCGTCTCATCCGCGTACCGCATTTGATTCGGTTTTCTCGTATCCGGAACCACATTTCCGTCTTCTTTGATGCCGCCTACTGCCCGGAGCACTCCCGGCTCATACGATACGCGGAAGCAGAATGCTCCGTCCCCGTTATACCCGGAAAGCTTCCCGACTCTGTTTCCGTTCAGTTCCAGAGCCACCACAGGCAGGTTTGAAAATACCTTCACCAGAATTTCTTCTCCGGAATGATAGTTCCAGTGCTCCATCATGGGCAGCCAATCCTCAGAGCCATCCGACACACGTCTGGTTGCAAGTGCAATCACAGGTTCTTCCTCCCAGAATGCCTGTCTGCGATAAAACTCCGGCTTTTTATCGCCTGCGCAGGTCAGAATTCCCGCCGCAGAGCCGTGGGTAGGCCATTCCCCTCTGGATTCTCCCAGATAGTCAATGCCCGTCCACAGGAACTGCCCACTGATGTAGGCATTTTCCTTCACCGCCAGCCACGCCTGGTAACCATGTCCGTTTTCACTCCCCAGAAAGGGCTTTTCAGGAAATCTGGCATGGTCCTTTTCATACAAATGCTCTTTGTAGTTATAACCAACGACATCCAGCCCGTTCAAAAGTCCTGTCTGAGCAGAAAGCTCCGGAAAGGCTGCCGCCAACGTCACGGGACGACTGTCATCCTCCTCCCGAACGATTCTTTCCAGTTTCGCCGCAATGGTGACAAGTCTCTCCGCATTGGGCTTATTTGCATCATATTGCCGCTCTGCCGCAGGCTTGTTCGCATCATTGTTTCCCGTCATGTCGGCAAAGGAGGGATGACAGTAAGGGTCGTTTGGATAGTCAATCTCATTGCCGATGCTCCAGAGAACCACGGAGGGATGATTTCTGTCACGGCGTACCATGGCACGCAGATCTGCATCATACCACTGGGGAAAATCCTCAAAATATCCCTGATGCTTTGGCGGATAAACATTGTGTCCCGTAGACCATTTATTCTTTGCATTTTCCCACTCGTCAAAGGCCTCGTCCATCATCATGAAGCCCATTGCATCACAAAGACTGTAAAGCTCCGGCATATGGGGATTATGGCTGCACCGGATAGCATTACAGCCACATTCCTTCAGCGCAAGCAGCCGTCTCTGCCAGACCTCCGGCTCCATGGCAGCACCAAGGCAGCCTCCGTCATGGTGAACGCAGACACCCTTCAGCTTCGTTTCTTTTCCGTTCAGGAAAAAGCCCTTCTCAGGGTCAAAGAAAATACTGCGGATTCCAATTCTTTGTTCATCCACCGGATAAAAAGCACCGTCTCCCACTGCATACCGGGTCTTCATGGTGTACAGATACGGGTGCTCCGGAGACCAGAGCGCCGCATGTTCCAGCCTGCCCCGCAGGGTGCATTCAGTCCCCACAGGCGTATTTCCTTCCAGTGTGAGCACCGCTTTCCCTGTGTTGTCCTCCAACACCGTTTGAATTCTTACTTTTTGGGCATCAGCACTGCCGCTATTCTCCATGAGAATCGCACCCAGGCCCTCTGCACATACGGGCTTGTGGCGCACCGAAAGTTCCGCGTTTCCGGCAACAGTAAGATTGCTTCCTGTGTTGTTTCCGGAACCGTTTTCCACAATATCGATATCCTCTACCTCAATGTTCTCTGCCCGGAACACGATTCCGTACTCCTCGGGATGTACCGGCTCCTCACAGACAATGCTGACCTTTCTGGTGATGCCGCTTCCCGTAAACCATCTGGAATCCGCAATATCCGTGTGTGTCACCTTTACACAAATAACATTCTCCGTCTCGCCAAAAGCCACCGCGTGAGTGATGTCATAGGAAAAGGTACTGTAGCCGTAAGGACGCTTGCCCAGATAATAACTGTTGCACCAGACCTGACTGTTCTTGTAGACCCCGTCAAAGACAACCTTAACCGCCTTGCCCCTGCATTCTTCCGGCAGCCTAAAACGCACCCGATACCAGCCGATGCCGCCTGCCACATAGCCCGTTCCGCTGGAATATTCCTTTCTCATGGGCAGTTCCACCGACCAGTCATGCGGCACGGTCACACCTCTCCAGCCGCTGTCGTCATAGCCTTTATACCAGGCCTCCTCGCAGTCTCCCAGATAAAATTTCCATCCGCTTTTCAAAATTTCTGTATACATTAAAAACCCCCTGACAATATTTGAAATCGGTTTCTTGCATCTTCATCATATGCAATCCTCCAAACACTGTCAAGGGGCAGCGGGCTAAAAAGCTTCCGCCGTCTTTTTCTCTGCCTCGTCGATATCCTTGTAGCCATACATTCTGACACTGTTTCCCATAATGTCGTATGCCGGGTTTTTTCCTGCCTGTGCATAGCCTACGATATATCTGCCATACAATTCCAGCATCTTGTCGGAATAGGTGCCGATTTCTCCCCGCAGATATGTCTCATAGGAGGTATTGAAGGGATTGTCCTCCGAGGTGTGGATACTGCGCGCATTATCCGCCAGAGCGGGATATTCTGCCGCAAAAGCCTCCATCCAGCTCACCTGCATGCCGCAGATCTGCTCAATAATCGCCTTCTTCTCCTCCGTCAGCTCCGGGAAATGGCTCTTGATTTTCTCATACTGCTCCGGTGCCGTACTCTCCATCATCCTGCCGTACTTTTCTTCAATCAGGTTGTGCCCGCGCAGATACTCTCTGTGGAAATCATAGAGGTATTGCAGAAGCATGGTACGGTTCCAGGTCAGATACTGGCTCTTCCGCATAATGGAAAAGGTAAACCAGTCATTCTGACAGCTGGCTCTTCCTCCCTCGTTGTGAACCTTGTCAAAGGCCTCGAACTCCAGCTTTGCAATATCCTCCACAAGCTCCTCATTGCTCTTTTTTGCCAGTGAAGCTTTATACACCAGTTCCTCACTATGCGCATCCAGATAAGAATCAATATCGCTGATAATATCCTTCGCATACAGTTGTCTGGCAAAAAAATCGCCCAACGCTTCCACACTTGCCGACTGTTCCCAAGTCTCCGACCTTTCCGTCAGCTGCACCCCGTCCGTCAGTTTCTCCAGCGCACGCTCCAGGTTTTTAAGCAGAAGCCTCACCCGGCTTCCAGCCTCCAGTTCTTCTAGTCCCCGATACAGCCATTTATCATGAGGCGGATACTGATTTTCCGCATAATACGCTATCTTCATGGCCTCCTTTACACCGTCCAGAAGCAGCATTCTCGCGGTAAGTGTGTCCTTCCGAGCCCACATTCTGGGAAAATTATATTGCGCACATTGTGCAAACCGGGACATGCTTTCCGCCAGCTTCAGATAGCGCATTTCCTCCGGGTACCCGGCTTTCAATTTCCCGCGGAATGCGCTGAAAATCCCCTCGTCATCCCGGAAGACTTTTCCGTTTACCGCTGCCGCCAGTGCATAATCATCGACACCTCTCCAGTTAATTTTTTCATAGGAATCCGTACCCACAAGTCCCTTGAAAAAATCGGATATGCGGATAACCCCTCTGCGGTTTTTCCCATTTACATGCGGCGCACGTTTGTATCCCTGAAACACCTCAGGTAATTCCTGATACGCCTGCTGCAGGGCTTCCCCGATTTCCTCGTAGGTCTCATCCGTCACCCACATACAGAAATCCGGGCCCCAGTCGTGATCTCTGGAGGCCTCATCATCATAGCCAAAGCAATCCGAGCCCCTTCCGGCAAGTCCTACTGCAATCCGGCCTTCATAGGCAGCAAATTTCTCCGCAATCATGGGCTTACCGAAGGTTTCGTAATATTCATAAGCCAGCTTCAGGCCAAGAGCTTCCATGCCGTTTTCTTCCATCGCCTTCCCACACATCTCCACATACTCCTTCAGTCTGTGCCAGGACTCGTTCTTTCCCAGACTGTTTTCCACAATCTCCATGGCTTCCTTGTAATAATCGTAAGCCTCTCTGTACTTCTTTTCATGCAGACAGCATGCGCCCAGCGTCGCCAGTGCTGCTCCATAATGGCTGTCCGACACGCCATGCCCCTGAAAGACCTTCACCGCCTTCATGGCATATTCGTGTGCTTCCTCTGTACGTTTCAGCTGCATACAGGTGCTCGCCAGATTTGCATAGGTGACACCCAGTTCATAGGGCATGTCCTGCTTGTCTACGATTGCAAGAGCCGCCAGAAGGCTTTCTCTCGCCTTTTCGTATTCCCCCATCTCCTGATACAACAGGCTCATATTGTTTTTCAGTCCCGCCACAAACATACTGTCCGGCGGAAGCAATTTGTCATAAATTTCCTGTACCCTTTGGTAATATTCCTCAGATTCCCGCAAACTTCCGCACGCCCGGTACGCATTTGCTACATTTAACAGTGTAGTGGCAAAGGGAATCGTATTCTCCAGTCCCATGCGCTGTGCCTGTGCAATCGCCTGCGCTGCAAAGGTATACACATTTTCCTTCTGGCTTGTCTCACGGTAATAGCCGAGAATCTCATTTAACAGCTGAAGCAGGCTGTTGTCATCCTGCTCCTCTACTGCCCCGGCAATGCTGTCCAGCATCAGCTGTTCGGCATCCTTTCCTCTGTTTTCCTCAAACAGCGCATCCACCTGCGCCAATATTTTTTGAATGTCCATCTGTCTCCTGCCTGTTCCTGCTCTGTGCCGTTTTAATCCATATTGATTTTTACAACTACTGCTATGACTTTTCTGCACGGCGTCGCCGTACGGCTTCACCCTGTATTCATTTTATCAAGCGTATGCACAAAGTCAAGGTCACTCTTGCAAAAGCCTCTCGAAATGCTATAATCAAATTTATATTCTTATCCTTTTTACATTGCGAAATAACCTCTCTGTTTATCGGGAATACTTTTCTCAAAAAGAGAGAAATGAAATACAAAAAGGAGTGTAAAGACATGGATCACATTTTGGAAGAAGCAAAGAATTTACAGGCCAGTCTGGTGGCACACCGCCGCTGGCTTCATGAGCATGCAGAGGTTGCCTTTGACCTGGTTCAGACAAAAGAATATGTCCGGGAACAGCTGACACAGATGGGCTATACTCCCGTGGATTGCGGCAGAGCCGGACTGATTGTCACGGTCGGCGGCAAAAAGAAGGGAAAAACCTTCCTGCTGCGGGCGGATATGGATGCACTGCCCATTCCGGAGGAAAGCGGCGTAGAATTCTCCTGCAAAACCGGTGCCATGCACGCCTGCGGTCATGACATGCACACCGCCATGCTGTTGGGCGCCGCAAAGCTTTTGAAAGCACACGAGGAAGAAATAAACGGCACGGTAAAGCTGATGTTCCAGCCTGCCGAGGAGATTTTTGAAGGTTCTAAGAATATGCTGGAAAACGGACTGCTGGACAATCCCAAACCGGACGCTGCCATCATGATTCACGTGACCGCTGCGACTCCCATGCCCGCGGGAACCGTTGTCATCTGCGCTCCCGGTGTCAGTGCCCCTGCGGCAGATTATTTTACCATCAAAGTACAGGGCAAGGGCTGCCACGGTTCCGCTCCCCAGAACGGCGTTGATGCGCTGACTGCCGCAGCTCACATCCTGATTGCACTTCAGGAAATCCATGCACGTGAATTGTCCGCCTCCGAAGAGGCGGTTCTGACAGTGGGCACAATGCATGGCGGCACAGCCTCCAATGCCATTGCAGATTCCGCAGAGCTTGGCGGCTCCATCCGAACCTACGACGAACAGACTCGTTCTTTCTTAAAGGAACGAATGACCGCGATTGCCTCTTCCATTGCACAGGCCTTCCGCGCTACGGCAACCGTGGAGTTCGGCAGCGGCTGTCCCACTCTTGTCAACGACGGAAATCTTGCAGCCTTTGCAAAAACCTGCCTGACAGAGCTTCTCGGCAAAGAAAAGGTGATTGCAACGGCAGACCTTCAGACCGGCGGCAGACCGGCACGCGGCGGCGGTTCAGAAGACTTCGCTTATGTAAGCCATGAAGTTCCCTCCCTGATGCTGGCACTTGCCGCAGGCGAACCCGAGAAGGGCTACACCTTCCCCCAGCATCATCCCAGAGTGGCTTTTGATGAGTCCGTTCTTTCCACAGGAACGGCAGCCTTTGTCACTTTCGCCATGCGCTGGTTGGAAGAGAACTAATCGTTACACCTCAATCGTTAATTCAACGGGGCAGTGATCGGAGCCGAATATATCTGTATGGATAGCGGCTCCCGTCATATGCTCCTTATAATTTTCCGATACCAGGAAATAGTCAATACGCCAGCCTGCATTCTTCTGTCTTGCCTGGAACATGTAAGACCACCAGCTGTAGACACCCTCTGTATCAGGATAAAAATAGCGGTAACTGTCCACAAAGCCACTTTCCAGAAGCTCCGTCATCTTCTGACGCTCCTGATCCGTAAAACCCGCATTGTTATGGTTTGTCTTCGGATTCTTCAAATCAATTTCCTGATGAGCCACATTCAGATCCCCACAGACGATCACGCCCTTCTTCTCTGCAAGGCCATTCAGATACGCTCTGAAATCATCCTCCCATTGCATGCGATAGTCCAATCTTGTCAGTTCCCTTTGAGAGTTGGGCGTATATACGGTAACCAGATAAAATGCCGGATACTCCAGCGTGATGACACGTCCTTCCCGGTCATGCTCCTCCATGCCGATTCCATAGCTTACCTGCAAGGGTTCCTCTTTGGCGAAAACTGCCGTGCCGGAATAGCCCTTCTTCTCCGCGTAATTCCAATATTGATAATAGCCGGGCAATTCCAGGGCAAGCTGTCCTTCCTGCAGCTTTGTCTCCTGAAGACAGAAAAAGTCCGCATCCAGCCTGTTAAAATCCTCCATAAAATTTTTTCCCATAACCGCCCGCAGGCCGTTCACGTTCCAGGAAATCAGTTTCATACGCCATTCTCCTTGTTCTTCTGCTTTTTATTATCACTGTTTGAATAAACTATTGAAAAGATAACACAGAAACACTGCAAAAACAAGAGAACAAATTGCAAAAGCAAGATACCTTATGCTATGATGTTTTTGTCCATTTATTTTTTGCTTACGGAGGCATTGTCATGAACTATGATGTAATTATCATCGGTGCCGGCCCCGGCGGTATCTATTCCGCCTACGAACTGACCCGATTAAAACCTGAACTAAAAATAGCCGTCTTTGAGACGGGACATTCTCTGGAGAAGCGCCACTGCCCCATTGACGGGGAAAAAATCAAGTCCTGCATCGGTTGCAAAAGCTGCTCGATTATGAGCGGTTTCGGCGGCGCAGGCGCATTTTCCGACGGAAAATACAATATCACCAATGCCTTCGGCGGGACGCTGTATCAGTATACCGGAAAGAAGCAGGCCCTTGATTTAATGCACTATGTGGACGACATCAATATGCGCTACGGTGGAGAAGGGACGAAGCTATATTCCACCGCAGGCACACAGTTTAAGAAAATCTGTATGCAGAATGATCTCCATCTGCTGGACGCATCCGTGCGACATCTGGGAACGGATATCAACTACGTGGTTCTGGAGCATCTGTACGAGGATTTGAAAGAAAAAGCGGAATTCTTCTTTGATACTCCGGTGGAGTCCGTTTCAAAAATCGATGAGGGTTATGAAATTATCTGTAAAAACACCTCCTACACCTGCAAAAACTGTATTATTTCCGTGGGGCGCAGCGGCAGCAAGTGGATGGAGCAGGTGTGTAAGGAAATGGAGATTGAAACAAAGTCCAACCGCGTGGACATCGGCGTGCGTGTGGAGCTGCCCGCGGAAATCTTCTCTCATCTCACAGATGAACTGTATGAAAGCAAAATTGTCTACCGCACCCAGAAATACGGTGACCTTGTCCGTACCTTCTGTATGAATCCAAAGGGTGCGGTCGTAAACGAAAATACCAACGGTATCATTACCGTAAACGGTCACAGCTATGAAGACCCTTCCCGGCAGACAAACAACACCAATTTTGCACTGCTGGTGGCAAAGCATTTTTCCCAGCCGTTTAAGGATTCCAACGGATACGGTGAAAGCATTGCCAGACTGAGCAATATGTTGGGCGGCGGTGTCATCGTGCAGCGCTTCGGCGACCTGATTCGTGGGCAGCGCAGCACCCCGAGTCGAATTGAAGAATCCTTTACCACACCGACCCTGAACGCCACGCCCGGAGACTTAAGCCTTGTTCTGCCGAAGCGGATTCTGGACGGCATTATTGAGATGGTTTATGCTCTGGATAAAATTGCTCCCGGTACGGCCAATGACGATACACTTCTGTATGGGGTGGAGGTCAAGTTCTACAACATGGAGGTCGAGGTAAACGAAAAACTCCAGACCAGATACGACGGCCTGTATATCATCGGCGACGGCAGCGGCATTACGCACTCCCTGTCCCACGCCTCCGCCAGCGGTGTCTATGTGGCAAGAAATATTGTGGAAGAGATGTAAAA
>JBJEJG010000016.1:0-24996 GCA_051877795.1 Acetatifactor sp.
TAACAACCTTTCCGTCATAACCGCCGTCAATCAGCTTCTTGGACTTAGCAGGAGGCAGAGGGATGGAATGTCCGGCAATCTCCAAATTAGCAACATCACCGGTAACCTTAACGGTTGCATCCAGGAAGTTCATCTGAGGAGATCCCATGAATCCTGCTACGAACAGATTACAAGGCTTCTCATACAGATTCTGAGGAGTATCTACCTGCTGGATAACGCCATCCTTCATAACAACGATTCTGGTACCAAGGGTCATAGCCTCGGTCTGGTCATGTGTAACGTAAATGATGGTGGTGCCCAGTCTCTGATGCAGCTTAGCAATCTCAATACGCATCTGTACACGCAGCTTAGCGTCCAGGTTGGACAGAGGCTCATCCATCAGGAATACCTTAGGGTTACGAACGATTGCACGACCCATGGCAACACGCTGTCTCTGACCACCGGACAATGCCTTAGGCTTTCTGTCAAGGAGGGGAGTCAGGTCAAGAATCTTAGCTGCTTCCTTAACCATCTTGTCAATCTGATCCTTGGGAACCTTTCTCAGTTTCAGACCGAATGCCATGTTGTCATATACGGACATATGAGGATACAGAGCGTAGTTCTGGAATACCATTGCGATATCACGGTCCTTAGGCTCTACATCATTTACTACTCTGTCACCAATCTTCAGTTCACCGGAAGAAATATCCTCCAGACCTGCAATCATACGAAGGGTGGTAGACTTACCACATCCGGAAGGACCTACGAAGATGATGAACTCCTGATCTGCAATTTCAAGGTTGAAATCCTTAACTGCTTCAAAGCCGTTAGGATATACCTTACATACATTTGTCAAAGATAAACTTGCCATAATTGTAAACTCCTTTCATGCTCTTGCAAATTCTTATCTTGTGTTTATCGGCAGCCGCCGCATCACTCTAAAAGTAGTATATCGGAAAAGGGAAGCTTGCGCCATACCACTATTCCACAAAGATTTTCGAACAGATTGTAAGAATTGCTTATAAACTTCGTCGTTTTTTTTAAGGCCTGTCATTTTGACTAAAATCCTTTTGCTTTCTTAGTCAAAATAGACAAGTATCCTATTTGGTAAGGGTATCCTCAGCCAGGCTTTCGTCCAGCTCATCCTTAAAAATTCTTTCATCCTCTCCCTCGGTCGCAGGCTCCTCCTCCGCAGGAGGATTCGCTTCCAGAATCTGATCCTCCAGTTTCTGGAAAAACTTATTGTACAGCTTTGCGGAAAGCCATGCAGGAACAGAAAGTCCAAACAGGATTACCACCGGTATGCTCTGCGGAAACAGAACAAAAAGCACAGGAGGAACCGCAAACATAATCACCATGAGAATTGTCTTGGGGAACTGCATAATACTCATGAGAAATGCGTTCTTAATGGTTCTCCACAATGTGTTCTCAAACTTTGCCAGAACAGGAAATACAAACATGGCTGTAAACAAAAACAGCACACCGACCGCTATGATAACAATCTGTAAGAATTTACCGAATTCCAGGCCGGAGTACTTCATGATAAAAAAGTCCCCTGCAAGAACAAGTATAACAATCAGCATCAGCAGCCAGATTAGGATTCCCTGCTTTAAATTCTCCTTGAAGGACTTAAAGAACCCTCTGGTAATATAACACTCTTCATTTCTTACAATTTTCAGTGCCATATAGTGCAAAGCAGTCAGAGAGGGTCCCACCGTGATAATGGGAATACAGCAAATCAGCGTCAGTATATTTAACCACATCAAATCCGCCATCTTGCCCAGTGCCTGCATTACAGGGCTGTCCAAATTAAAAAGTTTCATAACAATACCAAACCTTTCCGTACATTAGATTTTTCAGAATATTTTTTCCATGGCCGTCACACGGATACCGGAAATTTCCTCCTCCGGTTTCACCGTGCGGAATCCAAGTTTTCTGTAAAAATTAACCGCATAGGGTGCAGCCTGCAGCGACATATAACGCTCTCCGGCTTCTTCCTTCAGATAAGCACACAGACTGTTCATAATGGTTCTGCCTACCCCCATATGATGGTAATTCTCATCTACAAACAAAAGCGACAAGTGGTTTCTGTTGCGGATTGAGCCCGCTCCAATCACCTTTTCACCATCCAGAGCCACCATCACCTGATATTCCCCTCTTAAAAATGCTACATAGAGATTATCATCCGTGATAAAATCAAAAAAATTTTTGATTCCTTCCTCCGTGTAATCCTTTCCCTCAAATTTCAGGAAGGTACGCCATATCATCTGCATGGCAGGCGCCCATTCATCTTCCTTCGCCCATCTGACCTCAAAGGGTCGCTTTACTGTTCCGGCTTCCATGTTTCCTTCTGTTCCGTCTGTGTCAGCACAGTCTCTTCCAACCATTTGTATATATGCTGCATAACTTCATCACGATTAGTTTCATTCAGAAGCTCGTGGCGACCTCCCTCGAACAACTTCAGGCTGACATTTTCCATGCCTGCACCTCTGAGGGAGTCATACGCCTTACGAACCCCCTTGCCGTAATCACCTACTGGATCAGCCGCTCCCGATATCATAAGCACAGGCATCTTCTTGGGAATCCTGTCCAGATTTTCCGAATTATGTAGTCTGGAAATCAACTCAAAAAGCGTCTGGAAGCCGTTTACCGTAAAAACAAAGCCACAGAACGGGTCTTCAATGTATTGGTCAACCCGCTCATTGTCTCTGGACAGCCAGTCAAAAGGAGTTCTGGCATTCTCTATTTCCTTATTGTAATTTCCAAATGCCAGCTTATCAATAAACCGGCTCACATGTTCGGAGCCGCAAAAGGTCTGCTGAATCCTTGCGATAGCCTTGGATATCATCAGGAGTGCCTTAGGCTGCATTCCTGTTCCCATAATGATTGCGGCGGAAATCCCCGTGCCATACCGAAACATATAGTTTCTGGCAATAAAAGAACCCATACTGTGTCCCATGAGGATATAAGGGACGCCGGGAAACTCAGCCTGCGTAGCCTTTTTCAACCGGTGCACATCCCGCACCAGAACAGTGGCAGGATCCTGCTCGCAGAAATAGCCGTACTTGCCGTCCTTTCCCACAGATTTTCCGTGTCCCATATGATCTTCACCGGTCACCACATAACCACGGTCCGTCAGGAAATGTGCAAACTCCTCGTAGCGTTCTATATACTCTGCCATACCATGCACAATCTGTACTACACCCTTCACATTGTCCAGACTGTCCGGCGAGTATCTCACCGCATGCAGCTTGCTCTTCCCGTCTCTTGAATCATAAAAAAATTCGTCTTTAATCATATTGCCTCTCATTCTGCCGCTTCGGCGGCCCTACAGCAAACGAATCACCATGATTTGAGTATACAGCATTTTCAATAAAATTTTAAGTAGTTTATGGAAATTTTACAGTTCAACCCCTCTAGCAAATTTCCGCGCCCGCCGGCATATCCTTCTCAGGCTTCATCAAAGCAAGATTTCCCTCGGCATCCTCCGCACAGAGAAGCATTCCCTCGGAAACCACTCCGGCAAGCGTTGCAGGTTTCAAATTCACCAGCACCATAACCTTTTTGCCCACCATCTCCTCAGGAGAGTAATACGCCTTGATGCCGGACACAATCTGCTTCACCTGACTGCCGATTCTGACCTGACTGCACAGAAGCTTCTTTGATTTGGGAACAGCCTCACACGCAATAATTTCACCTACTTGAAACTGAAGCTTCGCAAAGTCATCGTATGTGATTTCAGGCTTTGCCTCAATATCAATGACACCCGTGTCACTTTCTTCCTTTTCTGCTTTCTTTTCTGCTTCCTTTTCTGCGGCTGCAATCATAGCTGCTGCCAGTTCCTCTTCCTTCTTTTCCACTTCCTTCATATCCAGTCTTGCAAACAAAATTTCCGGCTGCTCCGTTACCCTGCTTCCGCTCTCATACAGGCCGAATTTCTCCAGCTGGTCAAAATCACGAAGTTCCGTACCCAGCTGTGCCACAATTTTTTCAGCCGTTTCAGGCATATAGGGCTCTAACAGAGAGGCACCGATGACAATACTCTCCACCAGATTATAAAGCACAGTGGAGAGGCGGTCAGATTTCGACTCGTCCTTTGCCAATACCCACGGCTCTGTCTCGTCAATATACTTATTGCAGCGCTTAAAAATACCGAAAATTTCTGTCAGGGCGTCTGCCACATGCAGCGTACTCATCTTTTCCACCGTCTTTGCATAAGTGCCCGTCACCACGGCCTTCAGGTCATCATCCAGTGCCGTATCCGTAACACCCTTGTCAGCCACAACGCCGCCAAAATATTTATTACTCATGGAAACAGTACGATTCACCAGATTGCCAAGTGTGTTTGCCAAATCGGAATTGGTTCTCTCCGCAATCAGCTCCCATGTTGCGTTCCCGTCATTTTCAAAGGGCATTTCATGAATCATATAATAGCGGACTGCATCCACGCCAAAGAAATCCACCAAATCATCCACATAAATCACATTGCCCTTGGATTTGCTCATCTTTCCGCCACTCATCAAAAGCCATGGATGACCAAATACCTGTTTAGGTAAAGGCTCACCCAGCGCCATCAGAAAAATAGGCCAGTAAATGGTATGGAAGCGGATAATATCTTTTCCAATCAGGTGCAAATCGGCAGGCCAATATTTTTTATACTGTTCTGTGCTATTGCCGTCCGCATCGTATCCAATGCCGGTGATATAGTTGGTCAGTGCATCCAGCCACACGTAAACCACATGCTTATCGTCAAAATCCACGGGAATTCCCCACTTAAAGGAGGTTCTGGACACACAGAGATCCTGAAGTCCGGGCAGCAGGAAATTGTTCATCATCTCATTCTTGCGGGACACCGGCTGAATAAATTCGGGGTGCTCATTGATATGCTTTATGAGCTTATCGGCATATTTGCTCATGCGAAAGAAATAAGCCTCCTCCTTGGCGGGCTTTACTTCCCTGCCACAGTCAGGACACTTTCCATCCACAAGCTGAGACTCTGTCCAGAAGGATTCACAGGGTGTACAATACATTCCCTCATATGAGCCTTTATAAATATCTCCCTGGTTATAAAGTCTCTTAAATATCTTCTGCACCTGTTTCTCATGATAATCATCCGTAGTACGGATAAACTTGTCATAGGAAATATTCAGCAGATCACACAGGCCGCGGATGATACCTGCCACATTGTCCACATACTCCTTGGGCGTCACCCCTGCCTCCTGTGCCTTCAGTTCAATCTTCTGTCCGTGCTCGTCAGTACCGGTCTGGAAAAAGACATCGTAGCCTTCCTTCCTCTTGAAGCGGGCAATGCTGTCTGCCAGCACAATTTCATAGTTGTTCCCGATGTGGGGCTTGCCTGATGTATAAGCAATTGCCGTCGTCAAATAATAAGGTCCTTTGTTCTGCATTTCTCTACTCTCCTTCTTAAATATAGTTACTGTCTGCCATGCTCAATGTTCGCACGCTAGAAAGGCTCGTCCTCCCGACGCCTTTCGCGTACAAGAAGACGAGCCATATGCCCGTGGTACCACTTCTCTTCGTCTGTCCCTCACAGGACAGGCCTCTTCAGGTCAGAACATTCTCCAGATTAATGCCAACCCTATCCGCTATAACAGGCGGAACCTGTCGCAGCCTTATTTCTCAATATCCAAAACTCGGTGCGCTGCTCAGAAGCCATCTTCCACTTAATGCAACTTCATTCCTCTCAGCAATGCAGTTTCCTTGGAATGTTCTCTGTAAAGCCTTGTTTAAGTGTACTCTCTTCGTCATTGCCTTTTACTATTTGTTTTTAAGCATAGCACTAAAAGCCCTTTAATGTCAACGGTATTTCCATTTGTTTTATTATCCAGCAATTTGCCTGTTTATTTATTTGCAATCTTTTTCGTTTTATTCATATTGCCACCGCATAAAAGCCGAAAAAGATAATTCTGCACACAAATTTAATTATATGCAGGAAATAATGAACATAATAAACAAAAATCGGCGATTGCCCTGTCCAGTTTCTTTTTATTATAATTGACTTGTACAAAACATTGCGCAATCAATAAACAATAGGCCTATTAAAACCAAACAAAACACGGGGGTACTTATATGAAAAAGAAACACAAACTATTGTCTGCTCTCTTGATTGGAACAATGGCACTGTCCATGGCAGCATGCGGCAAATCAAGCGAAAACACGGCAGCAGGAAGCAATACCCAGAGTCCAAAAGATATTTCTGATACAAATACAACCTCAAACGCGGCAGATGATTTCCAATATCCCATGGAAGCAATTACTCTGACTTTCAACGGCACCGCTGACGGAGGTTACGAATATTATGATGACAGCCAGCATCCTCAATGGTCACAGGATTTGTATTACCATAAAGTAATGCGTGACAAAACAGGTGTTACCTTAAAAGATACTGGTGGTCAGTCCAATGCCACCACCCTGTCCGATAGCTTCTTATTAATGTTGGCAAGCGGAGAACTGCCTGACCTTATTGTAGCACCTTGGACAGCATATACAGGCGGCGCAGACGCTGCAATTGATGACGGATATGTCATTGATCTAATGGAATATTCCGAATATATTCCTAATCTTCTGAAATACCTCAATGAGCATCCTGAGATTGCAGCTCAGGTATTTACAGATGACGGACGTCTAGCATATGCACCGTTCATCAAAGATGATCCTATTACTAACTCCGGATTAGTCATTCGTAAGGACTGGCTGGATGAACTTAATTTAGAGGCACCGACTACCATTGACGAACTCCACGATGTACTGGTTGCCTTTAAAGAACATTACAACTGTAAGGCACCATTGACTTTCGAGGCACGCTGGTTATTCCTTCAGGGTGCAGCAACCCCTATCAGTTCTGCATGGATCACTACTTATACCGACTACGTTCTGGATGGCAAGGTACAGTTCGGTCCTCTGACCCCGGAATACAAAGAATTTGTACAGACTCTGGCATCCTGGTATGCAGAAGGATTGCTTGACCCGGATTTCGCCAGCGTAGACAAGGCTACAGTACAGGCAAAGTTTTCCAATGGGGAATCGGGTGTCAGCATCCAACAGGAACTTAATGTAGAAAACTGTATCAATGCCAACGCAGGCACCGAGTACGCTGTAATACCTCTTACCTCTATGGTAATGAACAAAGGAGATGAGCCACAGTTCTCTTGGCAATCCATTCTTAAATTTGACGGAGGCTTCTGCTGGTCGGTCAGCACCTCCTGTTCCGATATTGAAGCAGCCTGTAGATATCTTGACTGGAGATTTTCCGAAGAAGGCATGATGACCATGAACTATGGTATTGAAGGAGTTACCTACAATATTGTGGACGGTCAAGTGCAACTTACAGATTTGGTTATGCACAACGAAGAAACCCCTTCTTCTTACACTGCCAGAGATGAGATTGCCTGGGTACAGAACAGAGCAGGTATCTCTCTGGACATTGCTGCAGCTTATTCCGAAGCAGGCAAAAACTGCGTAGAAACTTGGACTGCACACATGGATGAGTACCAGCTTCCCACTTTATCATACACTGCTGAACAGCAAGAAATTATCTCCGACAGCTGGGGAGATGTCAATGACTACTGTCAAGAGAAAATCCTGAAATATGTCATTGGCTCCGAAAATATGGAAACCTGGGATTCTTTTGTAGATTCTATAAAACAGATGGGTGCCGAAAAAGTACTTGCCGCGAAGCAGGAAGCCTATGACTCTTATCTTAAAAAGGTTGAAAGTTTTAAATAAGTGAAAACCTTTAAAGCGGTAGGTGACATAATCATCTGCCGCTTTGATTTGAAAGAGACAGGAGGAAGCAAAACATGATTGAAAAAGCAAAGAGTCCGAGCGGTCGGTTTAAATCCAGCAATTGGAAAAAAATAGTGGTTAAGGACTTTCGGAGAAACAAATTCCTTTATTTGATGATATTACCGGTTATCTTATATTACCTTCTCTTCTGTTATGTGCCTATGATAGGCGTACAGATAGCTTTTAAGGATTTCAAACCCATGCTTGGCATTTGGGACAGCCCTATAACAGATAATTTTGGAATGAAACATTTTATCGAGTTTTTCACCAATCCTTTCTTTTCAAGAATATTGAAAAACACTATGTTAATCAGTCTGATATCCATTATTTTCAGCTTTCCGGCACCAATTATTCTGGCACTGGTTCTAAACGAGATCCGCTTTAAGAAATTGAAGCGTGTGGTACAGACAGTCAGTTATATGCCTCACTTTATCTCTCTGGTGGTAGTCTGTGGTATGGTGCGTCATTTCTGCTTAAGCGATGGGTTATTCAACCAGCTCTTTAACCTGTTAGGCATCAGCACCACCAATTCCTGGCTACAGATACCGGAAGCATTCCGCACCATCTACGTAGGCAGTGACATCTGGCAGTCAGTTGGCTGGAACAGCATCATCTATCTGGCAGCTATCGCAGGTGTGGACTATCAACTTTATGAGGCCGCTGAAATTGACGGTGCAGGTAGATGGCAGAAACTAATACATATTACCTTCCCCACCATCCGCCCAACCGTTATTCTACTCCTTATCATGCAAGTGGGCAAAACCATGAATGTAGGCTATGAAAAAGTATTGCTACTGTACAATTCTACCATTTACGAAACCGCAGATGTAATTTCCACCTATGTCTATCGTAAAGGTCTGCTGGATTTTGATTACAGCTATTCCACGGCGGTTAACCTGTTTAATTCCGTCATCAACTTTATTCTTGTGATTATTGCCAACAAAATTAGCAGCAAACTGTCGGAAACAAGCCTATTCTAGGGAGGGCAAGTACATGCAGAACAAGAAACCTTTTACTTTCAAACGAATCGTATCATGGATACCAGATATCATTATGGCATTGATTCTCCTGGTGGTAGCCGTCGTAATGGTCTACCCGCTGTTGTATGAAATATTTGTATCATTCAGTGATTCACTGGCTTTCATTAAGCACAGAGGAATCCTGACAAGACCTGTGGGATTCAGTCTACAGGCTTATGAAGTAGTGTTTTCATCCAAAGGAATCTGGACCGGCTACCGAAATACCTTGCTAATTGAAGTCATCGGGTTGACTTTCAACCTGACTCTGACCTCCATTGGTGCTTATTTTCTGACCCGAAAAAATGTATTGTGGAAGAAAGCCGTCAATATCATGATTATCATAACCATGTATTTCTCCGGCGGTCTGGTGCCTACTTATCTTGCAATCCGTTCCTATGGTATGTATAATTCAATTTGGGCATTAATTATCCCTTCTGCGCTGAATACCTACAATTTGATTTTGCTTCGCTCTTATTTCTCTACCATACCGGACAGCCTTGCAGAGTCAGTCACCATGGATGGGGGCGGCCATTTTACTATTCTGACTAAAATCTATATTCCTCTCTCCAAACCCGGTATGATGGTGATGCTGCTGTATTATGCAGTATCTCATTGGAACAGTTGGTTCTCTGCATCAATTTATCTGCGAGACGAAAAAAAAGCACCACTGCAGCTGATACTTCGAAGAATGTTTGAGGAGAACTCCACATCCCTGCTCGAACTCGTAAGCAAGTATCAGAACTTTGATTCTCTGCAAGAAACAGTACGGGCTGCTATGATGGTAGTATCCACCTTGCCTATTTTATGTTTATACCCCTTCCTTCAGAAACATTTTGAAGGAGGAATGATGATTGGTTCCCTGAAGGAGTAGGAAGTACAAGTACGGAGGGACAACACACATGAAAAAATGGAGAAAAGAGCTGAAAAAGCAATGGAAAAGAAAAACCATCCGAACCTGGATAATCATTTTTACCGCTATTTTTGCGGTACAAATCTTCAGCTGGGGACTGGTATCCCAAGAAGTCAGACGCACTTTGAATATCCAGACTACTGAGGCTTACAGTAATTCTTTACATGTCTTGTCTTCCTCCTGCGATAACGACGTGAATTCTGTATATTCCATGTTGGATGTTATGGCATTGGATGAAAGCATTCGGAAAAGATGCAACAGTACTACTCTCACCGCCGGTAAACTGGCGTTGCAGAATGAACTGGTAAAAAAACAGCTTGCCTCCTACAAAGTTCAGCATCCCTTCATTGATGATATCTTTATCTGGTTTGAGAACACAGATAAAATCATCTCCTCCAATACAGTGGCAGACTCTCCCCTGTTTTATGACATTTACGGCGATGTAAGCATGTCCTACGAGCAGTGGTTAGAAGCCCTGCGTCAAACCTATTTCAAACAGGATGTGCTGTGGGAAAATCCGTCTCAGAGCAAAATCCTCTATATTCTGCACAGTTGGTCAGGCGCTGATAAGGAACAAATCACCATAGCAGTTAAGTTCAAGTCATCCTACCTACAGGATTTGGCAGATAGCTTCCGAAACGATAACTTTGCAGCCATCGTTATTGAAAACAAGAACGGAGAACCTATTGTTGAATCTACAAGCTTAGATGCAGGAACCCCAAAGCGAAGTACTTCTCAAACTTCCGATTTAACCGGCTGGATTTACACAGCCCATATATCTGAACTGGGCATCAAGCTGTATGAGCGAGTGATTCTGATTATTTTTGTGCTGTTCCTGACAGTTCTGCTGGTAACCCTGACAGCTTTTTTCCTTTTCTGGCGAACCAGTGTCAATCCTTTTATGGAATTGACTCAGTATATCAGCAGTAAAGACCCGGAGGAAATTATTAACGGTTCGGAATATATGTATATCAAAGATAAATTTGATGAAATTGTTCAGAAGCAAAAGGCTGACGAACTTTCGTTTGTCAATCAGATGAATCTGCTGAAGATATCTTACCTGATACAGATTTTACAGGGTAATCTCGCGGTGGATGAAAGCAACAGACAGCTTCTGGGAAAAATGCAGCTTGAATACCTTTACAGGCCATGTGCCGTACTGTTAATTGCAGATGGCTCAGACTTTCCGCAGCAGGAAAACTGTATGGGGATTCTGGAAGCCTGGGGCATTGGTATGTCACGCAGCAGTCTTCTCTACGGCTGTAGTTTCTTCTATGAGGATTCCATTGTGTGTCTCTTTGAGTTAGAAGGAGAAGATGCGGATATGAAGAAAAGGGTGACTGCTTTTGTGGAATCTATAGAGCAATGCCAGCAAGAAACCGGTATCATCGCCATCAGTTCTTTAAAAGTAGGTGAAGGCACTATCGCACAAGCCTACAGTCAGGCAAGCTATGTAGTTCAGAGTACTCAACAGCTGGCTGTTACCGGCACGCTGTTTTTCGACGAAATGCAGGAAAAAATAAAGGAGAATGTCAAGTTCCGCAAAGATGACAATCTGGTAGTGCAAGTGCATAAATATATCGAACAACATTATGCAGAGCCGGATTTGACCATTGAGCTATTGTGCAATGAGCTGGGAAAATCCGTATCTTATCTATCTCAGGTCTACAAGAAGCGGACAGGACAAAATATTCTTTACAATCTGAATCTGATTCGAATAGAGAAAGCAAAAGAACTTCTGCGGGAAGAGGATATCAGCATTGATGAAATCGGACGGAGATGCGGTTTTACCAACAGTAACTCTTTCATCCGCGTGTTTAAAAAATATGAAAATGTAACGCCAGGAAGATACAAAGAACTTCATATGGCGGGAATGTGTTAAATGCCTGTTCAAGCAGGAAGATTGGAGCAAAATATGAAATTTTACGATATTACAGAATATCCGATAAAAATATATGGACTGGCAATAGCCGATAAAGAAAAAAGGCAGTTCTGGAAGCTGCCACCGAATATTATTCAACAATTTCCACAATATAATGATTTAGGCAGAAGAAGTGTAGGTGGCAGGGTGCGATTCCAAACCAATTCTAAAAGTCTCTGTGTACGCATGACCTTAGCTGCGACAAAGGTAGATGCTATTATTCCGCTCTCCGGCTCTGCATCAGCAGATATCTATCTTGGAAAGGGAAAAGAAGCTTCCTATCTGGGTTATGTAGCACCAACGGAATATACGAACAATGAGATCACTACGGAAAAGACTTTTTTTCTATCCGGCAACACGGAATTAGTGACCATCAATCTGCCAAGAAACGATTTCCTGCTTGCTATGGAAATTGGTATAGATGATGAGACAGAACTTCTTCCGGCCCCTGACTATACGTTTTCCAATCCAATTGTGTTCTATGGTTCATCCATCACGGAAGGCGGTTGTGCTCCCCGTCCCGGAAATGCATATACCAGTCTGGTGAGCCGATGGTTAGATGCAGACTACAAAAATATGGGGTTTTCCGGAAGAGCAAGAGGAGAGCTTGGGTTTGCAAAATATCTGGCTTCCTTTGATAATATGAGTGCATTTGTCATGGATTACGACCATAATTCACCTAGTCCTGAGCATTTACAGGAAACTCATGAACCCTTTTTCCTGGAAATGCGAAAAACACATCCCAATTTACCAATCCTCATAATATCCAGACCTGATACGGATAAGTACCCGGAGGAAATTCTAAAGAGAAAACAGATTATTAAAACAACATATGAAAATGCCAGAGCAGCAGGCGATGAGAAAGTTTGGTTCCTTGATGGAGGCGAATTATTTGACAGGCAAAACAGAATGGAATGCACCGTAGACGGAACACATCCCAATGCACTCGGATTTATGAGAATGGCCGAAAAGATTTATCCTGTACTGAAGAGTATTTTAGCCGGTGATAAGCCTATTATCTAATTACAAGGACCCTTGACATTTACTGCCAAGAGTCCTTTCTTTATTCAAATTTTCCTCGTCGTTACTTTCTTCGGTGGCGTACGAAGAAAACTATCTCATTTTTGCTTTGAGCGATTTCCCGGGAATTGAGTTCAAGTAATCATATCGTATTAGTTCAATTCCTGATTTTCCAGGTCGAACCACTCTTTTCTGTTCTTTTGAAAATTTCAAGTAATCTCTCTAGTTACATCTTCTTTATCTCCATGAAAAATGAATAGTTCCTACTTTTTTGTGGTTAATTGCGTGTACTCTCCCTTTCTGTCGTAAGAATCCATCAAATAGCTCTCATCTGTCAGAATACAATCTATTTCCAAGTCATCCTTTCTGTACCTGCTGTGCCTGCGCAAATCCTCTTTTGGGCGCTGCTGTTTCGCATGAAAAGATCCTTTTGCCTGAAATCTGGAAAATTTTTCCGGCAGATGTTTGGTCAGCTGTCCAGCCGCCGCCTTTACCTTTGTTCGCAGTTTCTGTACCGGTGTCACATGTAAAGCTGTTTTCGCCTCCACCGGCTGGAAATAAGGATTCACCTGAATCTGTTTTTCCACAACCCGATTTTCCGATGCCTGTACTCCCGCAGTATGTTCTCCCATGTCCGCGCCTAACTGCGCCATCATCTGCGGTGTGCCGCTTTTCTCTCCGGCTTCCCCGGTGTTTTGCGTCACATTACTCCCCCAGATACCCTGCCAGAGTTTTCGCCCGCTCCCCAGCGTCTTTTGCAGCCATGACGAAAGAGAGAACTGTGCGGCCTGCTGTTGTTCCGTCATCTGAAACTGTGCGGCCTGCGCATTGGCAGTGGAAGCAGCGGTGCTGCCGCCCGTCCGATGGTAATGTGTATGCTCATGTATACACCGTGTCACCTGATGGCTGTCTGAATCATGTATTTCCCCCAGCTGCATAGCTTCCCCTCCTCTGTTTTCTGATATTGTTATCGACAAAGGAAGTCACTCTCATAATAAGCTGTACTGTCCGAAAAGCAGAAAAATGAGGGTCATCCCCTCATTTTCGTCAGAAATTGATTCACATTCACCGAAATATTATTTTTAAACACCGCCGAACCCGCTACGATAACATTCGCTCCCGCCTGTAGTGCATGCTCCACATTTTCTACAGTGATTCCTCCATCCACTTCGATATCTGTCTGCAGCCCTCTCTCCGCCGCCATGCGTCGGATTGCCGTCACCTTACCAAGGCATTCCGGTATCAGCTTTTGCCCGCCGAATCCCGGCTCCACCGTCATGACAAGCACCATATCCACCTGTTCGAGATAAGGCTCCACTGCCTCCGCAGGCGTTCCGGGCTTAATCGTAATTCCCACCTTCTTGTTGAGGCTTCTGATTTTTGCAATCGTGCCCTCCACATCCTCCGTGGCCTCCAGGTGAAAGTTAATCAGGTCTGCGCCGCTGTCAGCAAATTCCTTTACGTAACGCTCCGGTTTTTCTATCATCAAATGGACATCAAAAAAGAGGGAACTACATTTGCGGATGGATGCAATAACAGGCATTCCATAGGAAATGGACGGTACAAAAAGTCCATCCATCACATCAATGTGCAGATACTGTGCTCCGGCATTTTCCACTTCCCTTATCTGTTCGCCCAGTTTGCAAAAATCCGCTGCCAAAATAGACGGTGATAAAATATTCATAATACTGCCTCCTCATTTTCCTCCCTATTTTAGCAGAGAGAGACAGGTTTCGCAACAAAACTTATCTCAGTCATTTAAAATGGTATTGACAGCAAACCCAAAAGGTAATATATTACTCAGACAAAGAACCGACAGGAGGTTTAAAAATGAAGCAAATCGTAATTTATCAGAGCGGCACCGGTTTTACTGCAAAATATGCCGGCTGGATTGCAGAAGAACTGGGATGTGAAGCAAAAGAATATAAAAACGTAAGCCAAAATGAACTGACAGCTTTTGACATGGTTGTCTACGGTGGCTGGATAATGGGAGGAATGATAGTCGGATACGACAAGATAAAAGCACTCAATTTGAAAAACGTGGTTGTCTTCGGCGTAGGAATGTCTTTCCCTGATGATGAAGTTACGGAGAAAATTTCGAATCAGAATCAACTTCCGCGCGACCGGTTCTTTTATTTTGAAGGCGGATATAACCCGCAAAAGCTCGGCATCGTAAAGAAAATGATGCTGAACATGATTAAGAAGTCCGTTGAAAAGAAAACAGACAAGACGGCTCAGGAAGTGCATCTTCTGAAATCCTTTGAAGGAGCAGACAACACCAGTAAAGAAGCAATCAGCGGATTGGTTGCCTATTGTCGGTCAATATCATCCTGAACGACTCGAAAGCTTCCTCTCGGAGCTCACGGATGACTCCTGACCAGACTCCACATCTTCTTTCAGCTGCTCCCATGCGTCTTCATGCTCTGTATAATACAGAGGGCATTTTTTGCCTCCGCAGTCATAATGCCGGAGAATATCGTCCGTATCCAGATGATATACATCCACCAGCCATTGCAGAAGCGCAATCAGGGAATCATAAGTCTCCTGTGTAAATGAGCCGTCCTCTGCCTTATAGCAGCACTCAATTGAAATGGAATCGTAATTCCTTGTCTGTACCGCATAGCCGATTTCATCCAGGGGAAGGCACTGAATAATCTCCCCCTCATATCCGATAATAAAGTGCGCGCTGACGCTGGCCTGATGAGTATCCTTCTGTTGCTCAAAATAGCTGCGGTTCTGCGCAGCGCTCGTACCGGGATTCGCCGTATAATGCACAAAAATACTATTCACCTCTTCCAATGCTTCTCCCGGTCTGGAATACTCATTGGGAGTCAGAAAATTTTCTGTCCAGGCAGGATGCTTTGCAAACTGTTCTGCCGGAAGTCCCTGCACTGTAGCACCTGACAGGCTGAACAATTCCTCCTCAAGCTTCACCGTTTTCCCGAAATCAATATTTCCTTCTGCTGCCGATGCCTTCCCGTTCTTCATCAGTATCAATACTGCAATCAGCGTCAGGCACGCTGCCCCCATGCACACGACAATCCGCTGTCTTCGCACTATCCTTCTGCGGCGCGCCCTAGCTGCCGCCTGTGCTCTTCTGCTTCTCTGCAGTCTGCGCTGCCTCTCTCTTTCATAGTCAATCAGATATGGATTCATGCTTCCACCCCACTGTACTTCCGGCAGATTTTTCCTGCCCTTATCTGAAATACAGTGTAAATCGAAATTGTATCATAGTTGTTTAACAATTGATTAATTTTTTCCTAATGTTACAAAAAGGCGGCACCGGCAAACTGCCGGTACCGCCATATGCTTCCGTATTTATTTACAGAAATTCTTTCACAGACTTATATACACCCTCTGCATCCAGACCATACTTCTGAACCAGTGCTGCAGCAGAGCCGGACTCACCGAACACATCCTGCATACCAATCTTCTTTACCCTTGTGGGCAGCTTTGCACTTAAGGCATCACATACCGCACTACCGAGACCACCGATAACGGAATGCTCCTCTACGGTGACAACCTTACCGGTCTTCCTTGCGCTGTTAATGATAATTTCCTCGTCAAGAGGCTTGATGGTACAGATGCTGACAACCTCTGCTTCAATGCCTTCTGCTGCCAGCTTTTCAGCAGCCCCCAGAGCGGAATCCACACAGATGCCGGTAGCAACAATCGTCACATCTTTACCCTCACGGACAATGGAGCCCTTTCCAATTTCAAACTTATAACCGGGCTTATCGTTAATGACAGGCACTGCTGCACGGCCGAATCTGATGTAGACGGGGCCTTCATATTCCAGAGCCGCACGAACTGCCGCTCTTGCCTCCACATCATCTGCGGGGCACATAACCACCATACCGGGGATTGTTCTCATAAGGGCAATATCCTCATTGCACTGGTGAGTTGCGCCGTCTTCCCCTACCGTGATACCCGCATGGGTTGCACCGATTTTTACATTCAGATGAGGATAACCGATGGAGTTGCGGACCTGCTCAAAAGCACGGCCGGCTGCAAACATGGCGAAAGAGCTGACAAAGGGAATCTTTCCTGTCAGGGACAGGCCGGCTGCCACGCCCATCATATTAGCCTCGGCAATACCACAATCGATATGGCGGTCGGGATATGCCTTTCTGAAAATACCTGTCTTGGTAGCTGCAGCGAGGTCAGCATCCAGCACCACCAGATTGGGGAACTCCTCAGCCAGTTCCTTCAAAGCATTACCGTAGCTTTCACGGGTCGCAATCTTCTTCACTGTGTTTTCTGCCATTACGCTTCACCTGCTTTCTCTAATTCTGCACCAATCTTCTCCAGATCAGCCATGGCTACTGCATACTCCTCATCATTGGGAGCCTTGCCGTGCCAGTCAATGCTGTTTTCCATAAAGGAAACACCCTTGCCCTTTAAACTATGGAGCACGATGCATGTAGGCATTCCTTTTGTCTCGCGCGCCTCCTTGAAAGCAGCACGGAGAGCATCAAAGTCATGCGCGTCTACATTAATTACATGGAAATTGAACGCCTCAAATTTCTTGTCAATCGGATAAGGAGAGCAAACCTGGTCAATAGGGCCGTCAATCTGCAAATTGTTATTGTCAACCATAACGCAGAGATTATCCAGCTTGCGATGTCCCGCAAACATGGCAGCCTCCCACACCTGTCCTTCCTCAAGCTCGCCGTCACCCAGCAAGGTATACACACGGAAGTCCTTTCCTCCCATTCTTGCACCCAAAGCCATTCCCACTGCCGCAGAAATACCCTGTCCCAGGGAACCGGAGGACATATCCACACCGGGAATATGAATACAGGGATGACCCTGCAGATAGGAGCCCAGATGTCTCAGGGTCTTTAAATCCTCAACAGGGAAAAAGCCTCTGTTTGCCAGAGCGGAATAAAGTCCCGGAGCTGTATGGCCCTTGGACAATACAAAACGATCTCTGTCCTCCATGTCGGGATTCGCGGGGTCGATGTTCATTTCTTCAAAATACAGGAAGGTAAACACATCTGCTGCGGAAAGGGATCCGCCGGGATGACCTGCCTTTGCACTGTGAACTGCTGTTACAATGCCCTTGCGCACTTCATTCGCACGCTTTTGCAGTTCTAAATTGTTCATGCTCTCCTCCATTCTGCCATATGTCGTATATACGGCAACCTTTTTCTTCGTTTTTATACTAGCACAGTTCCGTTTCCCCGTCCAGCCTTTTATTTAAAGAAACGTTGATTGTGCCCGTGCACATAGCCCTCTCAGTCTTTCACACCGTTTTGTCCGTAGTATGCGTTCGCACCATGTTTTCTGAAATAATGCTTGTCCTGAAGCTCCTGGGGTGCCGGCTGGATTCTCGGATTAATTGTCTCCGCACGGTAGGCCATCTTTGCAACCTCTTCCAACACCACAGCATTGTGAACCGCTTCCTTTGCATCCTTCCCCCAGGCAAAGGGGCCATGGTTCTTACAGAGTACAGCGGGTACAGCCACGGGATCCTTTCCCATGCGTCTGAACTCGTTTACAATCAGGTGTCCTGTATTTTCCTCGTAGGCCTCTGCGATTTCCTCCGCATTCAAACATCTGACACAGGGAACCTCACCGTAAATATAGTCCGCATGAGTGGTTCCGTAGCAGGGAATGCTTCTTCCCGCCTGCGCCCAGCTGGTGGCATAAGAGGAATGCGTATGTACGATGCCGCCAATTTCCGGAAACGCTTTATATAATTCCACATGGGTAGCCGTGTCGGAAGAGGGATTGAAACGCCCCTCTACCTTTTTTCCGTTCAAGTCCACTACCACCATATCCCCGGGCGTAAGCTTTTCATACTCCACGCCGCTGGGCTTAATGACAAACAGACCGCTCTTTCTGTCGATGGCGCTGACATTGCCCCAGGTAAAGGTGACCAGCCCGTAGCGGGGCAGATCCATATTTGCTTCATAGACTAACTGCTTTAATTCTTCTAACATAATCCTTCTACCTCATCCCTTCCACTGCCGCTTTCTCTGCAGGCAGCGTGCTCCTATACTTCTCCACAAACGCATCAAAGCCCGCAACATCCTCAGGCCTGGGCTCAATGGTGGTTCCGGTCTGGCCTGCAAAAATTCTGTTTGTCAGGTAGTCAGGCAGTGTCTCATCCGCCTCTTTCTCTGTCATGAAAGCTGCCAGCACAGCCATGCCCCAGGCACCGCCTTCACTTGCTGTATCCATAACGGTCACAGGGGAATCAAAGGCTGCTGCCATCAGCTGCTGACCCACAACAGGGGTTTTGAAGAGACCGCCGTGTCCCATGAGGGAATCCACCTTTACCTTCTCTTCCTTCAGCAGAATGTCATTTCCGATTTTCAGGGTTGCCATAGCACTGTACAGATGACTTCTCATAAAGTTGGCAAGATTGAATTTTGCGTCAGGCGTGCGGACAAACAGAGGTCTGCCCTCATTTAAACCTGTCACCGGTTCCCCTGAGAAATAATTGTATGCCATCAGGCCGCCACAGTCCGTATCAGCGGTCAGCGCCTCTCTGTAGAGCGTTCCGTACAAATCGTTTTTATCTATCTTCATGCCGAATTTAGCTGCAAACTCATCAAAAAGATTTACCCAGGCATTCAAATCGGAAGTACAGTTATTACAATGTACCATGGCAACGGGATTTCCGTCGGGTGTCGTCACCATATCGATTTCTTCATGCACCTTTGACAAAGCCTTCTCCGTTACCACCATGGAGAAGATAGAGGTTCCTGCGGAGATATTTCCGGTGCGTACTCTTACGCTGTTTGTCGCCGTCATTCCGGTTCCCGCGTCTCCCTCGGGAGGGCACATGGGAATGCCGGGCTGCAGGGTTCCTGTAGGGTCTAACAGTCTGGCTCCTGCCTCGGTAAGTGCGCCAGCCTGTTCACCTGCACAGAGTACTTTGGGAAGAATCTCCTCCAGCGTCCATGGATAGCCTTTCGGCGCAACCAGTTCGTCAAACTGCGCAAGCATCTTTCTGTCATAGTTTAGTATGGTGGAATCAATGGGAAACATACCGGATGCCTCACCGATGCCAAGCACCTTTTCCCCTGACAGCTGCCAGTGAATGTAACCCGCCAAAGTTGTAAAAAGCGCAATATCCTTCACATGCTCTTCCCCGGAGAGAATTGCCTGATAGAGATGTGCAATGCTCCATCTCTGGGGAATGTTAAACTGAAAGAGCGGCGTCAGTTCCCTGCATGCCTCCTCCGTCATGGTATTTCTCCAGGTTCTGAAGGGCACCAGCAGCTCGCCGGCCTCATTGAACGCCATGTAGCCGTGCATCATGCCGGAAAAGCCAATGCTTCCGATAGTTGTCAGCTTTTCACCGTACTTTGCTTCCACATCCTCCGCAAGGCTTCTGTAGCAGCCCTGTAAACCACTCCAGATGTCCTCCAGACTGTAGGTCCAAACGTTGTTTTCCAGGCGGTTTTCCCAATCATGCGTTCCCATTGCAACAGGCTGATGCGTCTCATCTATCAGTACAGCCTTGATTCTGGTGGAACCGAATTCGATTCCCAGCGCTGTTTTGCCGTCTCGAATTGCCTCTTTGATTACTTCACTCATTACAATACCCCATTTCTGCGCAGTGCGCGTGTTTGTTTCGTTTTCCACTATTTACAGTATATTTTTCCGGTCCGTCAAAGTCAATGTATATTTTGCTTACCGCCTCTCAGGTATTGCTGGAAATCATACGGTTTCAGGCGGTCCGAAGCATGGCGGAATCATAATACGCATATACTTTACAAACCCAAACACAGGCCAGGTGCTTTACCTTTGAAAAGACATTTTCACTTCTCCATAAAGCAGCTGTTGTTCATGGGACTTCTCCTTATTGGCTTCAGCTGTCTTACCATCTTTCTTTTCTCCTTTCACCAGGATGAAAAACGTTTTATCAATATTACATCCCGACTCTTCGTAACAGAGATGAAATCCAATACCTTAAATATGCACTATACTCTTGCCGACCCTTCTGACTTCGGCATCTATGATTACAAGGCGATTCTTCCCTGCTACGATGTGAAGGACACTCTGAGGAATCAGGCTGCAACAGAAAATACGCTGGCGGCGCTTAAGTCCATACATACCTCAAAGCTGAGTGAGTCAGATGCCTACCTCTGTACTCTGCTGACACGTTATCTGGAAAATTCACTCACTCTTTCCGGCTACGACTATTACAGCGAGCCGCTTTCACCCTCCTCGGGTATGCAGTGCCAGCTGCCCATCCTGCTGGCAGAATATGCCTTCAGAAGCAAACGCGATGTAGAGGACTATCTTTCCCTTCTGAACCAGACGGATGAATATTTTGCATCCCTGCTTGTCTACGAGCAGGAAAAATCACAAGCCGGCCTTATAATGCCTGCCTCAACCCTGAGAAAGATTCGCGGACAATGTGATACCATTATGACAGACGCTGCTCTGGAGAACGGCAGTCACTTTTTGCAGACCACCTTCAGGGAGCGTCTGGACCCCCTGCTCCGGAATGGTATTATCACCTCCGAGGAGGCAGCCGGATATCTGGCTCAGAATGAGCGTCTGCTGAAAACAGTTCTGCTTCCTGCCTACACGGCTCTGGGAGACGGACTCCTGCTTCTGGAGGACGATGATGTTCCTCTGACCGGACTGGCGTCCAAGCCTCAGGGCAAATCCTATTATGAGGCCCTTCTGATTGCAGAGACCGGCTCCTATCGGTCTGTCCCTGAGATTGAAGAGCTGTTGTCCAAACAATTTTCCACGGAATACGAAGAGATCCGAAAAATTGCAGCTGCGCACCCGGACGTCGCAGAAAACTACGGGCAGGCTGATTCCTCCTTTCCTCTCACCACACCGGAACAGATGCTGGATGACCTGCAGGGGCGTATGAATGGACTCTTTCCTCCTGTCTCCGGCGAGGATACCCATATTACGGTGAAAGCCGTCTCCGAAAGCCTTCAGGATTACTCCGCCCCCGCCTTTTATCTGACCGCGCCTCTGGATGATACCGCCCATAATGTCATCTATATTAACGAGAAAAAAACACCTGCCGGACTGGATATGTACACCACGCTCGCACATGAGGGGTATCCCGGACACCTGTATCAGACCGTCTACAGCAACAGGCAGACACTGGAAAACGGAGAACGTCCTGCCGGAGAGCTGCTCTGGTACGGCGGTTATCTGGAGGGCTGGGCACTGTATGTGGAATTCCTCTCCTATGATTATGCCTCCGCCGTGTTGCAGGAATCAGGACGTGCGCAGGATGCACTTTGCGCGCAAATAGAAAAGCATAACCGCAGCCTGCAGTTATGCCTGTACTCTCTTTTGGATATTATGATTCACTATGAAGATGCCTCCTACAGCCAGGTGGCAAAAATGCTGGAAGGCTTCGGCATTACGGACAGCACTTCCATCAAGTCCGTCTACAGCTATATTGCCCAGGAGCCCTGCAACTATCTCAAGTATTATCTGGGTTATCTGGAAATCCTGTCATTAAAGGAAAAGGCGGAAGCCCTCTGGGGAGATGCCTACACCAATTACAGATTTCACAGTTTTTTCCTGGATAACGGGCCTGCCGATTTTAAATCGCTGGAGGAAAGGCTTCAACTCTCCTCCAGCATAGATTCCAAATAACCTCAGGTCCCAATGGCACCTCGGTTATTTCTCATCTATCATGGATTCCAAATAACCTCAGGTCCCAATGGCACCTCGGTTATTTCTCATCTATCATGGATTCCAAATAACCTCGGTCCCATAAAAGGATTTTCAGTTTCTTTGCTGCCTCTACGGCGGGCTGGGTAAAGTACTGGTTTGTCAGCACCGCGCCCACCATCCGGTCATAATAATCCCGCCCGGCGTAGGCCTCCTGTACAGCCTTTACCCCTACAGGCGCTGCATAGCACTTGCACTGAATGGCATAGGTAACTCCTTCCTTTTCTGCCAGGATATCAATGCCGTAGTCGCCGCTGCCCCTTGTTACCTCAACCTCCTGAAAGCCGTGCTGTTTCAAAAGCTCCGCACAATAATATTCGAAATCATGCCCCTCCATCAAATCAATATCAGAGGGTCTGACACGCTTTCCACGGCGGAGCAGAAACACCGTAAACGTTGCCAGCAGCCCCGCCGCTATAATACTTACAATCGTAATTAAAATAGATGTATTCATAGGAGTATTATAGCATGAATACTCCTCTTTCACAATGAATAACCTGTCCGCATTGCATCCGGCAACGCATAATGTTTACTTAACAGGTATTACGAGTTCCCATCCGGCATAAATCAAATTCGGATTGGCAGCCAGCCGGTTGTTCCATGCAATGATTTCTGCGCTGGTACAGCCGTATTTCCGCGCAATTGCCCAGAGGGTATCACCTCTCTTTACAATATAGACACGGGTTTTCCCGGCATCCGGCAGAACAGCTGTCTGCTGTGTGCTTCCATTGGCGGCATTCCCGCTGTTCTGCGGAATCTTCAACAGCCAGCCGGGATATATCAGATTCACATTTTTAATCAGGTTTTTGTTTTCTGCCATAATTTCTGCCACAGAACAGCCATATTTGCGTGCAATCGCCCCGAGGGTATCACCCTTTTGTACAATATGGGTCACATAGGCAGGGACAACTGCAGCAGAACTTTCAGCAGTTACCGGGCTGTCATCGGACTCATCATCACTATCGTCGGATGCCGGGCTGTCATCGGACTCATCATCACTATCGTCGGACGCCTGGATATTAAAATTTGTGCTGCACTCGCCATCACTATAAAAGACAGTCAGACGATGTGAACCTGCAGCGAGAGTCCTGAGATAATCCTCTTTCAGTGTTACAATCGTGGAGCCGGATGCAGCTGTATATTTTTGCGTGTCAAGCAAACTGTTATCCAGCATAACACCGAGGAATTTGCTGTAGTCTCCGTCTGCGCGGAAGCTGAGTGTTGCATTGCTGCCCTGCGTCCATTTTCCGTTCATACCATCCAGCATGTGATATTCGGATTCAAAGACAAAGTCTCCGGCATTCATTACAGCAGTTACAAGATAGCCCAATTCCGTACTTACATGAAGTTCTGTTTTTGTGAGCAGATATCCGGCACCGCCCGACATATTATCTCCGACAAAAACGGCACGTCCCCTTCCGGTATCGTATGCAAGAATTACGCCATAAGCGATATGGGTCTCCCCATCCTTCAGTTCATAAATCACACTTTTTTTCTTCTGCTCTACGGACCAGCCATACTGATCAACCACGGTAGAAACAATACTTTCCAGGTTCGACATATCCTTATTGTTCTTTTCCAGATAGGTCTTTAGATAGGAGTAGGTACCTGCCTTTGTAAGTGTCCAATTGCCTGCATAATCCTCTTTAGGACTTCCGTTCTCTAATAAGGGCTTATCCAAATTGGACAAAGTCATTGTATTGCCTACTTCCCGCGAGTAAGCCAGCCCTGTTTGGGGATTGTATGCATAGCCAAAGGCAATACTTTCCAGTTGATTGCTTCCGTTAGTATTCCCCGTTGCCGGAATTCTTTCACCTTTACCAATCTGTGCATTACAGCCCAGGCAATAAGTATTACCGGTATAGCCCGGTGTAGTTTCGGTGGCAGTTGCATCGTCTCGTGTCACTGTACCGCCGGTATGATTGTTACTGTCTTTGCTGCCATAGTACTGTCCGCAATCGGTACAAATCGCCTTATCCTTACAGGTTGCCGTACCGCCGGAATGCGATGCGAATCCGTCTTTGTATCTATTATCAGTCACAAAACAGTCATTATTTCCACATTCATGCCAGTGATAGGTTGCATCATAGCTCCAGGTGTCTGACCAGTCATGGACATGGTCAGTAGGCTCGATTTTTAAGTACTTGTAATCGCTTAAAGGTGTAGTGTTGTTCCAATCTGTGCCGGGTGCGGCATCACCAACGGTAACCTTATAGCCATCGGTATAACCGCTAAGGTTTGGTGAACTTTCTGTTGAACCATTTTTTACCCTTACAGCTGCAGTGCCGCCGGTTATCGTCACCGTACCGCCCTGAATGACAGGAATATTAGCTCTATTGTCATCATAGTCATACCCGATTCCGTATGTCGCTCCGGTAGCTGTAACCTGCGCATTGCCCTGTATAGTGATGGTGCCAGCCGAAATGTTATTGCAAATACCATATTTGGTTTCACCTGTAACATTAACCTTAGCGTCATCTCGGATAGTGACATTTTGCCAAACCCAAATTCCGGAGGTGGAACCGGAAACCTCCAGTGTCCCGCTTCCCTCGATGATAAGTGATGGGCCGGAATCAAATCCGAAATCACCGACAATGGCTGCCCCGGCAGTGTTCTCCACTGTGTTTGTAGAGCCCTCAGCAAGAACAATCGTCAAATCATGTTTA
>JBJEJG010000017.1:0-24149 GCA_051877795.1 Acetatifactor sp.
TAAAAATGGAGAAAAAGGAAGTGTCAAAGACCCGTCAATCTCCTGCTTTCCCGAAAGCAGTTTCTCCTCCTCCGGCGTTATTTTTTTCAGTTCTCTCAGCAGTTCCTCTGTCATACCAGCCTCCCCGTTCCTCAGCCCGAATATATTACTTCCATTTTACTACAGACCCGCCGCACGTGGAAGAGCTTTTTCCTGTTGCGCCAAAGGTTTTGCATGCCGGTTCCGCCGCAGATTTTGACTCTTTTGCAGCAAACTGCTATAATCACTGTATCTGAAAAACCTGTTTCGTTTATAATATGCGGAGGATTGCCATGACAAATCTTACCATCAACACATCCCATAAAACAAACACCGTCAGTCCAATCCTGTACGGAATTTTTTTCGAGGACATCAATTACGCAGGAGACGGAGGGCTATACGCAGAGCTGATTGCAAACCGCTCCTTCGAATACTATGACAGGGAAAATAAAACCGACAAGCATAAAATGTGCTGGGAAACCGTGGGCGGATGCAGCTTTGAAATCAAAAACCGCCTTCCTCTTAGCAGCGCGCATCCCTTTTATGCCCATCTGGAGGGAAATGTCGGTACCGGTCTGCGCAATCTGGGTTTCTGTGAAGAAGGGCTCGCCGTAAGAGAGGGACAGGTCTTCCGTTTCTCCTGTTATGCAAGGAATCCCGCTCCCATGAAGCTGACCGTCCGCCTGTGTGACCGAAACGGCATAAACTATGGTGAAAAGACCTTTTCCCTTGTTCGTGTCGGACACGGCTGGACAAAATATAATCTGACCCTCACTGCCACAGGCGCCTGTAAACACGTATACCCTGAAATTCTTCTGGGTGAAAACGGCAGCCTTGACCTGGATTTGATTTCCCTGTTTCCCACAGACACCTTCCTTGGCAGGAAAAACGGTATGCGGAAGGATCTGGCGGAAATGCTGGCTGCTCTCTCTCCAAAATTCATGCGTTTCCCCGGCGGCTGTATTGTCGAGGGCAGAAGCTTTGAAAACATGTATAACTGGAAGGAAACCATCGGCGGCCTGACAGAACGGCGCACCAACTGGAACCGCTGGCAGATGGAGGAATACCAGATGCACGGGCGTTCCTCTGCCGACTATTTCCAGTCCTACGGACTCGGATATTATGAATATTTCCAATTCTGCGAGGATATCGGTGCCAAACCTGTTCCCGTCATGAACGTGGGAATGACCTGTCAATGGCACGAATCCCTTCTGGCGGATATGGAGCATCTGGATAAATGGATTCAGGACATCCTCGACCTGATTGCATTTGCCAATGATCCCGCTGACAGCGAGTGGGGACAGAAACGCGCCGAAATGGGACATCCAGAGCCTTTCGGTCTGGAATATATCGGCATTGGCAATGAACAATGGGGAAAAGAGTATTTTAAACGATATGAGGCCTTTCAGAAGATACTCTCCGAAAAGCATCCCGAAATCCGGCTGATTACCTGTGCGGGCTGGACTGCCGAGGGAGAGGATTTTGATTATGCTTACCGTTGGATGCGTGAAAACAAAGAGAAAGCCTACGCGGTGGACGAACACTTCTATAAATCTGCGGAATGGTTTCTGGAAAACCTGCACCGTTACGACAGCTATGACAGAACTCTTCCGAAGGTATTCGCGGGAGAATATGCTGCGCACTCCCACACCGACACGCCCCTTCGGGTCTGTAACTGGAAAATGGCACTCTGCGAAGCTGCCTTTCTCACCGGCGTCGAGAAAAATGCCGACCATGTAGTCATGTCCTGTTACGCTCCCCTTTTTGGCAGAACCGGACATGCTCAGTGGCAGCCTGACTTAATCTGGTTTGATAATGACAGCGTATACGGCACACCCGGCTACTATGTACAACTGCTGTTCTCCAATCATGTGGGTGCATGGCAGACAGAGCTGCACCAGACGCAAGTGCATCAGCCGGAGTCCTCCTGCGTCGGCAAGGGCACAGAAGAGCTTTCAGAGCTTGCACGGATTGCCGGCGGCTCCCTCCATACTTCAGCCACCCTGTCGGAGGATGAACACACCCTGTATGTCAAGCTGATAAATCTCGCCGATACCACACAGGAAATCCGGCTTACGGCAGACAAGCCCTTCTTATCCTGCACCATCCATGAACTGTCGGGAGAGCTTGAAGATGTCAACTCTCATGAGGAGCCGCAGAAGATAGCACCCCGCACCTGCGTTCTCACGGAAGGCATCGGTCTGTCTGCAGAAAATCCCGGCTCTCACGCAGAGCAGGCCGCCTTGTCGATTATCCTTCCAAAATACAGCGTCACCGTATTAGAGCTGGGCATTTAGCCCAGCTCTTTTTCGTAATCCATATCTGTTGTGTCCGATTGCAATTTGCATCTACGTAAGACACAACTCACACTCTCTGTACAGTTCCATACACAACACATCCATGTGCAGGAATTTCAGCGCTCAGGGCGCCGTCCGAAAGCACCGCCTGCTCTCCCGTCCAAAGCTCTGTCAGTGCATCCCCGGAAGCAGCAGAAAGTCCCGCCTTCTCCGCTGATACGGAAATTTTTGCCTCCGTATCTCCCAGATTAAACAACGCCACGTACCGTTCTCCCGTTTTCTCGTTGTACGCCTTCCAGACTGCCTTTTTCCCGTCCAGGCAAAGCTGCCTCGGCCTACAGTCCGGCGTCAGCATTTTTAAGACCCGTTTATTGGTCAGCAAAGACAGCGTCCGCTCGTCCAGCTTCGTCAGTTCAGCGCCTATCATCAACGGAGAACCGAAAAGACACCACAGGGTCATCATGGTTCTCTGCTCTTCCCTCGTAAAGTTCGTCTGACGCTCTCTGCCGAAGCCTTTTCCCAGATACCCGAGGGGCAGCATATCACAGTCGGGATAGCAGCCTGCCGAAACATGACTCTGCCACAGTTCGCAGCGATGGAACATATCCTTTAACAGCTCCCATTTATCCCAGAAATCATCCGTAATCCGCCACATATTGGCGTATGTCTCATAATGCCAGGCCTTGTCAATGAGTGCCGGACCCGGCGACAGGGAGAGCACAACCTCTCTTCCGCACTTCTGAATGGCTTCTGCCAGCATTTCAATTTCATGCCTCGCAGAATAAGGATTGTGCGGATAAACGTTGGTGTTGCAGATATCATCACATTTGATGAAATCCACTCCCCATTCCGCATACAGCTCCAGCAGGGAATCATAATAAGCCTGCCCCTCCGGCATATTCCGCACGCCGTACATGTCCGGGTTCCAGCCACAGATGGAGGACGGGTCTGCAATCACATCCGCAGTGGCGCTGCCTCCCTTTACCGGTAAATGATTGTGGGCTGCCATACGGGGAATCCCTCTCATAATATGGATACCGAATTTCAACCCCAGGGAATGCACATAATCTGCAAGCGGGCGAAATCCCGCGCCACCCGCCGATGAGGGAAAGCGTTCCGGATCCGGCTGCAGCCTTCCGTACTCGTCCATCTCCAGTTTGCTGAAGGGAATATACTGGTATTTTTCTCTCTGCGTGCCAGCCCCATGGGCATACCATTGAATATCCACTACTACATACTGCCAGCCGTATTCCTTCAGGTGCGCCGACATATAATCGGCGTTTGCCTTCACCTGTGCCTCATTTACCGAAGTGTCATAATAATCATAGCTGTTCCACCCCATGGGAGGTACAGGTGCAAATAAATTTTTGTCCATAAACTATGCACCGAATGCCTGATAGCTCTTGTACAGGAAAATCATGTACAGAATACCTGCCACCAGACCTGCAATTCCCACAATAAAGGAAACGATGCCCGCAAGAATCGATAACAGGGGAATCTTAGCCAGAATGGTAACAACTATGGATACCGCATAGCATACCAGATTGATTTTCCAGACTGTCTCGCCCTTACCTGCGACATCTGCATAATTATTCGCCTTCAGAACAGCTCCGACGGAAGTACATACCAGATATACAATCAGGAAGCTGACTACATCGCTTGCCAGAGAAATCAGTACGGCAAGCACTGCAACCTTAGCAAGCAAAGCCCCCAGAATACTGAGGACCATATTTACAATTGTCAGCGTAAATGCCTGTTTACAGCCCTCAATATCTTTGCCCGCACTATACAGTCCGACCAGACTGATAACTGTAAATACAATCGCGCCGATTCCGCCGACTACAGTTCCCAGCAAAGGGATAACCATAATTACCGCGCAGATAATTGCGCCAATCTCCGCAATAAACATTTTTTTCAGGCCTGAACCTGTGTTTTGATAGTTCTCCATCTCTTAATTCCTCCTCTTAAGTCAGTATATTGAATGCTTCACAAGCACATTCCCCTTTATTATACGATTGGGTATTTTAAATGTAAAGTTCTTTCAAGTAATTCAGGAAATTCCGAAGCTCCGCATCCCAGAAGCGCCATTCATGCCCCATTCCCTCCATCTGATGATACACATAATGATAGTCAGAACAGTTCACCTTTTCAAAGCAGTCCCTCACCAGCAGATTCATGTCGAGCCAGGGATCCAGGCTGCCGCAGGCGTGATAGACAAAGGGCTTCGGTCCGGCACCCTTCGCCAGTTCCTTCGCCAGATGCTTGATGCTGAACCGGGTGCCTTGGATGTTTTCTGCTCCGAACATGCGAACCTCCGGCTTCATCGTGCCGGGTCTGTGGGGTTTCGGTTTTGCGTCCGCTTTATCGCCCGCAGAGAATGCTCCGATTGCCCCGAAATGCTCCGGGAAGGTCAGTCCCAGCCAGAAACACCCATAGCCTCCGTTGGAAAGACCGCTGATATAGTTATCCTCCCTCCTGTCCGAAAGACACTTGAACATCTGATGCAGAATGTCAAACAATTCTTCCCCGATATAGGTTCCGTAGTCTTTACCGTTCGGCATATCCACAAAACAGGAATCATTTGCATTGACCGTGACAAAAGCCATGTGATGTTCATTCACCAGTTCCGCCACTGTGGAATGATAAAGCCATTCGTTTTCATCTCCGTTTCCGCCGTGGCACAGCCACATCACCTTCAGCTTTTCTCCCGGCTCCACCTTGTCCGGCAGCAGCAGCCTGCAATCCATATTCATGCTGAGTATATTGGAAAAATGATTGATTTTCATGGAAGTCATGCGGACACCTCCTCTCCCAGGAACCATGCAAGCATTTCCTTCAGTCTCTCGTTCCAGTAGCCGAATTCATGACCACCGTCCCCCTCGCTCCAGGTTAAATCATACTCTCCCTGCACCTCGTTTCGGAAACGCACATTCATATCATACAGCCCATCCTGCTTTCCGCAGCACAGGTAAAGCCTGGGTCTGGCTTCCTCCGATACTACATGACAGTAACTGTAGACATTGTAATTTTCCGCAATTTCCTGCTGCCAGTTCTCTCCGAAAATCAACTCCATGCGGAAGGTCGGAAGGCGATGCCCCATATCTGCAATGTCCAAAGCACCACTGAAGGACGCAATCTGTCCGAACCGTTCCGGGTGGTTTAAACCGCACACCAGAGCACCATAGCCTCCCATGGACTCTCCCGCAATCAGCCAGTCCTCCCGTTTGTCGGACACACGAAACATCGTACTTATCCACTCCGGCAGTTCCTTTGTCACATAGTCCATGTAATCATAACCATTCGCGGTATTCACGTAAAAGCTGTTTTTCCCGGAAGGCATACAGACCAGAATGGGCAGTTCCTTCACCATATCAAAAATCTGACTCTTCAAAAGCCACTCCGTCCTGTCATTGTTTGCCCCGTGAAGCAAAATCATCACCTTGTAACCTTCCGACTGCCTCAGGCTCTTGTACCCGGGCTGTGGAACCAGAAGCTCCACCTCCACCGGCATATTCACCGTTTTCGACCGGAAAGCCATACTAATCCAAGCCATTTTTCATCCTCCTTACTCTCACATTCTACAGGTTTTATCCTGCATTCCCCGATTGTTCTGTACCCCCGAATCATTTTTCTGTGGTCGGCACATCCGCCTCCTGAGGTGTCAGCAGAATATCATGATTCACCGTCCGATAGAACAGGCTTCGAAACTGCTCTGCGTCTTTCGCCTGCCCCAGCGCCCACATTGTCTTTGTTACCGTTGCCTCCAGCGTCATATCATAGGCTTCCATCAGATGAAAGTTTTCCTTGATTACCTTCCCCACCTGGTAGACCTCCATATCGCTGCCTTCATGGGTTACCTGAGTTGCCATCATCACAACCTTTCCGGCATCCGTCCAACGCCGGATTTCCGCATAGAAAGGCATCTCTCCATATTCCGGAAATCCTCCTACGCCAAAGGCCTCAATAATGACCCCGTCATAATAGGGAAATAATCTGTTCAGTATTGCTCCGTCCATGCCCGGAACCAGCTTCAGAAGAAGTACCTTTTCATTCATTTCATGGTAAAATCTGACCGGCTCCGTCAGCCTGTCCTTGTCATCTATGTAAAAAACAATCCTGCCGTCCCGGATAACCGCCACGGAAGGGTAATTGATACTGGAAAAGGCATTATAGCTCTTGGAACGTTCCTTCTTCGCCCGTGTTCCCGCAATCACCTTTCCTCCGAACACAATATTGACTCCGTGTGCCTTCGGCTCCGCCGCAAACTTCAGACTGTCCATCAGATTGGTGCGTGCATCCGTTATCGGCAGATTAATGGGCTTCTGGGAGCCGGTTATCACCACGGGCTTTTGACTGTTCTGAATCAGATAGGAAAGAGCAGCCGCCGTAAACGCCATGGTATCCGTACCGTGACAAATCACGAAGCCGTCATATGCATCGTAGTTCGTCTCCACCAGTTTTGCCAGCTGCAGCCAGTGCTTTCCGTAAAGATTGGTGCTGTCCAGACTGAAAGGCTGCAGTACGTCCACACTGCAAAAATCCTGATACCCTTCCACAAACCCCAGCATATCCTCTGCCGCAATCTTCGGTGCCAGCCCCGCCTCCGTATATCCGGAGGCAATGGTTCCTCCCGTAGCAATCAATAAAATCCGTTTCATTTCCGCACGCCTCTCTTTATCATATCCGCAGCCGCCCAGACAACGCTCATCCCCACCGCAATGGCAAGGGCATACTGCAGCGTCGCCAGACCGTACTCTCCCGATAACTGCCAGTTTCTTTCCACGCTATAGCTCATGGCATAGTAAAGGCTGCCCCCGGGAATCAGCGGTACCACCGACGGTAAAAGGTACAGGGGTACCGGTGCCTTGAACCTTCTCGCCATCAGTTCCGCGTACAATGCTGCAAAGGCACTGGCAATCAAAGTGGGATAAAATATCCCCTCTATCTGCCCGGCAAGGACAAGATAAACTGCCCAGGTAAACACCCCACCCAGCACCGCCGTTACCAGATGCTTTGTCCGAAGATTAAAAAGCAGTCCGAACCCAAGGGTTCCGATACCTACCGCAATAATCTGTATCACGTATATTCTCATCTCACTGACCATACCTCTCCATAACCTGAAAATTTTTTAATCATCGCTTTTGCTTAACAAGAAAGCTTCCGTTTTCCTACATCACGACCCAGATTGCCGCCATAAATCCGCAGGCAAGCGCACCCGCCCACAGAAGCGCCTCAATCAGCCGCATCACGCCTGAGATGGTATCTCCTACCAGAATATCCCGGACTGAGTTTGTCAACGCAATTCCGGGTATCAGAAGCATAATGTCTCCTATCATGATCTTGTCCGCATTTAAGACGGGAATCCATCCGGCTGCCAGACAAATTCCGACCCCCGTCAGGAACGAGCAGATGACATTAAATACCACCCTGTTGGTGCAAAAAGGATCGAGATACCGCTGCATCAGACAGACAAAAGCCGCAAAAACCGCAGCTGCCAGCCCGTCCCACAGACTGCCTCCGAAAAATACCGCAAATCCGCCGGCAGCCAGCACACTTCCCAGATAGCGTTTGAGCCGGTAATGGTCTTTTTTCTGAACCAGCTTTTCCACTTCACTGTGCAGTTGCTCTGATGTAAGGGGATTTGCACAGAAGCTTCGGCTCAACTCATTTAAATCCTCCAGCTTTCTGAAATCCGTCCCCGCAGGCTTCACAATACGCCTTGTCTGAGTCACCTCTTCTCCGTCCTCAAACAGCATGGTGACAACAATACTGGAGGTGATAACAAACACATTCATGCGCTTTGCACCGCAGGCACTGCCCATACGCTCCAGTGTGTCTTCCACCCTCTTGATTTCCGCGCCGTTTGCCAGCATCATTTCTCCGATATTCAGTAGTTCATGCAAAATTGCACCATGCTCAGACCTACAGCAGTCTTCCTGGTTTTTCAACGAAAGCCCCCCTGTCACAACAATTTTTCATGCACATTTTACAATATTACCGCCCCTTTGTCACTACCCGGGAAATACTCCGCAGTTCCTCATTTAAGCCTTTCTGAAATCTGCGACTTCAGTCAAGGCCTTACCGATGCCTGCATCTCTTCCGGTTTCAGTCAAGGCTTGACCAGTGCCTGAACTTCCTCCGGTGCCAGTTCCTGTGTAATCTGTGACAAGTTTCCTTCCGATAAATATCCGTAGATTCCTGACAGCAGCGCTCTTGCCTCAGGATATTGCTGCAGATTCTGCAGTCCCATGGAGGACAGCAATACTCTGCCACCCAGACATCTGAATTCCACCAGCTGCGCCATGGGACGCAGATATGCATAACTGTCCATCTCCGTGACAATACACTGCATCCGGCGCGGCAGAATCACCGCCCGCTGTCCTGCCATCGGCCACCACTGCCAGTTGGTGTGAAACTCCGTCGGAAATTCCCTGAAAATCGGATGCTTTGTCTCTATCAGCTGTCCCATACCGCCCTCCTGACCGGCAAATGTACCCACAGACCAGAAATCTGTCGTAAACTGTGCCCGGATTGACACGGGCAGATGCTCTTTATCCGCATCGGGAGTCAGGTAAATGCAACCGCCTCTTCTCAGAACCTCTTTTGCTTTCTCATCAAATACCTTTGTCTCATACACATTCTCCGGGCATACGGGCTTCACCGGAGGATAGACCCATACAGGATAAGTATTTTCCGTTCCTCCCACCTGCACATTCAGGTCAAAACGGGTGGCGGATTTCACAAACTCCAGCGGAATTTCCAGCTTTCCCGCAAGCGTATGGGTTCCCTGCGGACAGTGTATCATGCCAAGGCTTCCCTGCTTCTCGCCAACCCGTTTTCCGCCTGTCTGCACCGCACGAAGCTCCCAGAACAATTCTCCCGCAATCTCCTGCTTTCCGAAATTTGCCACCAGAATATCCGCTCTCAAAGTTTCGGAAGTCTCATAGGTGTATTTTCCCAACAATACCAGAGGCAGACTCTCCCGGAAAAATGCCCGGAATTTCTCCGGTTTTGCAAAGGCATAGGGCTTGGGCTGCAAATGGGAGTTCATCATCCCCACCAGCGCCGTTCCCTGTCCAGGGAAATCCTGCAGCCCCAGCAGGGAAATACCGGACAATTCCTTTGTCCGTATAGCCGCCTCAATTTCTTCCCGGTATCCGATGCGGGACAATTCGCCCGTGGCTTCCACATATCGCTCCCAGACCTCCTCCAGCCCGCGTTCTCTCACCTTTTTCTGAATCAGTCTTAAGTTTGCAGGGTCGGAGATCCCCTGAAATGCCTCCAATTCTCCGAAGTCCGGCAACACTTCAAACTGCCCGACTTCAAAACTGAAGACCGGCTTTTTATACTCCCTGCGAATCTTCTCCATTGCACTGTCATAATTGTGCGCTGCACCGGGATATTCATGATTGATATACCCCTGCATCTCTGCAAAGGTTCCCCGGATTTTCACCTCGCGGCAGCTTTGAGAGGTATAGAAATCGCTGTTTTCATCACAACCCTTATCACCGTAATGCACATTGGAGCCGTTGGCATAAAGTCTGGTGTTATCCCTTGTACGGGCATAGCGCAGCAGTTCATCCATCCTTGCATGGCCTTTTTCCGTGGCATGGAGTTCGTTTCCGAAAGTCAGCATCACAAAGGAGGGATGATTTGCCAACATCCGCAGAATACCGTCCAGTTCCCCCATATAATATTGAAAACTCTCCTCCGTCTCAAAGGCATCCCTGGGATTCCAGTGGGACAATTCGGGCTGCATCAGCATACCAAGCCTGTCCGCCGCCGTAAACGCCGCCTCCGGCGGACAATGGGAATGGAACCGCATACAGTTGACTCCATAAGCTCTGTACCGCTTCAAAATCTCCTCCCATTCTTCCACTGTCATGGGCGGATGTCCGGTTTCCGGAAATTCACAGCAGTTTGCCTCACTTCGCAGGAAAATCGTTCTGCCGTTCAAGGCAAGCCTGCCCTGTCCGTTGTCCCCAAAGGTACGGACGCCGAAGGAAACCTTCTTCTCAGACAGAATCTCCTGTCCGCAGGAAGCCGATTCCGGCAAATCCTTCTCCTTCCTGAACAACCGCTTATCTGCCTGCTCCTCCCGGGAAAGCACTGCCTTCATCTCATAGAGATTTCCTTCCTCCTCATCCCAGAGTCGCACATGCTCTGCCAGAGCCACCCTGGTTTCCGCCTCCAGGGTGCCTGCTTCTCCCTCCACGCACATGCGGATAGGTTCCTTCAAAGCCTCCGACTCCAGCCGCAGAATTCCCTTAAAGGAATGTGTGGCAGAAATGCATACTCTTACCCGAAGCATTTTTTCTTCCGGAAAAACATTGACCTCCGACAGAAAAACTTCATTTTCCGTCCGCAGACGCAAATACCCCAGAATTCCGTTCCAGTTTGTCTGTGTCTCATCCGTCGCCGCAGAGGAATAGACAATTGCATCATGAGGCATTCCGGGATAACTGTTATCGGAAAGCAATGTCACCTCATGCTCTCCACCCGTAAGTTCCGTCAGTTCAAACACATAAGGTGAGCTGATGCTTGGCGGATACAGCGGTGGAAACTCCTGCTCATCCACAAGGAGCCTCAACGCTCTCGCACGCTCCGCCTCCAGAAACAGCCGTTTCCCCTGAGGCACATCAAACCGGATTTTTCTCGTCAGCCTCGCTTCTCCCTCAAAAGTATGCTTTCTGGTAAAACGGGTTGCAATGGGAGCATCCGCTTCCACCTCTCCCACCGCATTGCCCAGTTCCGCGTCCGGGTGCCACTGATTCGTCCCCGTATCCTTATGTCCGATTCCGTTTTCATCCAGAGTGCCGGGCAGATACATCTTTCCTGTGGTTCCGTCACCCAGTGTCACATTCCATGTTCCTTCCAAAGAAATATCCATAAAAAAAGCTCCTTCCCGTTTGAGTAAAGTATATTACCTTTCACGGGAAAAAGCTATTTTTTTCATTGCGTGACTATTGAGAAAAATTGCGGTGTTATTCGCCTTAATAATTCTCTGCATTCACCTCAAAGTAGCTCTGGGGATGATTACAGGTAGGGCACACCTCAGGAGCCTTTGTACCTACTACGATATGTCCGCAGTTGCGGCACTCCCATACCTTGACCTCGCTCTTTTCAAACACCTCTGCCATCTCGATATTCTTCAAAAGTGCGCGGTATCTCTCCTCATGATGCTTTTCGATGGCTGCTACCAGACGGAATTTCTTTGCCAGTTCAGGAAAGCCCTCCTCCTCAGCAGTCTTTGCAAAACCATCATACATATCTGTCCACTCATAGTTCTCGCCGTCAGCTGCCGCTGCCAGATTCTCCGTAGTGCTGCCGATTCCCTGCAGCTCCTTGAACCACATCTTTGCATGCTCTTTCTCATTGTCTGCAGTTTTTAAGAAGAGAGCGGCAATCTGCTCATAGCCTTCCTTCTTTGCCACGGAAGAGAAATAGGTATACTTATTGCGTGCCTGGGATTCTCCCGCGAATGCTGCCTCCAGATTCTTTTCTGTCTGTGTTCCTGCGTACTTGTTCATTGCTTTCGTCTCCTTTGTTTATTTTGTATAACTTTGAAGTACTTCCATCTGCTGTAAAATATTTTCCATGGCAACAGAGAAGTTCTTAACCAGACTCACATTTTTTTCACTGGTGGCAGACGCTTCCTGCGTACTTGCACTGATTTCCTCACTGGTAGCGGAAAGCGTATTGACGCTGTCCACGATTGCATTATTGGACTCCACCAGAGACTTCATCATCTCGTCTACCTCTCTGATATGTCCGACCAGAGTATTGGTTTTCTCCGTAATCTCTGCGAATCTGCGGGATGCCTCCTGGGCAGCTTCGTTCTCCAGATTGGAAGCTTCCACATTCACCGCCACCTTATCCGTCATCAGCTGGGCATTTTCAGACAGCGCATCAATCAGAGAAGTAATATTCTCCGTCTCCTGACGGGTCTGTTCTGCCAGCTTTCTGATTTCCTCCGCAACTACCGCAAAGCCTCGTCCGGCCTCTCCTGCTCTGGCTGCCTCGATGGAAGCATTCAGTGCCAACAGGTTTGTCTGACTGGAAATACCAAGAATAATGCTGGTAATGCCTCTTACCTCGTTTGACTTCTCCTGAAGCTGTGCGGCTGTCTCCTCCATCACCTTACTGTTTTCAATCGCTTCATCTACATGGCCATACAGGGTATCCATGGCCTTCGTTCCGCTGTCCAACGCTTCCTTGGCATCACGGGTAATTCCGACAATAGTATCCGTTTTGCTTCTGGTTGCATCCAAAATATCCTGAATTTCCTGCGTCTGCTGGGTCTGTTGTACAATTGCCTCCGCAGTGCTTGTGGTCCCGGCAGAAATATTATCCATGGATTCGCTGACTGTCCGGGTCGCTTCCGTAATGACTTCCAAATCCTGCGCCATGGACTCGGCGTGCTCCTCCACCGTTCTGGCAACCTCCATGATTTTCTGCGTCACTGCTTCATTCTGTCTTGACGCAGTCAGAATCTCTTCCATGGACTCTTCAAAGAATGTATTCAGATGTTTGACTCCTCTGATTGCTGCAAGAGATACAAGAATCGTGATAATAGCCTCAATCATCACCGATTCTATCACCAAGGCAGGATTTTCAGCAGCTGTCACCGTCATAATGATGCGAATCAAATTGATGACAACAAACACAGAACTTGTAACCCTCACAGATAAAACATCCAGCGTCAGTACCGCGCAGAACAGATAAGGAATCATGTAAGGGAATACGCTGCCGGAAGATGCCGTCAACATCATAGTGACATATACCACAGAAAAAGCAATTGCTATGTATCTGCCAAAAAAGACATTGTCAGAGAATTTTACATATACTCCTATGGCTCCTGCCGTGACAATCAGTTCCAGCACCAGCGGCAGGATACTGTTTATCGGTGCCAACCCGGACATTTTCAGCTGAGAAACCAGCCCGACAATAATACATACCGTAGCTGCAATATGCCCGCACAAAATCAGCAGATTTACCCTTTTCAAATGTTTTTCCTTCATTTTGCTTCCCCTCCGCATTTCTCACAAAGTTTGCTCTTCTATTATAACGCAGTGCAGGAAATTTGAGAATAGCAAAATAAAAACATTAATCGACAAAATTCAACTTCTCAAATACCTCGTCCCTCTGCAAAGTTTAAGAGAGACGGAGAATATTGCTTCCTGATATCCGATCCCATGCGTTTTATCACTTTCTCATCGCAGGACATCTCCATGTCCCTCTCCTGAAGCAGAAAGGCAATCCAGACAAAGGAATTAAACCAATAAACGGCAGTCAGAAAAAAGGTAAGATTCTTTGTCAGGTAATCTTTCTGGCAATATGAACCTGCTCATGGCAGAGAATATAACTGCGCTCCTGCTCTTTCAGCCCCGCCGGAAGACTGCTCTCCGTTTCCCCCAGACTGAAATCATCCATGGCTTATCCCCTTTTCCTTGTTATTTGCTCTTTTTATTGTGGTTTACAGTTTTAAATCTCTGTATTATTAGTTTATATGTAGTAGACCAACATATCAAACCTGCTTTGCATTTCTTCGTAGCAAACTTAATTGAACCTTCACCCACTGCCAAAAAGGCGCTCCTTGCCGGAACGCCTCATAATCAGATTATAATAAACAATTTAAAGAATTCGCTATATTTTGATTACCATTATCGATAAAATGTCATTATTGCACTGCTAATTGCATTATTCTTTTATATTCTGTAGATAGACTAAAACCATCGCATTTAACTGTACCTTACAAGTATATGCTTCTCCCTCTTCCACTCCGGAAATTACCATTCCCACAAGTGGGTCTCCCGCATCTAATTGCATACCTTCTCTGTTTCTATTATAAAATTCCTTGAGTTGTCTATATTCTTCATCAGACAAATTGCCGACTCTCCACTCATCGCAAAAATGCCACTCATTAAAATAGTCTGCATTTGCCTCTTTTAAACTCAACTCCATCTGCGTGCTTCCACCGTCTGATGACAAATCTCCATAATAATTTGAAAGTGCATCAAGTACATCTTCCTTTGTTGTATTATCTATGCTCATTATGATATTACATAAACCGCTGGACACCTTCTTCCCACTACTATCCGTCAAATCGCTTTTTCCAACAGACAAAACCACCTGTGAGCAGGTTCCCAACTCACTGGGAAGTGAAATATTATAGACTAAAGTTTCTCCTGAGTCCTCTTCACTTATGGAAATCGGCTCACCCAACACTTCTATAATTTCTTCAACAGTCATGCCCCAATTTAACTTATCTGCACCAACAGGAATTCCGCAACAGTCATGCGTACTTATTTCACTTTTATGACCAGTTGCAACAATTATCGTTCCTATCAGAAAGCTACCAATTATCAGTATAAAAAAAATTGCTGATACTCTCCTGTCTTTCATAATGATACCTCTTTCTTTTCCGCACGGGCGTCTCTCATGTGTGAATAAGTCCAAATTCCTAAGGTTGGAAATTTCTTTCAACCCTGTTTATTCTTAATATACATATGTGCAAGTCTAAATTATTTATATAATTTTCCCTACTTAGCACTTTTGCTGTAAAGCATCTCTATTTTGTATGTTATATTCGACACTATCCTACTCTGCTTCCTGCAAAATCCCCTCATCCGTAATCTCTACATTCACCGAAATGCTTTCCAGAAAATCATAGATGCGGCGCTGCTCCTCCGGCTCAGCCGCATAGGTGGTCTTATAGCCCGCCTGTACCGCCGGAATAATCTGCACCTCCAGAAAATCTTCCGTTGCATCCCCGTAGAAATGCAGCTGCACCAGCATGGTATCCAAAGTCTTCTCATTAAACCAATAGTTGCCCAAGCTGTACACAACAGGCTTTCCCTCGTAGTATTCCAGTCCCTGCAGGCAGTGGGAATGGGCGCCGATAATCACATCCGCTCTGGCATCCAGATACTCCTTTCCCGTGTCTGTCTGAACCTGCTCCAAATCAAAGCTGTACTCCGTACCCCAGTGTACAAAGGCAATGCAGAAATCGGCATTTTCCTTGGCCTCCTTTATACTCTCCATAAAAAGCGTTGTGTCGTAGCACCTGAGGATTCCCGGCTCGTTTTCTGTTGCCTGTGGCGTTATTTTGTTCTTCTCCGCCCGGGACGCCCCTACCAGGGCAATGATTTTCCCGTCCGCCTCCAGATACAGCGGTTCCATGGCCTCCTCAAGATTCCTTCCCGCACCAAAATAAGGTATTTCTGCCTTCTCCAACACATCGAAGGTGTCAAGTAAAGCCTCCTTTCCATAGTCATACACATGATTATTTGCCAGTGTCACCGCGTCCACACCTAACTGTTTTAGTACCTCCACCCGCTCCGGCTTCGCCCGGAAGGTATATGCCTTGCCGGGATAAGGGCTTCCGCCCGTGCTGTAGGTAAATTCATTGTTCAGGCACATAATATCCGCATTCTGCATGACCTCCACCAGTTCCGGTGAAATACAGTCAAAAATGCCGTTTTCCCTGGCATCCATGGACTGTGTGGTTCCCCAGTTTTCATCCAGGTTGATATCACCTGCAAAGCAGACGGTAAAATCATAGCTTGTGTCCGGTGTGGGGACCGGGACAGCTACCGGACTGGGCGTCTGTGCAGGTTCAGGCGTTTCCGTCGGCAGAATTCCTGTTACCTCTTGCGGCATCATTCCGCATTGGGTGCTTTCTGCCAAAGTCTGAAACGCTTCGGTGGGAGTCTGTTCCTGCCGGGAGCAGGCCGACAGACTCAAGATCATAACAGTACTGAATATACCCAATATTTTTTTCACATGCATCCTCCTGAATCTATATCCTGCTTATTCTGTAAATTCTACCAGCACCGCCGCCACGTCATCCGACTGCTTTACACAGGGGAAATCCGGCCTGCCGGATTGTTCTCTCTCATATTTACGAAGGTCTGCCAGTGCCTGCTTTAAAGAAATTCTTCTGTCGAAAAATTCTCCGGGTGTCATCAGTGCAAACTCCCGAAAGAATCGTTCCAGGCCGTCTGTACAGAGAAGCAGTCTGTCCACTTCCTCCGGTACAAATTCTCTCTCTTTCAGTTCCTCTTCAAACGCGCCGTCAAAGGCAATGACCCAGTAGCCTCCCGGCGAATTACGAAGCCGGATATTTTCCAGCTTCTGTCTCTCGGCTGCCTCTTTCTCATCCCGTCCTTCCGCTCTTGCGCGCTCCACAGCCTCCGCAGTTCTCGATGAGAAGGCATCTACCCTCCCATCCGTCATTCTGACAACCTCGCCGGATTTTTTGTGCACATAAATACAGCTATCCCCGATAACCTGACAAAGCAGCTTCTTTTCCCGGAGGGTAACGGTCGCGCTGGTAAAGGAAGGTCTGTCGCAGGATTTCATTCTTTGCAGTTCCTCCCTGCCGGACAGTTCATCCATGACGAGTCTTGCAATTTTCCCGTAATCATCCATACCTGCTTCTGTCTGACGCACAAACTCCTCTGCAAAGCTGTCCGCCAGCCACTCTGCCTGTGTGGCAAATGCGTCCACCGAAATCTTATGTACAGGCGTTGCACCATCGATAACACCCAGTATTCTTTCCGACAGCAGCAATCTGTCCTCCGACCATACGCCATTTCCTGCATCCTCTATAGTCTCCGTCACGTAATTCATCCTCCCGCCTCCCTTCCTCAGGCATCAAATCCGCGTTTGCTTTTCCACGCAGAAATAACGGAACAATCCTTGTCCTCCCCCGGCTCTCTCCAAAATCTCCTCACAAAAGATTTCTCCTGACGCAAGTCCCTCCGCTTTTGCCCTCTGCAGCAGCACAGAAAGCTTTTCTCCGCTCTGCATTGGCGCTCCCATACAGTAAAAAGTCAGGCATTTTCCCGCCAGCAGAATTTCGCCGTCCTCCGCAGTCCGGTAGGTTCCCCTCAGTTCAAAGGTTTCCCCGTCCAGAATTGCTCCGTTTCCGTATCCCTGCAGCAGATAATTTACCATCATGGCATCATGCGGCACGCAGTGTATCCTTCTCGGTTCACAGTTCTCCCAAAAAGGCTCTTCCATATGCTCTTCTGCCATCTGCACCAGGTGCAGCGTATGCTCCACAAAATACTGTTGCTTTCTCAGCTCCGCAAGCTTCTTTTCCAGAATTTCCTGCTGCTTTTCCAGACGCTTACAGATACTTTCCACATCATCGCCGGAAAGCATCTCCTTAATCTCCTTCAGAGACAGACCATGCTCCCGGAAAAGCCGTATTGCGGAAATTTCATCCAACTGCCCCACATTGTACAGACGGTACCCGTTGTCTCCCACAGTTTCCGGTTGAAAAAGTCCTATCTCCTCATAATATTTCAGAGTCCGCGGCGTGACTCCGCACAGCTTTGCAAATTCTGTCACGTTGTATTTTTTTCTCTCGTCCATAAACTTTCCCATTGACCTGTACGTCACGTACAGGTTTATAGTGATTTTATTATACGGCAGCAATATGTATTTTAAAAGGAGTTTTTCCATGGATTTAACAGAAGGCAACATTACCGGGAAACTGGTCCGCTTTACCATTCCCATTATCATCATCCAATTTCTGAATCAGGCATACACCCTGGCAGACAATATCGTCGTGGCCCGCTTCGTCAGTGAAGAGGCTCTTTCCGTCCTTTCCACCGTGAACTCTGCCCTTTTGGTTGCATACTGCCTGATGCAGGGCTTTAGCAGCGCCGCCACCATTCTGATCGGCAGCCTTTACGGGAGCCGCAGCTATACAAAGCTTCGTTCCACTGTCAAAACACTGCTCGGAAGCCTCGCGGCTATCTCTTTTCTTATCTTTATCATTTATACCCTCGGTGCTGCCCCTATCTTCGGATTGCTGAAGGTACCGGCACAGATTCAGTCCGGCTGCAAATCGGTACTGTGGATTTACGCATTGTCCCTGCCGCCCACCTTTCTCTGCTCCATCTGTACCGCTGCTTTAAACGGCATGGGAGATTCCAAAACACCTATGTTCATCTCCACAGGATCTCAGCTTCTGAATATTGTTCTGGATATTCTGGCAGTAGCTGTATTCGGTTATGGTATTGTCGGTGCAGCCCTGGCCTCGCTGTTCAGCGTTATCATTGCAATGCTTCTCACCTGGCGTCAGCTCAGCCGGATGCTGAAGGGGCTGGAAGGCGCAGATGAAGACCGGGAAGGTTCCTGCATCAGACAATATATGGCTCTGGCAGTTCCTTCCATCCTGCAGCAGTCCATTATGTCCATCGGAAGCCTGATACTGCAAAGGCTGGTAAATAATCAGGGAGTTGCCTATATCAACGGCTACACCGTTGCATGTACCTTGAATAATCTTTTCCTGCTGCCCGTGGTCTCCTGCTGCATGGGCTACGAAACCTTTGCCGCGCAGAATCTGGGAGCCGGAAAAACCGACCGTGTCAGAAACGGATTTATCCGCCTGTTGCGCTTCGGTCTGGGACTGTGCGTTTTGCTTACCCTTGTAACCTGCCTTTTTGCCGCCCCTCTGATACAACTGTATCTCACAGATTCAGCAGGCACAGCCTTTCTCTTTGCCAAACGGTATCTGCTTCTGTTGATTCCCAATTACTTCCTGATTCTGGCAAAAAACAGTGTGGACGGTCTGTTCAAGGCGCAGCAGAAGGTATATCTTTTTACCATCTCCTCCTTAATTGCCCTCGGCAGCCGTATTTTGCTGGGCTGCATTCTGGAACCTTCCATGGGACTTACGGCTCTGGCATGGGCAACCACGGCAGGAAACCTTATCGCTGCGCTTGCTGACTGGGGTGTTCTCCTTTCAGGCCGTCGGAAAGCGCGTTTCTAAAGACCGCTTTCCTCCCCTTCCACACGCTTCAGCATACGCCAGAGTGTAGTTCTTCCAATCCCCAGACGCTCCGCTGTCTTTGCCCTGTTGCCGTTCTCTTCCTTCAGAATTTTCAGGACGTGCTCCAGTGTCACCTGTTCCAAATATGCCCCCGACCTTCTGCCGTCTGAAATTTCCTCCATTCCCCCGGCACCCGGCATTATCTCCTGTTCTTCGGCATCCGGCATTGCATCCTTGGCTTCAATGCCCGGTATTCTTTGAAAAGCTCTGCCGTTTTCCAGTGCTCTCTTCAAATCCATTTCCGTGACAAACCTGCGTCTTGCGAGAGCCTGCACCTTTTTTTCCTCCGCAGGAAGTCCGAACTCCTCCAGATTGCGCCTGATAATTTCCACTTTGTCCCCGCGCTCAAAATAGGAGCTCAAATGGACAAAATGATAAGGAATGGCACTCATGATTTCATCGAGCACCTCCTTCTTACGGATAGCCAGCACAATCTTATTGGAGGCAAGAATTCTGGAATCCAGGAAATAATTCTTTAACATTTCCCGATACAGCCCGCTCAGCAGCTCTATCCCTTCAAAAATAATCACATGACGGCTCAGATTCAGCACCGAGTTTTCATCCTCGAAAAGCCTTCTCAGACGACTGTCCGTAAACATGCCAAATCGGATATAAAAGGGAGTGGACTCCCTGTATTCCGAATGGCTGATAATTTCCGAAAATGCCTTTCGTTTCAAGATTTCATCAGAAGCAGAAACTACAACAGGAAGTGAAGAGGCGGCATACAGCAGCAGTTCCTCCCGCTCCTCCTCCACCATGTGATAGTTTCCAAACTCTCCCTCCTGTACATTTCCCGGTGTCTCCTTTTGAAAAGCCATATCAGCCAGCGCCTTCGGATATTTCAAAAACTCCACTTTCACCGCTGTCAGTCCCTCCTCTTCCGACCGGAAATGGTGATTGTATATCCTGATAAAATACTCGTTCCTATAAATGCATTTCTCCACATAGCGGCTCCGCAGAAATGCGTCCAGATGCTCCTCAATGAGCTCCTCTATCTCTTCCTGAATAAGCGGGTTGGTAATTCTTCTGACATACAGCTTTCTCCCCTGATACAGATACACATTTTTATTCTCGTCAAGAAGATACGCATCCAGAATGCGCTCCCTTTTTTTCAGCTCTGTCAGTTCCTCGTACAGGCTGCATGCCCGAAAATAAGCTTCTCTGACGGATTCATAGGAGGACTCAATCAGTTTGGTATGAATGCCCCTGCTCTCCAGATAAACATGGCTGTTGTAATCGGAGAACACCGTTTGGTAGCGCCTGATTTCCTCCTCATGTCCGTAAAGCTCTTCATGGCAGTTCAGGGAAAGAATATGGAGTTTTACACTCGTAAGTTCCTTCAGCCGGTTGGCAAACTCCGTAATCTCCTTCACTCCCACAAGCAATGTGTCATCAATATGGGCAAAATCCAGAATATTGATGATGTCATACACAGTTACATCAATGGGAATCACAGGCCGCGAGATTCTTTCCTTTATATAGCGATATGCGCCGCCCCTTGAGACGACAATATCACAGTTTGATGCCCTGATATAGTCCACCGCTTCCTCACGGGACATATTCTGCAGGTCAATCACTTCAATCCCGTCATCCGCAAATTCCTCCTTCAGGCGGTCGATTTCCTGCCTCATTTTTTCATAAGTGCTCACAAATAAAACCTTCATAGCCGTACCCATGCCTTTCCTGGGATTTTCTGTGTTTTCCGGTGCTTCCTGTTCTCTCCGGCGTTTCCTGTTCTCTCCGGCGCTTCCTGTTCTCTCCGGCGTTTCCTGTTCTCTCCGGCGTTTCCTGTTCTCTCCGGCGTTTTATCATACTTTGTCATGATTTACCGTTACTTCTCGCAGCTTCATGCTTTTTCATGTCATTACTTTGTCCTTTAATACCGTTTCAATTTGAAACAATTTTTTCTGTTTTTTTATTTTAGCATATTTACAAGAACTGGTAAACTGAAAGTCAATAAAAGGAGTGTGATGCAATGCGCATTTTACTGATTACACCTACCTCCGTTTCAGTGGAACTGGAAAATAAAGATTCCTACTACACCGACTTCTATGATGTGTACCTGAACGGACGGAATATGGGCAGAAAAAATCTCAATTCCTTCTCCCTGCATGAACTGAGTTCTGATACCGCCTATGAGCTGCGTGTGGAAGGGAAAAAGCTTTCCGACAGCATATCCTTCCGGACGCTAAACCTTAAGGAACAAATTTATCAATCGCCTGACGATGGCGGAACAGGAAACGACACTGCATCCCTTCAACTGGCCATCGACAGTCTGAAAGCGGATGAATTTCTAACCATCCGGGGCACCTACAAAGTAACGGCCTTGTTTTTAAAGGATAACCTGTATCTCCATCTTCCAAAGGGCTCCAGCCTGATTGGTGAAACCGACCGGACACTTTTTCCCATTCTACGGGCCGACCGGGAAGCAAACGGGATTGTGCTGGGGACCTGGGAAGGACATGCAGATGACTGCTTTGCCAGTATTCTCACAGGTATCGGCGTAAAGCATGCCTGCATCTACGGAGAAGGCGTCATCGACTGTCGTGCACAGGAATCCGACTGGTGGGTCAATCACAGAGTGAAACGGATTGCAAGACGCCCCAAGGGTATTTTCCTTCACACCTGTGAGGACATTTCTCTGGAAGGAATTACCGTATGCAATACTCCGTCCTGGAATCAGCACCCCTTCTATTCCAGGGACTTAAAATACATCAACATGAAACTGATTAATCCCGCCAATTCTCCCACCACCGACGGAATTGACCCGGAATCCTGCGACAATGTACTGATTGTGGGAACAAGAATCAGCGTCGGTGACGACTGCATTGCCATTAAATCAGGAAAACTGGATTTCGCAAGAAAATACCAGACTCCCTCCTCTCACATCACGGTACGCAACTGCCTGATGGAATACGGACACGCGGGAGTCACCATCGGAAGCGAAAACAGTGGCGGCGTAAGGGATGTGCTTGTAACAAACTGTTTCTTCAAGATGACAGACCGAGGCTTACGCATCAAAAGCCAGCGGGGACGCGGAAATCTGGCAGTCATTCGGGATATCACTTTCCGAAATATACGGATGGAGGATGTCAAATCTCCCTTTGTCATCAATGCCTTTTACAAGGCCGGAAATGATGAAATGGATGAGCGCTTTCTAAGGGAAGCGCAGCCTGTGACGGATCTGACTCCTGTTTTCCGGGAGTTTTCCTTCGAGGACATCTCCTGTGAAAATGTTTCCTACGGCGTAGGCTTTTTTCTGGGTCTGCCGGAGTCCATGCTGAAAAAAGTAACGTTGAAAAATGTACATATCTCCTACAGGCCGGATGCCGAAGCGGGAGAAATGGCAATGACAGCCTGGAGGGAAACCTTCCGTCACGTAGGATTTGTCTGTGAGAATCTGGAAGAGTTGAACCTGCAAAATGTGGTGTTCCGTGAGGAACCCAGTGAAAAATTTGTCTTAAAAAATGTGCATCAAGTGAAGGAGAATTAAAAAATGGATACTTTAATTTTTGCCTTAAACGCGATTCTGCCAATCATTTTACTGATTTTCTTCGGCTATTTTCTGAAGAGAAAGAACTTTCTGGACGAAGACTGGTTTAGAAAAGGGAATAAACTGATTTTCAGAGTTTGTCTGCCTTGTCTGCTATTTACCAATGTTTACAATATCGAGTCCTTTACCGCCATCAACTGGTCGGTTGTCATCTACTCGGAAATTGCCATCTTCACTGTATTTTTCCTGGGTCTGCTTCTGGTAAAGCTGACCATTCCCGACGACAGGCAGAAAGGCGTCATCCTACAGTGCACCTTCCGCTCCAACTTTGCCATCATCGGTCTGACTCTGGCGGAATCCCTCGGCGGTGCAAAGGGCGTTGGCATTGCAGCCATTCTGAGTGCTTTCTCCATTCCCACCTTCAACATTCTTGCCGTAATTGCCCTCACCATGTTCAGCAAAGGAGAAAACGGTCAGCGAATTGATTTTAAAAATATCCTAAAGAAGATTGCTACAAATCCTCTGATTATCGGTGTCGTGTGCGGACTGATTGCACTGGGTATCCGTGCACTGCTCCCCATCGGTGCGGATGGAGCCCCCGTCTTCTCTCTGTCCGGAAATCTGCCCTTTCTCTATACTGCAATCAGCAATGTTGCAAAAATCAGCTCACCTCTTGCACTGATTATTCTGGGCGGCCTTTTCGATTTTTCTGCTGTAAAGGGAATGAAGAAGCAGATTATCATCGGCACGCTGTCCCGTGTGGCTGTAGTTCCCGGCCTTGTGATTGGCATTGCGGTCATTCTTTCCAAATACACAGGCCTTTTGAATTTTGATGCTACCGTCTACCCTTCGCTGATTGCCCTGTTCGGCTCCCCCGTTGCGGTAGCAAGTGCCATCATGGCTCAGGAGATGGACAACGATGGCACCCTTGCGGGCCAGCTGGTTGTCTGGACCTCCATCATGTCTATCTTTACTCTGTTCTTATTCATCTTGATTCTAAGAGGACTGGGGCTTCTGTAAAACCCCGGTACAGACTATGAGAAATTGAAGGTTAGAGAGCCATGCAAAGGCAGAAATAAAGAGACTCGTCGAGAGCTTGCTCTCGTAAGAATCTCTTTGTTTCTGCCTTTATACGGCGAACGCCGTACATCGAGATGGAGCACAAGGTGCGTATGCGCACCTCGCGGAATCGAGATGAGCATGGCAGCAAGTAACGTCACCGAATTTACCGCTGCTTTTTGCAATGAATATATACATATTTTCAAATATCCCAGACTATCCTCGCCTCTTTACGTGCAAATTCCGCCTTTTCTCATTTTGGGAGGTAATTTTCGCTTCTCTTTACGTGCAAATTCCACCTTTTCTCATTTTGGGAGGTAATTTTCGCTTCCTTTTACGTGCAAATTCTGCCTTTTCCTATTTGGGGAGGTAATTTTTGCTTCTCTTTACGTGCAAATTCCACCTTTTCTCATTTTGGGAGGTAATTTTCGCT
>JBJEJG010000018.1:0-11996 GCA_051877795.1 Acetatifactor sp.
AACGGAATGGCTTGTGGATAGTCAGAAAGTGGCATTAATAAATCTCAAAGAACTCGACAATTTCCAAGTTGACGAGCAGTGCCATTGGCATTACGCGTCGCTTCATGCTCATGTCGCGCTATGAAGACCAGAATTTGAGAAGGTGGTTTTATGGGTAAGAAAAAATATTGGACAACTCGATTATTCTTTATACTTTTTATGATGTCCGTATCTGTTACGATACTTCCCTGTGGGATTATGAATGTTCATGGCTTATTCGGTGAGGTAATCACATCTGCAGCTGTTGAAGAGAAAGAACAGGAAATAGGTAATATCAAATCTTTAGGCCATGAAAAAGTTCAAAGGGCGAAAGGGGTAAGCTTTTTCAATGTCTGGTTTGATATTCTAATTATAGTTGTATGCATTAGCTTTTGGGCTAATTTAGTCAAACATCCACGAGGAGATACCATAGTTACATTAAAGGTCCGCATGAATAATTAAGTCTTTTCTGCAAATAAAAGCAGAAGGGAGAATGATTATGTTTGAGCAGGATTATGTAATGAGGCTCATTAAAGAAATGGTGCGGGCTATTTTAAAGCTATTGTTTAACATCGATACGGAGTCTCCAACAGTAGAATTGTTGGAAAACAAAGAAGAAAAGGAAACATTGGAAAAACTGTTAGATATGGTTGATGCCGGGAAAATCAATGAAGCAGAAAATAGATTGTATGATTTAACCAGTGATGCAGATAGGAATAGTTTAGAAGTTGCACTGTTATTTTATGATTACTTGAATGAAAAAACAGATGATTTTTTAGAATCAAATGATTTCAGCAGAGATGAAATCAAATTAGGAATAGAAAATGTGACTGATAGGTTGGGTTTAAGTAGTATAGCCAAAACATTTTTGAGTAATTATTAAGCAGATTTATCTGGTTATCCATTAAAATAAGATAACCGGACAAAGACCAATCCAGTACACTTTTTCAAATAGTGTGATATTAAAATCAGGAGAGTAAAGGACAGCGTATGCAGAAAAATATAGATAAGAAGGTAGTTGTGGGCATGTCGGGAGGTGTGGATTCCTCCGTAGCGGCATATCTTTTAAAAGAACAGGGGTATGATGTCATCGGAGTCACCATGCAGATATGGCAGGATGAGGCTGAGCAAGTCAAGGAGGAAAACGGCGGCTGCTGTGGTCTGTCTGCGGTGGACGATGCCAGAAGGGTGGCTGAAACTCTGGGCATTCCCTATTATGTCATGAATTTCAAAAAAGAGTTCAAGTGCCACGTCATGGATTATTTTGTGGCGGAATATCTGCGGGGACATACACCAAATCCCTGCATTGCCTGCAATCGGTATGTGAAGTGGGAAGCACTTTTAAAGCGTAGTCTGGATATTGGTGCGGACTATATTGCCACGGGACATTACGCCAGAATTGACAGGCTGACGAATGGCCGATTTGCCATTCGCAATTCCGTCACAGCCGCAAAGGATCAGACCTATGCACTATATAATCTGACACAGGAGCAGTTGTCCCATACGCTGATGCCTGTGGGAGAATACACGAAGGATGAAATTCGAAGTATTGCTGAAAAGGCAGGACTTCCGGTGGCACATAAGCCGGACAGTCAGGAAATCTGTTTTGTGCCGGATAACGATTATGCGGAATTTATTGACAGAGAGGCAGGAAGTGCTGTGCCCGGGCCGGGAAATTTTGTGACGGAAAAGGGCGAGGTGCTGGGACGGCATAAGGGAATAACCCATTACACAATCGGTCAAAGGAGAGGACTAGACCTGCCAATGGGAGAGCGTGTCTTTGTGACGGCGATTCGACCGGAGACAAATGAGGTTGTCATCGGAAAAAATGAGGACATCTTTACGGATACGGTGTTGTGCGACCGGGTGAACTTCATGGCTGTGGAGGATTTGAAAGAGCCAATGAGGGTAAAGGCAAAAATCCGATACAATCATGTGGGAGAATTCTGTATGATTGAAAAGCTGCCGGATGGAAAAGTGAAATGCACCTTTGAAAGTCCCGTGCGTGCGGCGACTCCGGGACAGGCTGTGGTGTTCTATGACGGAGAATATGTGCTGGGAGGCGGAACAATCCTGTAGGGATATGACAGGCACAAAAGATAGACCTGCGCATATGCTAAGGAGAGAATGATATAGCTTTTCGGGGAGAACGACAGTAATATGGACTTTAACTTCAATGGAAGAATGCCTTTCAGAAGAAACCGTTTCGGGTCCGTGACGGGTACGATCGTAGATATGGTTCCTACCAGAATCGGAACCAGGCGCGCCAACGGATGTATGATTTTTGTTACGGTGGAGGATGTGGACGGGAACACGGTAAACTTTGTTATGACACCGTCCACCTATGTGGTGGATTTTGAAACACTGTCCGTAGGAATGATGTGTACCTTCTGGTATGCGGCAGATGCCCCCACGCCTTTGATTTATCCGCCACAGTACAATGCGGTGGTGGCTGCCCAGGAAAGAAACGGAAGAATGATTGATGTGGGGTATTATAACACTTCATTGGTGAATGAAGACCAGACTTTACAGCTGAACATGGACGGTTCGGTGGACGTTCGTACGACAAACAATCAATATTTCCAGGGAAATCCGGCAAATCACAACCTTGTGGTGGTTTACGAGAATTCTACCCGCAGCATTCCTGCGCAGACAACGCCGAAAGAGGTTGTTGTGTTGTGTGACTAAGGGAACCTGGAGCTTAGAGAGCCATGCACAGGCAGAAATGAGGGGACGCGTTCGGGGCTCAGGGACGGAATCAGGGGCGGATGCCAGATTTCGTCCCTTGTACTTCCAGAACCCAGCCGCTTCGCGTCTGCCGCAGCACTTTGTGCTGTTCTCTGGTCCTGTCAGTACCGCGCCAAGAAAAGGAAATGACTGCTTCGCAGTCGCTTCCTTTTCTTTTGAGCGCAGTAAACTTCTATTTTGTACAAAACTCTTTTCGGAATGGTGTGTTTATTCTATAATTGATGTAAACAAAGTTGAAGTTGGAGAAAAATATATGAAGATATACTTTGCAAGACAAGGTATATAGCAGCAGACAGACCAGAGCTTATGAAACGGCGAAAATTGTTGGTGATTTTTTTGACATTCCGGTAGAAAAAAATTGATGGTTTAGAAGAAATGAACCTTGGTGTCTGGGAAGGACATACATGGAAGGAAGTCGAGGAACAATATCCGGAGGAACTTCAAAATTGGCTCGATAATAGAAGATATGGACGTACTCCAAATGGAGAATCCTATCAAGATGTTTTGGAACGATTATTTCACGCACTGGATAGCATTTTGAAAGAATCAGTCCATGAGAATGAAGAAAAAAAGATATTTTGATTCTGACTCATGGGGCAGTTTTGCTGACACTTCTGGCATTAAAGGAGGATGTGGCTTTTGAAATTATGACCTCTGTAATTGAAATTGAAAATGCAAAAGCGATTGAACTAGAGTGTGACGAGTTAAAGAAGATAAAAGGGAAATTGTAGTTAGAAAGCGGAGCAGCAATGGAAATTGAACGAATTGATTCTTATGAAGATGCAAGGTTTGACGAAGAAGTGCTGAAGCAGCATGGAGCATTTCTGGTTGACGGGCAATATCCCTGCTCGTTTCGGATTGTGGACGAAAGAACAGCTGTTGTCGGGTACCACGACTGCGAAAAGCTTGAGGAGCTGATAGAAGAATTCCGGTTTTTCGCAGAGCACATTACCTGTTTCCTGGATGAACAGGGAAATCTGTTAAAAGAGTATCCGCGGGTGGAAATATTTGATCTGGAACTGTCTCGGATTCAGCCATCCCAGTTCTTTGTGGATGAGGAGAAGCTGAAGGCGGTGACATCCTTTGTCAGGGTGCCGGAGGATGTGGTGATTCCTGTTACGCGTATGGAGAATACGAACCGGTACATATCTCAGGACGGGCACACACGCATGTACTGCGCCTGTCAAAAAGGGATGAGAACAGTCAAAGCGTTTTTGGTGGAAGAAGAAATTGATTATATTTCCTATTTTGTCGAGGAAGCCAGAAGGAGAGGAATTTATAAAATAAGCGATATGCAGGTCCTAAGCCATGAGGAATATGCAGAGAAATGGCATAAATTCTGTGATGAGTATTTTTCATCCCGGGAACAGGATTGACAGAGTGCGTAGAGTGGATATGCATGTCCGGGGAACAGATTCGACAGCGAAAACACATCGGACAGAAGGATAAGGGGGAGTAAACGATGAACATATGTGAAGAAATCAGAGCAAGACTCTTTGAAATGCAGGATCCGGAATATCGGGATTTTCATGCGAAACTGATTCCGACCATAGACAAAGAAAACATCATCGGGGTGCGGACACCTGCTCTGAGAAAATATGCAAAAGAGACAGCAAAAAATCCTCAGATAAAGGAGTTTCTCTCTGCGCTTCCCCACAAGTATTATGACGAAAATAACCTACATGGTTTTCTCATTGAGCAGATACGGGATTTCGGAGAATGCCTTGAGGCGGTGGAGGCCTTCTTGCCTTATGTGGATAATTGGGCTACCTGTGACCTGATGGCTCCCAAGGTTTTCGGAAAACACAGGGACGAGCTTCTGCCTGCTGTGCGCAGATGGCTGGACACCGATGAAACCTATACCATTCGATATGGAGTCAATATGCTTATGAGGTTTTATCTGGATGAGGATTTTCGGCCTGAATATCTGGAACTGGTGGCAGGCATTTGTTCCGAGGGATATTACGTGAATATGGTGATTGCATGGTATTTTGCGACGGCATTGGCAAAGCAGTATGATGCGACGATTCCTTTTCTGGAGAAACATTGCCTTGCAGCATGGACCCATAACAAGACTATCCAGAAGGCAAGGGAGAGTTATCGCATTACTGCCGAGCAAAAGGAGTATCTGAAAACGTTGAAGGTCAGATTATAGTAATTTATCGTAGAGAGAGGCAATCAGGTTGTCGGGAAGAGGCTTTGGGCATGACATGCCCGGTTGTCGGGGAAAGTAACTCGGAAATTGTGCCGACGTATAAAGCTTTCACGGATTGTAAAGCTGCCGTTTGCAGCGGAATGTGAGGAAACATGAAATATCAGGAGAAGACAGTAGTGTTAAAAAACGGTAAACAGTGTATTTTGCGGTCGCCGGATGTGGATGACGCAGAGGTGATGCTTGCATATCTGCGGCAGGTGTTTGAAGAGACTCATTTTATGAACCGTTATCCGGAAGAGGCGGAGTCAATGACTCTGGACAGAGAGAGGACCTTTTTGGAACATATGGCAGCGGAAACTACCAGAAGCATGATGATTAATGCCGTTGTGGACGGAAAGGTTGCCGGAAATGTGGGGCTGAATCTGGTAGGAGACATGATAAAACTGCGCCATAGAGCTTCCTTGGGCATTGGTGTCGTGAAGGAATACTGGGGTATGGGCCTGGGTACTCTTCTGATGGAGGAAGCGCTCTGCGAAGCCGGGAAAATGGGCTTTTATCAGGTGGAGCTTGGAACCTATGCGGACAATAAGCGTGCAATCCGGCTTTATGAAAAGCTGGGCTTCGAGCGCTGGGGCGTGACAAAGAATGCCTTTCGGCTGAAGGACGGCACAATGATTGATGAGATTTTGATGGGTAAAGTGCTTGTGTGAGACAGTGGCAAAACCTGTACTGACATGAGGCACCTGTTTACAACAGAGAACTGTCCAAAAGCGTCGGTTCCTACAGTTTCACATATTCCGCAGTGCGTTTTTCAAACACGGTATAGTACCGGAAGCCGCATTCCTTCAATACCTCGGAGGCTCTGGCAAAGGAAGTTGCGATATGTTCGGCATCGTGTGAATCGCTGCCGACAGTAATAATCTCGCCGCCAAGCTCGCGGTAGCGTTTCAACACGCCCATGCAGGGATGAAAATCTTTCATCCCTTTTGTGATGCCGCCCGTGTTCAGCTCGATGCCTTTCCCTTTTTCCAACAAAAGCTCCAGAATGGCATCGAAGATATCCCTGTATTTTTCGTAGGAATAATTTCTGTCCATGTTTGCACCATATCGCACCACATAATCCAGATGACCGTACACATCAAAGTTGGAAAATTTTTTTATATTTTCCAGAATGGATGTAAAGTACTCCCTGTAGGCTTCTTCTTCACTGCGTCCTTCAAAAAAATCGGGATAGTAGGGGTCCTTTCCATGGCAGATATGAGAGGAGCCAATGATAAAGTCAAACTCGTAGGACTTGGCATATACTGCATTTTGGCGCATGAGCTGAGGCTGCAACCCCAATTCCACGCCAAAGAGAACCCGTATTTTATCCTGATATTTTTCCTTCAGACGGGCCAGTTCATAAAGGTAGGAATCAGTATTTAATAAGAAAACACTGCCCGGGCCGTCAGGAGAATCGGGATAATCGTAGTCCTGATGCTCCGTAAAGCACATGGTGTTCAGTCCCTGTGATATACCCTGTAATATCATTTCCTCCATGGGTGTCTCCGAATCTCCGGAGTAGGAGGAGTGCAAGTGACAATCTGATTGAATCGGCATATCTTACCTCATTTCTGTGTTTATTTTCTGCGCATATCAGGCCTGTGCCGCAAAGACGGCTTCCAGCTGTTTGAGCAGTTCATTATAGTCCCTGATGAATTCCTCTGTATGAGCGGTCATGTATTCGTATCGTCCCTCTCTGGAGGCCATTTCCAGTTCCTTGGCGGCCTGCGCCAGACCTGTGCAGCCGATGTTCAACAGCTGTCCCTTGAGGGAGTGTATGTGAACCGTATACTTTTCATAAGCCTGTTCAGTATGCAGCTTTTTTAACTCAGTCAGCTGCTCCGACGCCGAGTCGTACAGAATATGCAGAACCTCCATATACAGAGCCATATCCCCGTCACAATGTTCTATACCGGCGGGAACCTCAACAGACGGCAGCAGCTCAGAGAGAAAAGCAGAATTATCCGGTTTGGGAATGGGACGGGTAATAATCTTTTCTGCTGGTATAAAGGTAGTGATAACCCGCTCCAGTTCTCTGAAATTCACGGGCTTCCCCAGATATTCGTCAAAGCCCTTTGCCACCAGTTCCTTCCGCATTCCTGCAATGGCATTGGCAGTCAGTACAATGATTTTGCCTGCTCCGCCGGCAGCATAATGTTCTGAAATAGTACGTATCTGCCTCATGGCTTCGATGCCGTCCATATTGGGCATCATCTGATCCATAAACACAAGGTCGTAATCAGTGCAGCGGCACAGTGCGATGGCATCAGGGCCGCTTGTGGCCGTGTCTACCTCAAAGCCGTAATACTCCAGAGTGTTTTTGATGACCTTCAGGTTAATCTGATTGTCGTCCGTTACCAGAACTCTGGTATCCAGTATCCTCATTTCCCGTGTATTCAGACTACTGCTGCCCTGTGAATTTTCGGGAATATATTCCATGGGCCTTGCATCTATAACCTTATGGGTCAGAGTCACTGTGAAGGTAGAACCCTTTCCATAGGTACTGTCAACCTCTATGGTACCGCCCATCAGATGTACGGAGCCTTTAACAATGGCAAGACCAAGGCCCGTGCCCTCAATATCACTGTTTTTCTGACGGTCAAAGCGGGTAAAGTTTTCAAACAGATGCTCCCTGGCGTCTTCCTTGATACCGATTCCCGTGTCCGATATGCGATAGCTTAAGACGACATTATCGCCTTCCTTTTCGAGCACCTTTACTGTGAAGGTGACACTGCCTTCGTTAGTGTACTTTATTGCATTGTTCAGAATATTGAGCAAAATTCCGCGAATTCGTGTCTTATCGCCGTATAACTCATGCGGGACCTGGGAATCAATGTCCATCGTAAATTTCAGTCCTTTTTTGCGGGCCTGAATATCGATAATATGCATGACATCCTGGAACAGGGTGTAGGTATAATAGTTGCTGCAGGAAAGCTCCATTTTCCCGGAATCCAGCTTGGATATGTCCAGAATGTCATTGATAACAGCCAGCAGATTCTGACAGGAGCTTTTGATATCCGATACATATTCCCGCACTTTCCGGTCGATATCCATTTTCAGAATCAGCTCCGAAAATCCCATGATAGCATTCATGGGAGTGCGGATTTCATGGGACATATTTGCCAGAAAGGTGCTCTTTGAGCGGTTGGCGGCCTCTGCCTCCAGTTTCGCTTCCTCCAGAACCTGCATGTTCTTCATCTGCTCGGACAAATCGGTTATGATGATGATATATCCGATGATGTCATTATAGTGATCAAAAACCTTGTTGATAGCCAGGTTGCAGTAGAGCTGGTTGCGCCCACAGCGGGAGTCTACGTTTTTGCAGTTGCCCTGAAAGTCGAAGGCAGCTGCCTCCTCCACATCAAAAAGCTGCCGGATGGAAATACTTTTCTGAAGCAGTATGTTCGGATTGAAGTCTAAAAATTCCGCTGCCGCATCGTTTACAATCTGAAGCCGGTAGTCGGCATCAAATACAAGAATGGGTATGGTAAGGGAGTAATAAATAAATTCGGACATGTTTGCCACGCTGATTTTGGAACGCGTGTTGGCGCGCACGGCCAAGAAGAGTACTGTCATGCCCCAGAACTGAGTCATTGTGCTGCCGGGAATGGCAGGAATACCCAGAAGAGGGAAAAGCGTGTCCAGCGTAGTGCCAAAACACATCAGCAAAATCATCAGAAGAATCCGTTTCCCAAAGGCGCGGATACGGTTGACCTTTGAAAAGCAGACCATATAGATGCTGACAATAAAAATACACAGCGTTACCACAACAGTGTAGGTCATATACAGGTTGTTTACAAGGCCGGGCTTAAAGGAATAGGTCATGCCGAAAAAGCCTGTCATATAGGAAACCTGACTTTTGTCTATGGTGAGAAAATAGATAGGAATGCCAAGCAGGGACAAATTGACAAAAAGGCAGGATAAGCGTCTGGATATGCCGGAGATATGGCACACCAGAATCTGAGCCATAATAAGGTACAGGAAAGTTCCAATCATGCCGAAGACTCTGCAGCGCCAGGCCATTTCCGGTGATGTCTGTAAGAACAGGGTGCCGAAGCCCAGACTCCATATGCTGCTTCCGATACACATGATGGCAATCAGCCTGTTGTCAAAATCTTTCCGGTCCTTGGAAAACAGAATTCTAAAAGCAAAGTAGAGTGCTAAAATACCGCATGTATAAAGAATGCTTGGGAAAATATATCTCATGTCTTTATTCCTTTGTATCAGGTATTGTTCTTATGTAATGTTGCTTATAGTATAAAATAAAAAGCGACAAAAAGAAATAGAAAGACAGAAATTTTAATTTTTCCAAAGAAATGGCAATTATTTTTCATTTACATCTTGAATTATGAGGTGAAATTAGGTAAAATAGCTTTGCTGATAAAATTTTGACAATCTGACAGGCTCTGAAAAAGGAGCATAGGGATTGCCGAAATGAGATAAAATTATATTTCAGGAGGAAACTAAAATGGCAGTAAGAGTAGCAATTAATGGTTTTGGCCGTATTGGTCGTCTGGCATTCAGACAGATGTTCGATGCAGAGGGATATGAGGTAGTAGCAATCAACGATCTGACAAGCCCCAGCATGCTTGCACATCTGTTAAAGTATGACTCTTCTCAGGGCAAGTATAAGTATGCTGATTCCGTAGTAGCCGGAGAGGATAATATTACTGTAAACGGCAAGACCATCACCATCTATAAGGAAGCAGATGCTTCCAAGCTTCCCTGGGGTGAGCTGAAGGTAGATGTAGTTCTGGAGTGTACCGGTTTCTATACTTCCAAGGAGAAGGCATCCGCGCACATCACCGCAGGTGCTCGTAAGGTTGTTATCTCTGCTCCTGCAGGAAACGATCTTCCTACCATCGTATACAATGTAAACCACACAACTTTGAAGCCTGAGGATACCGTTATTTCCGCAGCTTCCTGTACAACAAACTGTCTGGCTCCCATGGCTAAGGCTCTGAACGATTTCGCTCCTATCCAGAGCGGTATCATGACAACTGTTCATGCTTACACCGGCGACCAGATGATTCTTGACGGACCTCAGAGAAAGGGTGACCTGAGAAGAAGCCGCGCAGGCGCTTGCAATATCGTTCCCAACTCTACCGGTGCTGCAAAGGCAATCGGCCTTGTTATTCCTGAACTGAATGGTAAGCTGATCGGCTCCGCACAGCGTGTACCTACCCCTACCGGTTCTACCACTATTCTGGTGGCAGTTGTTAAGGGTGAGGTTACCAAGGAAGGCATCAATGCAGCAATGAAGGCTGCAAGAACCGAATCCTTTGATTATAACGAGGACGAAATCGTATCCTCCGATATCGTTGGAAGCACCTATGGTTCTATCTTTGATGCAACTCAGACCATGGTTTCCAAGATGGAAGACGGCAACTCTCTGGTACAGGTTGTTTCCTGGTATGATAATGAGAACAGCTACACCTCTCAGATGGTTCGTACCATTAAGTACTTCAGCGAGCTGGCATAAGCTGTCTGCATAGTTGACTGAACATGAGGACTTAGGGGGTCCGGTCCGTTGGACCGGGCCCCTTTAAAGTATAAGAATAAGGAGAATATAAAATGGGACTGAATAAGAAATCCGTTGATGACATCAACGCAAAGGGAAAAAGAGTTCTGGTAAGATGCGACTTTAACGTACCTTTAAAGAACGGAGAAATTACTGACGAGACAAGAATCGTGGCAGCGCTGCCTACCATTCAGAAGCTGATTAATGACGGCGGCAAGGTAATTCTTTGCTCCCACCTCGGCAAGGTAAAGAATGGCCCTAACGAGGGTGAGTCTCTTGCACCCGTGGCGAAGAGACTGTCCGAGAAGCTGGGTAAGGAGGTTGTATTCGTTTCGGATTACAATGTAACCGGTGCTGAGGCAACCAAGGCCGTAGAGGCTATGAAGGAAGGAGACGTAGTACTGCTGCAGAATACACGTTTCCGCGGTGCCGAGGAGACGAAGAACGGTGAGCAGTTCTCCAAGGAACTGGCTGATCTGGCTGATTTGTATGTATGTGATGCGTTCGGTTCTTCCCACAGAGCACACGCTTCCGTAGAAGGCGTTACCAAGTTCATTACTGCAAAGGGTGGAGAAAACGTGGTAGGCTATCTGATGCAGAAGGAAATCAATTTCCTGGGAAATGCGGTTGAGAACCCCGTAAGACCCTTCGTTGCAATTCTGGGCGGTGCAAAGGTTGCTGATAAGCTGAATGTTATTTCCAATCTGCTTGAGAAGTGCGATACCCTGATTATCGGCGGCGGTATGGCTTACACCTTCTTAAAGGCTCAGGGCTATGAAATCGGTAAGTCTCTGGTTGACAATGAGAAGATTGATTACTGTAAGGAGATGATGGCGAAGGCTGAAAAGCTTGGCAAGAAGCTGCTGCTTCCCGTTGACTCCGTAACCATTGCTGAGTTCCCCAATCCTATCGATGCTCCTGTGGAGGTAGAGGTTTACGATGTAGAGAATATGCCCGCAGACAGAGAGGGCTGTGATATCGGACCCAAGACTGCAGCTATGTATGCCGACGCTGTAAAGAGCGCGAAGACCGTTGTATGGAACGGACCTATGGGCGTATTTGAGAACCCCACTCTGGCAGCAGGTACCATTGCAGTAGCGAAGGCTCTGGCTGAGACAGATGCAACCACTATCATCGGCGGCGGTGATTCCGCAGCAGCAGTAAACCAGCTTGGCTTCGGTGACAAGATGAGCCATATTTCCACCGGCGGCGGTGCTTCCCTGGAGTTTTTGGAGGGTAAAGAACTGCCGGGTGTTGTAGCAGCGGATGACAAGTAATATATGTTGTTCATAAGGCAGCAGATATAGGCTGACAGCAAAACCGGACATCCCATGCTTGCATGAGGATGCCGGTGTTTGCTGTCGGTCGTAGATGCGAAGCATTTATCTGCGTTATTAAGCCCGATAAGGCGCGCCGAGCGAAGCGAGGAACGCGCAGCGTTTCGAGCCCTGGAGGGAGAGAAAAGAAGAAAGAGGAAATAATTATGGCAAGAAAGAAAATTATTGCCGGCAA
>JBJEJG010000018.1:12096-24010 GCA_051877795.1 Acetatifactor sp.
GAGAAAAGAAGAAAGAGGAAATAATTATGGCAAGAAAGAAAATTATTGCCGGCAACTGGAAGATGAATATGACTCCCAGCCAGGCAGTAGAATTAATCAATACCTTAAAGCCGCTGGTAAAGAATGACGAGGTGGATGTACTGCTCTGTGTACCTGCCATTGACATCATTCCTGCCATGGAGGCAGCAAAGGGCTCCAACATTATGATTGGTGCTGAGAACATGTATTTTGAGGAGAAGGGCGCTTTTACCGGTGAGATTTCTCCCGCAATGCTGGATGACTCAGGCGTAAAGTATGTTATTATCGGACATTCTGAGAGAAGAGAGTACTTTGCGGAAACAGACGAAACAGTCAACAAGAAGGTTCTTAAGGCATTTGAGCACGGCATCACGCCCATCATCTGCTGTGGCGAGACTCTGACCCAGAGAGAGCAGGGTGTAACTATCGACTTTATCCGCCAGCAGATTAAGATTGCATTCCTGAATGTGACTGCAGAGCAGGCAGCGAGTGCTGTAATCGCATACGAGCCCATCTGGGCAATCGGTACAGGCAAGGTGGCTACCACCGAGCAGGCGCAGGAGGTGTGCAAGGCAATCCGTGATTGTATTGCTGAAATCTATGATGATGCGACTGCAGCGGCAATCCGTATCCAGTATGGCGGCTCCGTATCTGCCTCCAGTGCGCCTGAATTGTTTGCACAGGCAGACATTGACGGCGGCCTGGTGGGAGGTGCTTCCCTGAAAGCTGATTTTGGGCAGATTGTATGTTATAATGCATAATTTTCGGTCGTGTTTTCAGTTACCTTGACCGACAAAACGAATCAGTAAAGATTCCAGAGTCCCTGGTGCGGTTTGCATCGGGGGCTTTTTTGCGCAGACAATAATCCAGCCTTTCCTGCGTGACATTAGTTCTGTTTATCGTGCAAAGATAGCTATGGCATAAACGAAAAAAGTATGTTATTCTTAAAACGAAAAAGTCTACTGAAGAGGGGAAGGAAAAATGTTTTTTAAATGTAAGAACTGCGGCGGCAATGTCGTGTACAGCCCGGAGAAGCATACCATGTTCTGCCCTTTCTGTGACAGCGAGAAGAGCGATGAACGTGCTGAGGGAACCTCACCCGAGCTGACAATCTGCCCGAACTGCGGCGGAGAAATACCTGTGGAGGAGCACACCTCCGCAACACAGTGTCCCTATTGCGACAGTTATCTGATTTTTAACGAGAGAGTGGAAGGGGATTATGCGCCTAAAATGATGATTCCCTTTCAACTGGGTAAGGAAACCTGCAAAAAATCCATTCGTGAAAAATTTAAGAGAAATCTGTTTGCACCGACGGATTTTTTGTCAGAGGTGCGGCTGAACAGCATGCAGGGCGTTTATGTGCCTTATTGGTTTTATGATTATGACACGCACTGTGTTTTCCAGGGTGAAGGAACCAGAGTGAAAAGCTGGACCAGTGGAAATACCCAGTATACGGAAACCTCGTACTATGCGGTCAACAGAGACATGGACATTGCATTTACAAAGATTCCGGTGGATGCTTCGGAAAAGATGCCGGATGATGTCATGGATTTAATGGAGCCGTACAACTACAGCCAGATGGTTACATTTATGCCGGAATATATGTCGGGTTTTTATGCGGAGAAATACAATATGCCCTCTGACGCGGTAGAGAGTCGTGCCCGTAAGAAAATGAATGACGATGCGGCTGCCATGCTGAAGGAGAGCTACGCGGGGTACAGTTCTGTCCGAACTCTGCGCCAGGATGTACAGATTACGAACAGCAGCGCCGGCTACGGTTTGCTGCCTGTGTGGAAATATCTGTATACATACAACGGACAGGAATATCCCTTCTATGTCAACGGTCAGACCGGAAAAATTGTGGGAAATGCGCCCGTATCCAAAAAGAAGGTCTGGGCTTATACCGGTACGCTGTGGGGATGTTTAACTGCAATTTTAATTATACTGCCGCTCCTGGCGGCATGGCTGTAGGAGGATGGCAGAGATGAACGAAGATTTCAAAAAAGAAGCCAGAAAGCAGTATCTTCATTATTTCCGCTTCTGGTTTATTGCAGTGGGAGTCCTGCTTATAGCTACGGTGATTGCGGGAATATCCCATTATATCAGGATAAATGCACCGAGAGGAAACGCTTCCGCACCGGCAGAGAGGGTGTATGATTATGCTGATTTGCTGACCGATGAGGAAGAGGAAAAACTGCGGGAATATATCGCCAAAAAGGAGAAGGAGTATAAGGCAGACTTTGTCATCATGACCTTCGTTCAGGCGGTGGAAGGAAGCGATGCACAGGAGCAGTACGACTACGATTCTGCTGACTGGGAACATAACATGATGGATATCGCTGACAGCTTCTGGGATGAAAACGGCTATGGATTCAACAAAAGCTTTGAAGGAGATGGTTCCATTCTGATTGATAACCGTTATGAGGGGCAGAGAGGAGAGTGGCTGTCCACCAGCGGAAAAGTGGAGAATGCTCTTGGCATATACGAAGTGGATAGTGTGCTTTATGCGGTGGACGATTACTACGACTCGAATCCTTATCAGGCATATAAGGCATATATTGATCAGGTATGTTATTATCTGGATGAGGGAATCGTGAGTGTGTCAGATTTGGGATGCTACTGGTTTATTGCTGTTATCATTTCACTGATTGTGGCGGGTATCTATGCAGCTTCGCACCTGAAACAGAACAAGGCACAGGATAATGTCGCAGTGAATGCCTATGTTGCGGGAGGAAGACCGGTAATGCGTAATAAGGGAGATGACTTTATCCGCAAAAATGTGGTGAAGCGCCACATTGAAACCAGCAGCGGAGGCAGCGGTCATCACAGCAGCGGAGGCGGTGGTGGTCACCATACCAGCCACAGCGGAGCCAGCCATGGTGGCGGCGGACACAGACACTGAATAGTTACAAAAAAAGAGCATCCACATGACGGTATGGATGCTCTTTTTATATACTCATTTATGTCTCAAAAAGAATTAAGCCATCTCGTTTACAGCTTTGCTGATACGAGCAACCTTGCGAGCTACGTTGTTCTTGTGATAAACACCCTTGCTTCCGGCCATTTCGATGGTCTTGGTAGCAGCAGCGAGCTCTGCCTGAGCAGCAGCCTTATCACCGGACTCGATAGTAGCGTATACTTTCTTAATCGCAGTCTTAACACCGGTTCTGATAGCCTTATTTCTATCAGCCTTTGTGCGGTTTACCAGAATTCTCTTCTTTGCGGATTTAATGTTAGCCAAGTCGTACACCTCCAATTTGTATACAATGAATTGTTTTTTATCAACTGTTTCACCTTAGCCAGACACGGAAGACTAATGTAAACATACTCTAGTAGTTTAGTAAATTGTTGGTAATTTGTCAATAGGCATATTAAAAAAATTGAGAAATAAATTATCCGCAAAAGGTAAACAATAAGAGCATATCAGAAAAACGGGAGAAATCTTATGGGAAATTTTCAAGTAAGGACAGATTTGGCTCTGGAGGCCAGAGAGAGCATCAGCGAAGCGGAAAGCGAGCTGAGAGGCGTCAGAGTGGAGGAGTATTACAGAGAGAAAGAGGATGTCCGGGTGACGAAGGTTGTGGTCGACACAAAGAATGCGGCAAAGGTAATGGGAAAGCCAATAGGAACCTATGTGACAATGGAGGCTCCGGCCATGGTGGAGCCGGACGAGGACTACCACCGGGAAATTTCCGGATGTCTGGCGGAGGAACTGCTGAATATGCTGCCGGGAAGAGATAAGGAACAGTCCGTCCTGGTGGTGGGGCTGGGAAACCGGGAAGTGACAGCGGATGCCCTGGGCCCGCAGGTGGTGGACAATCTGTTTATCACGCGCCACATTGTCAGGGAGTATGGAAAAGCGGCCTACAACTGTGACAGAATGAATCTGATCAGCGCTCTGGAACCGGGGGTTATGGCAAAAACCGGTATGGAGACAGCAGAAATTGTAAAGGGTGTGGTAGCGGAGACAACGCCGGATGTGGTGATTGTCATTGACGCGTTGGCAGCCCGAAGTACAAAACGTCTGAACCGTACCATACAGATTACCAACACGGGAATTCAGCCCGGTTCGGGAGTGGGAAACCACAGAAATGCCCTGACGGAGGAGAGTCTCGGGGTTCCTGTGATAGCGATTGGCATTCCCACGGTGGTAGATGCAGCCACCATCGTGTGGGATGCCATGGAAAAAATGCTGGAGGAAGAGCAGGAGGATGATGGCGTCAAATATGTGGGCGGACACCATTTGAATCTTCCGGAACTGAATAATATGTATATGACAGGTAAGGACATTGATGCTGTTATCAAGAGAGTGAGCTACACCGTGTCAGAGGGAATCAATCAGGCCTTAACCTCCCTTTAATTAAGAATGCCGGGAACGAGACGAGCATATATATACTGTAGTTGTGCCGGATTATGTTTGTGAGGAAAGGGGGCAGCTGTTGAGCGGAAAGATGAGGCGGCTGGTTCTGCCTGTGTTACTGTTGGTGATGATAGCTGCCATGCTGGGAGGAAATGGCGATGAGAGCACTGAAAAGGAAACAACCCTTACCGACAGGATGATTCTGGAATTTTCCCGGGCCTTTGGAGAGATGGTTTATGATGCTTACGTGCCGTGCATTTCTTTTGTCAGACAGCAGGAGAGAGATATCCCTTGGATTTTGCAGGAGCAGATTGACAGTCTGCTTCCTTTTTATGGATATCTGGAAGCCGGAATGCAGTTGGATGATGGAGAGGAGGGAATTTCTATTCGTGAAATCCTGTTGGAGGAGGCAGAGGAGGGAAACACATTGACAGAGGAGGATTTATCTGCCGAGAAGGGAGATGAAAAGAAAGCTTCGGAGCTGGATTTGACTTTGGCAGAGCTTCTGCGCACGGAAAATGAGGCGGCAATGGAGATGCTGCAGAGCAGCTGCACTGATTTTGTGCCCCACATACAGCAGGAGGAAATTGAGGTGGAGGCGTTAAAGGATTACGAGGTCTTGCTAAAGGATTTTTATACGGTGGATTCCAACACCATGATTGGAAGCGACCAGCTGAACGTGGAAAAATTTCTCGCGAAGGATATGACGGTGTCAAAGGAAAGTCCGGGACCGCAGATACTGATTTTTCACACCCATTCCCAGGAGGCCTTTGCGGATTCTGCTCCGGGGGATGCGTCAACCTCTATTGTAGGTGTCGGAGAACATCTGGCACAAATCCTTACCGATACCTACGGCTACAGTGTGCTGCACCATACGGCGGGATATGATGTGGAAGCCAGAGACGATGCATATTCCAAGGCGTTGCCGGGAATCGAACAGGTGCTTGCGGATAATCCGTCTATCCAGGTAGTGATTGATTTACATAGGGATGAGATGGCAGAGGAAACCAGGCTGGTTATGGATCTGGATGGCAGGCCGACAGCCCGTTTTATGTTTTTTAACGGTCTGTCAAGAACGAAAAAGACGGGTAATATTGCCTATCTGTACAATGAAAATCTGGAGGATAACCTTGCGTTTTCCTTTCAGATGCAGAAAAAGGCGTACGAGTACTATCCGGGACTTACAAGAAAAATCTATCTGAAAGGGTACCGATACAATATGCATCTGATGCCGAAATATCTTTTGATAGAGCTGGGTGCCCAGAACAACACGGTAGAGGAGGCAATGAATGCCTGCGACCCGCTGGCACATATACTGGATATGGTACTCTCTGGACAATAACAGGAATTTCTGATAGAATGTACCATGTCAGCAGGAAAACAAGCGGCGGCGAAGCCGACATTTGTTTTCGCCTGACATGGCAGCGAAAGAAGCAGGGAGCGCGAAAGCGCGGCGGACGTGAAGACGTCCGACTTCTTGAGCAAAGAAAAGTCAGCAGGAAAACAAGCGGCGGCGAAGCCGACATTTGTTTTCGCCTGACATGGCAGCGAAAATGGAAGCAGGAGAAAAATTCAATGGCAATAGACCAGAGTAAAATCCGCAACTTTTGTATTGTTGCACATATAGATCACGGCAAGTCTACCCTGGCTGACCGTATTATTGAAAAGACAGGACTTCTGACCAGCAGAGAGATGCAGGAGCAGGTTCTGGACAACATGGAACTGGAGAGAGAGAGAGGCATTACCATCAAGGCGCAGGCTGTCCGCACGGTGTATCAGGCGCAGGACGGAGAGGAATATATTTTTAACCTGATTGATACGCCCGGTCATGTGGATTTTAACTATGAGGTAAGCCGCTCCCTGGCTGCCTGTGACGGGGCAATTCTTGTAGTGGATGCCGCCCAGGGTATTGAGGCCCAGACACTGGCGAATGTGTATCTTGCGCTGGATCATGATCTGGATGTATTTCCCGTTATCAATAAGATAGATCTGCCCAGCGCGGAGCCTCAGCGCGTCATTGAAGAAATTGAAGATGTGATAGGCATTGAAGCACAGGATGCTCCCCTGATTTCCGCAAAGAACGGTATCGGCATCGAAGAGGTGCTGGAGCAGATTGTCAAAAAGATTCCCGCCCCGAAGGGGAATCCGGATAATCCCCTGCAGGCGTTGATTTTTGACTCCATTTATGATTCCTACAAGGGAGTCATTATTTTCTGCCGTGTTATGGAAGGGACTGTAAGGAAGGGTACAACCATCAAAATGATGGCTACCGGCGCGAAGGAAGAAGTAGTGGAGGTAGGCTATTTCGGTGCAGGGCGGTTTATCCCCTGTGAGGAACTGTCTGCGGGCATGGTAGGCTATATTACGGCATCCATTAAGAATGTAAAGGATACTGCTGTGGGAGATACCGTGACAGATGCCGATAATCCCTGCGCAGAGCCTCTTCCGGGCTACAAAAAGGTGCAGTCCATGGTTTACTGCGGACTGTATCCTGCGGACGGAGCAAAGTATCCTGATTTGCGCGATGCACTGGAAAAGCTTCAACTCAATGATGCTTCCCTGAACTATGAGCCGGAGACCTCCATTGCCTTGGGCTTTGGCTTCCGCTGTGGTTTTCTGGGGTTGCTGCATCTGGAAATTATTCAGGAACGTCTGGAGAGAGAATACAACCTTGACCTGGTGACAACCGCTCCCGGCGTAGTCTATAAGGTATATAAGACAAACGGTGAAGTAATAGAACTGACAAATCCGTCTAATCTCCCTGACCCTTCGGAGATTGAGCATATGGAGGAGCCCATCGTCAGCGCGGAAATCATGGTTACGTCCGAGTTCATAGGGTCCATCATGGAACTGTGTCAGGAGAGAAGAGGGCGCTATCTGGGAATGGAATACATTGAGGGCACCAGAGCGTTGTTAAAATATGAGCTTCCCTTAAATGAGATTATCTACGACTTTTTTGACGCATTGAAATCCCGTTCCAGAGGCTATGCCTCCTTTGATTACGACATAAAAGGCTACGAACCCTCCAGACTGGTGAAGCTGGATATTCTCATCAACCGTGAGGAGGTGGATGCCCTGTCCTTTATTGTTCATGCGGACTCTGCCTATGAGAGGGGAAGAAAGATGTGTGAGAAACTCAAGGACGAGATACCCAGACATCTTTTCGAGATTCCCATTCAGGCGGCTGTGGGCGGCAAGATTATTGCCAGGGAAACTGTGAAGGCTATGCGTAAGGATGTGCTTGCAAAGTGTTATGGCGGCGATATTACCCGAAAGAAGAAGCTGCTCGAGAAGCAGAAGGAGGGTAAAAAGCGTATGCGCCAGATTGGAAATGTGGAAATCCCTCAGAAGGCATTCATGAGTGTGCTGAAGCTGGATGATAAGTAGGTTGAATGTATAGTGGTTCCTAAGGAAAGGACATGTTATAAAAGGATGAAAAACAGGACAGGGGGCGGCAGACGCCCCCTTGAATTATATATTCATATTCCCTTTTGTGTCAGGAAGTGTCTGTATTGTGATTTCCTTTCGGCACCTTCGGATGAAACCGTAAGGGAGGCTTATTTAGAAGCGCTGCTTGCGGAGATAAGGGGAAGGGCGGAGGAATACAGGGCATATTCCGTGATTTCGCTTTTTGTGGGCGGCGGGACGCCTTCTGTCATGGAAGGGGAACAGCTGGAGCGGCTGCTCCATGCCGTCAGAGAAGCATATCATATGGAAGCGGATGCGGAGGTTACCGTGGAAGTGAATCCGGGAACGGTGGATGCCGGGAAGCTTTCCTGTTACCGCAGGGCGGGAGTCAACCGCCTCAGCATCGGATTGCAGTCTGCAAATAACGAAGAACTCAGAAAAATCGGCAGAATTCATACCTGGGAGCAGTTTGTTATTACCTGGAAGCTGGCCAGACAAGCCGGCTTTTCCAATATGAATGTGGACATTATGAGTGCGCTGCCGGGACAAACGCCTGAAAGCTATCGAACCACGTTGGAAAAGGTACTTGCCTTAAATCCACCGCCGGAGCATATTTCCGCATACAGTCTGATTATCGAGGAGGGGACTCCTTTTTTTGAAAGGTATGAGAAGGGGAAACTGGACCTTCCTGATGAGGACGTGGACAGGGAATTATATCATGAGACAAAGCGGATATTGGCGAAAAACGGGTATGAGCGCTACGAGATTTCCAATTATGCAAAAGAGGGCTTTGCCTGTCGTCACAACTGCGGTTACTGGAGAAGAGCCGACTATGTGGGGTTTGGACTGGGGGCAGCCTCGCTGGTGGAGAATGTCAGGTTCAGAAATGGGTCGGTTCTGCAGGCGTATCTTGAAAATCCGTTAGCCTGCCGTGAGGAAATTCAGGTATTGAGTCGTGAGGAACAGATGGAGGAATTTATGTTTCTTGGGCTGAGACTGACCGAGGGAGTATGGGCAGAACAATTTGAGGAGAATTTCGGAAGCAAGCTTACCGATATTTATGGCAGAGTCATAGAAAAGAATGTCAGAGACGAGCTTTTGTCCTGGGACGGGCCGGATGAAAAGAGATTATTTCTGACGGACAAAGGGCTTGATTTGAGTAATTATGTAATGGCACAGTTTTTGATGTCGTGACAGGCACCGCGGATGTAAATTTAACATAGACTATTGTTAAGAGTAATCCGCGGAGGGACGATTTGAAGACCTTTCAAAAACCGTTGACTTCGGGAGAAGAAGCCGAATATATTCGTCTGCTGCGGGAGGGAACTCCCGAGGAGGCCGGGCGGGCGAAGGAAATCCTGACAGTGCGGAACCTGAGACTGGTGGCGCATATCGCGAAAAAGTACCAGAATGCAGACGAGGACATGGAGGATTTAATTTCTATCGGCTGTATCGGACTGATTAAGGCGATTGACACCTTTGATGATAAAAAGGGGAGGCTGGCTACCTACGCCTGTCGCTGTATTGACAATGAACTGCTGATGTTGCTTCGAGGAAAGAAAAAAACTTCCAGGGAGGTCTCTCTGTTTGAAGCCATCGGGCAGGATAAAGAAGGCAACGAAATTCGGCTGGTAGATGTGATTGAGGAGAAACAGCCGGACATCATTGAAAGTATGGAGCTGGCAGGAAAAATTAAAAAGCTGTTTCTTTTGATGGACGAAAGCCTGACGGACAGGGAACGGGAAATATTGATTCTGCGATACGGGCTTTTGGGGAAGCAGGAAGCCACGCAGAGTGAGATAGGAGCGGCGCTCGGCATTTCCCGCAGCTATGTCTCACGAATTGAGAAAAAAGCGCTTCAGAAGCTGCGATGCAAATTTGAGCAGGAATAGACAATTTTTATTTGTCATTTAGAAGCAGATTGTGTATAATGTAGATAAGTTGGAAACGATTCAGACTCTTCAGGGGCCGGTTCACAGCGTTCGGCTGCGGCTCCGGAAGAGATTCCGATTTTCAAAAAAATTCCCATTTTTTATCATTTAAATTGCATAGGAGGTATCTTTATGTACAGTACAATTTACTCGGGTGCCCTGTCCGGAGTTTCGGCTTATCCTGTCTCTGTGGAGGTGGATATTGACAGAGGATTGCCGGCTTTCTGTATGGTAGGGTCTCTTGGTAATGAGGTGAGAGAGTCGAGAGAGCGGGTAACGGTAGCACTGAAAAATATCGGGTTGGATTTGCCGCCCAACCATATTACGGTCAATCTCTCTCCGGGGGACAAAAGGAAGGAGGGAACAGCGTTTGACCTTCCTATTGCGGTGGGCATACTGGAGGCAATGGAATATGTGCGTCCGGGCGCGGCAGATAATATCCTTTTTCTGGGGGAACTGGGACTTGACGGAGAAATCAAGAAGGTGAGAGGCGTGCTTCCCATCGTGCGGGAGGCGGCGGAAAGAGGAATTACCCAGTGTATTGTACCGTGGGCAAATGCCAGAGAGGGAGCTGTTATTCCGAATGTCATGGTGCGTGGTGCAGGCAGCATAAAAGAGGTTCTGGCCTTTTTGCTGTCAGATACCGTGGAGGAGAGAGAGCAGATACTTCCCGCGGTGCAGGTGGATGCCTGTGAGTTGTTTGGCAGAGAAGGACGGGAAGATTTCCCTGATTTCAGTCAGGTAAGCGGGCAGGAGAGCGCAAAACGTGCGGCAGAGATTGCGGCAGCAGGCTTTCACAACCTGTTGATGGTGGGACCTCCCGGAGCGGGAAAATCCATGCTTGCCAGGAGAATTCCGGGGATTTTGCCGCCACTCACACTTGAGGAGAGTCTTGAGGTGACATCGGTATTCAGTGTGGCAGGCCTTTTGGGGGAGGGGGATTCGCTGGTGACGGAACGTCCCTTTCAGAGTCCACATCACAGTATTTCACAGGCGGCGTTAATCGGCGGAAGCAGCACGCCACGCCCCGGCATGATTTCCCTGGCACACAGAGGGGTACTGTTTCTGGACGAACTGCCGGAATTTCAAAGAAGCGCATTGGATTCTCTGAGGCAGCCGCTGGAGGAACATCGGGTGAATATATGCCGTACCGGCGGAAACGTAACCTATCCAAGCGACTTTATGCTGGTGTGCGCCATGAATCCCTGCCCCTGTGGGTTTTACCCTGATGTAAACAGGTGCCGCTGTACGGAGGTTAAGGTAAAGCAATATATGGGCAAAGTATCCGGTCCTATTCTGGACAGAATTGACTTGTGCGTGGAGCTGCAGCCCGTGGAGGTGTCAAGTCTGCATGGAAGGAAGTGCTGTGAGAGCAGTGCGGAAATCAGGAAACGGGTGATGCGTGCCCGGAAAAAGCAGGGAGAGCGTTTTGCCGGCACCAAGTACCGCTTTAATGCAGACATTGAGGCGGCCACAGTAGAGAAATATTGCAGTCTGGGGAGGCAGGAACAGAAAACAATGGAGCAGTTATATCAGTCGCTGCAGTTGAGCGTCAGGGCTTATCACCGCATTTTAAAGGTGTCAAGAACCATAGCTGATCTGGAGGGAGCGGAGCAAATTGGAGTTGAGCACCTGCTGGAGGCGTCCTATTACAGACCGTCGCAGGCACTTTGGGGATGAAGAAGTGATGAAACGGGCGGAAATGTTATGAAGAAGGTCGCGAAAGCGGCGGAGTGGGGAAGGAGAAAAATGGAACATACACAGGAAATCAGAAGGATTGCAAGGGAAGAGCCGGAATATCCCAATCGGCTGAAGCTGATACCTGATCCGCCGGAGTACCTTTATGTCAGGGGAAAACTTCCGGAGGAAAGCATACCGAGTGTTGCAATCATTGGAGCGAGAGACTGCTCGGAATACGGTAAAAAGGTAGCAGCATGGCTGGGAAGAAGGATGGGGGAGGCGGGAATTCAGGTCATCAGCGGCATGGCGAGGGGCATTGACGGCATCAGCCAGGAGGCAGCGCTGGATGCGGGGGGAAGCTCCTTCGGGGTATTGGGCTGCGGCGTGGATATCTGCTATCCCAGACAGAACAGGAACCTATATGAGAAGCTCTGCGCTCATGGCGGAGTCCTGTCCGAGTATGTGCCGGGGACGCCGCCGAAGCCTCAGAATTTTCCGCCCAGAAATCGTATTGTCA
>JBJEJG010000019.1:0-4560 GCA_051877795.1 Acetatifactor sp.
AATGTCACCTGGGCCGTCCGCCATCGATACGCCCAAGGAATCTATCATCTCCCCGGACTGCTTTTGGGGTATCAGCGCAGCCAGGATGGCGAAATTCAAGTCGATGAAGCCGGGGCCAGAGTCGTGCGGTTCATTTACCTGCTTGCCCTGGCTGGGAAAAGCAGCACAGATATCTGCCGCATTCTTATGGACTATGGAATTCCCTCCCCGGGGCAGGGGCATCGATGGGAACCGCACACTGTACGTAGCATTCTGAAAAACGAGAAATATATGGGAGATGCCATTCTCCAAAAGGAGATCACCGTGGATTTCCTGACAAAAACCAGAAAACCAAACGAGGGCGAAGCGCCGCAATACTATGTGGAGAACGGACATCCCGGTATCGTCAGCAAGTCCGTATGGCAGGAAGTACAAGCCACATGGACGGATGCCAGCCGCCGGAATTGCACCTTCTCACCTATTGCCAACAAAATCATCTGTGGTGACTGTGGCGGTCGGTATGGTCGAAAGACGTGGCATTCTACCACCTACCGGGACGCCGTTTGGGAGTGCAATAGCAAGAAGGCTGGCCGCACAAAATGTAAATGCCGCCACATTTACGCCGAGGAACTGGACACCGCCATTCGCCGCTCCATGCATCATCTGCTGAAGATCCATAAAAACATCATCCCTGACTGCGCGGATCTGTTGTCACAGACCCTGGGAGAGATTTCATCAGATGCTCGGTCCGTTCTGAATGATATAGCCCATGGGAAACTGGATATCCGGATTGACGGTCTGATGATTGGTATCCTTATCCGAAAAATGGTGGTCACGCCAAAGCAAACCCTGGTAATTCACTTTCTGGACGGCACCACCTACCGTCACCGCCTGGGCGCTACCCCCAGAGGAACTCGGCTATATAACACGAAGCGAGATCACAGCCAGATGCTAGCCTTATACGCCGAGGGATGCTCCGCGAAGGAAATATCGCAGCGGCAGGGGATCAGTGTTAATACGGTGCGGTCGTTTTTGCGGCGGCACCGTGGCACATAGGGGGTAGGATGTCCTGAAACAAAATCTGATTTCAATGTGTGCGTATCTGTCAGATTTCCTGGATTCCAATCTCTTTCAGATAATTAAATGTTTCGTCATAGAACGCCGGAAGCCTGGTTGCATCATCGGTTACTCCCTCAGGAATATAGATTATGAAGCCTTGACGTGCGCGCGTCAAAAGAACTCGATAGGCATTTGTCAGATATTTGGCATTATTTTCGCTTCTGATCCGGGACCAATTGGGCGGAGACAGACGATTACTCATTTGGTTGTGCGTCCATCTGCCATTTTCAATCCTGAGATCTGCATCCCAAGCAACAATGGCGTAATCCAATTCCAGGCCCTGCGTTTCAAACTCACTGGCAACCGCCTCAAGAAAATAGCTGGACCGGATATCATCTTTCCCATTCAGAAACCAATTTTCAGGGGAAAGGCTGCTACGGTCTTTGGCATAATAGATGCCTCTTGGCTTCAGACGGGCTGCGTTGCTGCTGGCAAACAAACCGTAACGTTCGCTGCCTCGGGCTGACGTTTTAACCCAGTTTTTAGCCTTGTCCAAGTCTCTCGTAATATAGATAGGGTATTTCCCTTTCAGCTCTTGATAAGTTGCTTTCGCTTTCTCTAAATCATTATCAAGAATCTCTTTTACCAAAAGAGAAACCTTTTCACTTCTAAAAGAGCGTATGGATGTCGCCAAGTGCAAATCATTGTCTATGGTCAAACGCAAACCACTTGTCATTTCTTGCCACGAACGGCCATGCAGATATTCGGAATCATCAAGGTTCTGCGCAGCATAAACATCCCAGTGTGGATAGCTCCTTTTCAGCGAGTCAAACCATTCGGGAAGCCCCGCTTCCCCCTTGTTGATTTCCTGGCCGCCGCCAACAAGACAGACGATGGTAGCCCAATCGGATCTGCGGTCCATTGTGCCAATTAGGAACTCAGGCTCGCTCCATGGGAATTCCCGGACGCCTTTTTTGCGGGCCATAAAGGATGATATTTCCTGTTGTGTCCATGCACGTTGAGATTCATCAAATATAGCAACACGCTCAGTTGGGACTTGGTTGTTCCCGACATATTCATCTCTATAGTGATGAATAATCTGAATAAAGCTCCTGACTTCGCGCAGTGCGGTGTCTTTGGCCAGGCGCCGGCCCTGATCCTTTTCTCGTTGTACCTTATCACGGACCAGAGCTTCTTGCAACACTGTTACTAAAGGAAGATTACCAGACAAAAATATTGCATGCTCTTCCATTGCATTGTTGTGGAACTCACTGGCCAAATTCAAGCCGACCAGCGTTTTGCCGGCACCTGGTACTCCGGTAACAAATGCAATCGATTTGCGACGATTCTCTTTGCTGAACCGGATAATCTGCTTGATGGCTTCTGTTGTTTTTGTCAGGTTGCGTGTGCTGGCATCCGAACGGGTAATATCCTTAACATTGTGATTGCTGTAAAGCGCCTGAGCCGCTTCGACAATGGTTGGAGTAGGCATATACTCAGAATTTTCCCATTCCAAACCATTGATTGGAGGACATGGCCACTTGTCGCAGATAAACTGTATGGCTGTTCCAATTTGATGTTGCGTTGCCCGGATTGTATAACAAACGCCATCGGGGTATTTATGGATTCGCTCCACCTTGCTATCAGGAAGTGCCGCAGTCGGCACGGAGATAGGTACAATGATCCGGTCTTTAGAAGCCTTATGAAAGTTTTTAAGATCCAAGGCATAATCCAGCACCTGATTGTCTGTGCTGTTCCGATAGTGGGAGTCACCAACTTTAAACTCCAAGAGGAACACAATTCCTCCTGAAATCACTACCGCGTCAACACGTTTTCCCATTCTGGGAATCGTGAACTCCAGCATAAGCCAGCCCTCTGGAAATGGCGTGAGTTCTCTTTTTAGAATTGCAATCTCCTCCAACCAAGCATCACGCTGAAGATCTGTCAGGTCGAAAGGATTGGCTTTGACCATTTCCGCAAGGATATAGGCTGTATCCGTCCGCAGAAATTGTTCGATTTCTGCAGAGTAAAATGCATGTTTTGCCATGTTATTAGCGTTCTCCTTCCGCTAAAGTCCTTCTCAGCGCAATTGTAAGATTGGATAGTGTCTGTTGAAAACAGTTCTTTTTAAGTTGGCACTCCCAAATTGTGATGACCGTCCACCCTTGCTTACGCAATAAAGCATAGTTTTTCGAATCTCTGGAAATGTTTCCGGAGATTTTTTCTTTCCAAAACTCTGCATTGTTTTTGGGCCAGACGAAGTATTTGCACCCCTCATGCCCGTGCCAGAAGCAGCCATTAACAAAAATTACTGTTTTATATTTCGGAAGAACGATGTCTGGTTTGCCAGGAAGCCGGGCATCGTTCTTTCTGTAACGAAATCCTTGAGAAAACAGGTATTTGCGCACCAATTCCTCCGGCTTGGTATCCTTGCAACGGATACGGGACATATTATAGCTCCGTTTTTCGGGTGAATGTACATCTGCCATAATATGTCCCTCCCAATCAAAATAATGGATTATCCCGGATAGCTTTCCTCTCTGGCCTTTGCCAGAACCTGAAGAATTCTGGCACACTGTTTTTCACTTGGGAATTTCCCGGTTTCCATAGCAATAGCTGCTTTCAGGAATGATATATCCTGAGGGGTAAATACACGGTTTTGAATACCCCAGGTAAGAAGCGCTTTCCAGTTGTCTATGCCAAATTCAGCAACCTGAATCATGGCAGAAGCACTGTTCTCCTGCTTTTGCTCTTTGCGTGCGCTCTTTTTGGCCTCTGCCTCTTCAGTAACGCTTGCCAATTCTTTTCTGAATTGTTCACTGAGAGGGACAGATATATCCTTTGCTTTTTTCCAGCAAACTTCTCTTTTTGCCCATTCTGTTACGTTCTGGACCTCCCTGTCAGGGGATACCAAATGGTTATACATTGCCTCTGCAATTCTCTCCAGTTCCACCTCAGTAGCATGGGATACCCCTTGCTGGGTCCACACTGCTCTGAAGTCAAATACACGGTCAGGGCACTCCTTACCAATCCGATAAAACAAATATGAAAGGGTATATGTAACAACCTGTGCTTTATAACCCATTTCGTACCAGGGGGCGTGCTTTACAATGTAGTCGGCCTTTTTGTACAGGATATTAAGACATACAATTTGCCGGAAGAATCTTTCGTTGAATACAGTCTCATCCTTGTCCCAAGCCGCGCTGGCCCATTCCGCAAACTGGATAAAGTTCTTCTGTGCACCGGTGCTGACTTGGTGCGGTAGCTGCCGGTAAATATTATAGAATTTAGCTAAATCGGTTTTTGTAAACATCTGCGCCTTGGGGTTCTGAATGAGGAACTTATTCTGTTCAGCTTTTGTCATCCGGCTCTGCTCCTGCTTATACTGGCCACGGGTACGCTCATAATACCAGTGTGTGCCATACTGATTTCCCATAACTGCAGGTGCAAGCACGCGCCGGGAGAAGTCCTCCATTCTGACATGGAAGGCGTGGTTGGAGAAGAAGTCTGCATCGCTGACCT
>JBJEJG010000020.1:0-4532 GCA_051877795.1 Acetatifactor sp.
TGAAGCCCTTTGCAGAGCCGTTGCTTTTCCAGATTCCCAAGGAGGCGCCGGAGTATCATGAGGCAAAACGGCTGCTGAAATTCCTGAATTACTTTTTAAGTGTGCCCAGTGAGAGCCTTCCCAACAATTCAATTTGCAGAGAATTTGTGGGTGGAAGCTGCTTTAATGTGTAAAAGCTTTCACGAAATATACAGAAGAGGAGACGGGCCGTGGAGAAGGTATCTAAGGCTGGAAATGAGGAAAACGACTGGAGTGAAAAACTTTATGGGATAGCCAATCTGGTTGTGAAAATAGCCGGATGTGCTATTTGTGCAGGACTGGTGTGGTATGCCATGCGGTATACGCAGTTTGTGCTTCCCGACGGAGAGGAAATGCCCTTTGAGGTAAAGGATTCCATGTGGAAGAATCTGGCGGGACTTCTGGCAGCAGGAGTAATTCTGGCGAGTCTTTTTGGGTTAGATAAGAGAGTGGGAAATCTGGCGAAATACCGTATTTCCATAGCAGCATTGCTACTTGCGATGGTGTGGGTTGCGGCATGGAGCTTCTGGTGGATTTTGTCGGCAGACCGTGTGCCGGTGGGGGATCAGGCCTTTGTCTACGGAGCGGCCTCTTATTTTCGGGAGGGCAACTATTATTTCTTCGGCGCGGGCGGCTATCTGGGGATGTTTCCGTACCAGATGGGACTTGTGATGTTGATGGAAATATTGTTTTTGTTTGCCGGAGCCTACAATTATTTTGCTTATGAGGTTGTCTGTGCATTTATGGCAGTCGGCATTGTTTTCCTTGGCTATAGAATTGTAAAGACTGTTACACAGAATATGGCGGCTGAGGTGTTTTATTGTATTTCCATGATGGGTTGTATTCCTTTGATATTTTATACAAGCTGGGTTTACGGTGATTTGCCGAGCATCTTTTTCTCGCTTCTGGCATTTGATGCTCTTCTGAGATATGAGGAAGGAAAGAAAAAACGGTGGCTCGTGCTTTTGACGGCAGCCGTTGTTCTGGCAATGCTGGTGAGACAGCATTCCTGGATTTTTGTTCTGGCACTTGTTTCCGCAGGAGGCATTCACGCCGTGAAAAAGCGGGATGTGCGCCTGCTTGTGTCGGTGCTTGCGCTGCTTGTGATTCCGCAGCTTGCCTATGCGGGAATTTATAAAATGTATGAAGTCCGCTCCGGGGCGGAGAAGTGTGACGGAATTCCTTATGTGGCTACCATAGCTATGGGCCTGCAGGAGAGCAGACATGGAAACGGATGGTACAATAATTATCACAAGGACATCTATGGGGATGCTGAGTTTGATCTGGAACTGACGTCACAGATAGCAAATCAGGAGATTCAGAGCCGGTTGGCAGCCTTTAAAAGCAGTCCTTCCTATGCTGCCTGGTTTTTCAAATCCAAGCTCCTTTCCCAATGGAACCAGCCTTTGTATCAGTCGGTGTATTTCAACACAAATTATGACAGCCCCTCTGTTCCGCCTGCGGACGGTTCCCTGGCTGACAGCGTTTCTTCCTGGAATTTCAGCAGGGTACTTGCATTGGCTGACAGAATGCAATTTATCATCTATGCCGGTGCATTGGCATATTTTGTATTTGCTGTAAAGAAGAACAGCAATCTGCTGCAGCATGTGCTGGCAATTACCATGATTGGAGGTTTCCTGTTCAGTATCATCTGGGAATCCAAGGCGAGGTACATTTTCCCTTATTATGTTGTCCTGTTTCCTGTAGCGGCAATCGGCTATCTGCGAATGGCACAGAAAATATCAGAGATAAGCGGAAGAATGAGAAAGCCGAAACAGGAAGACAACATTATTGAGTTCAGAAAGATTGCGTAGCAGCTTTACTCCAGTAGGAAAGTGGCAAAGTATCCGTTTTTGTCATCAACCAATGTATAGGAATCAATTTTGGAGTATTTTTCAACCATTTTTTTCAGTACATCTTCGGAACCGCTGATGTAAACAATTATTTTTTCTGCTTCTTCCAGACGCGGGTCAACTGTGTCTGACATCATATCGTCGCAGCTGCAAAAGTATAAATTCTGATATGGCCATAGTTGATCTGCAAAGAACCATGTTCTGTAGCGGTAATCTGTGTTGTATAGGATGACGGCAGGGTATTCGGCATTTTCGTAGGAAAATGCCTTTTTTTCTCTTTCATCCTCATAGAGGAAGAGAACATGATTCTGAGCGTGACCGGCTATGTAGGGTTCGGTAACCAGAATGCAGAGTGCCAGACTCAAAATCACCCTTAAATAGCGGTTCTCTTTTGGAAGAAACGGTATGGCATTGACAAGAGTAACAAGCGTCTTGCCGGTGATGTATGCAATCAGAGGCAGTGTCAGGGCAATCACCGGATAGAAGTAGCGGCATGTGGCATCGCCACAATATAAGGCCACTTTCGACAGAAGACAAATGCTTCCGATACAGGACAGCACAGATATGACAAGACAACAGGTACTGTCGGATATAGGATGATTTTTTCGGTTACGAAACAAAAACAGGATTCCGACGAGAAAACACAGTGCTGTAATTGTGGCGATAAGAGGAAGCTGTCCTGCAAAAATATTTTTGTTCAGGACAGGCAGGAGCATTCTGAGAAAATCCATTAGGCTGCTCTTTAGGCCGTGGATTGCGTCGGTACCGCGATAGCCGCTGAAAATGTGCTGAATGCAGGCAGGATAGGTCAGTACGGCGAGACCGATTGCAGCCAGCATACAGACTCCGTAGAGAAGCATTCGAACAATATTTTCCCGCTTAAGAAGAGTATAAACGCAGAAGCCAAGTGTGAGGAAAAACGGAATCAGCAGACAAAAATAGTGTGTGAGAAAAGCCGCATAACAAATCAGAGCTCCCATTGCGGTCAGCCCTGCAAAATGTCTCCGGCTGCAGCCGTGGCTTTGTATCAGGAGCAGAAACAGGCAGGCATACAATACTGTCCACATCGCGGACAGGGAGTACATTCTGGTAAGCATGACATTGCTGACTGTGGAAGGAGCGACAGCATAAACCAGTCCTCCCAGCAAAGCATAAAATTCCCGATATTTTCCGTCATCCAACCGGTACAGAAAAAAGAGAATGCCGCAATAGGTTATAACGGAGAAAAGCATGTTCAGCAAAATACCGAACCATTTGTACATATGTCCGGAAAAGAGGGACATAACAATGTTGAGGGCAAGATAATAGAGCGGAGGGTGGACATCCTCTGCCTGATTTTGTATGACTGCACCAAATTGGAATTCCTCTCCCGGTTCTACCATAAACTGAAATTGAAAATCGTAACCGGAGCGCCAGTAGGGCTCTGAAGAGGGATAGAGCCAGGCTTCACCTGCACTGGACCAGTAGGAATAATATTCATCCTCGTGATATCCTTCCTTGCGGCTGCCATAATAGAATAAAAGAAGTACATGGAATATGCCCAAAAGGATACATAATAATAGAAATCTTTTTTTCTTTTGTACAGGTTTACTCATATAGATATTCTCCGAATATGTAGAAAAGTTAATATAACAGGGACATTATACGGCATGAAAAGGGATTTTGCAACGCAGGAAATAATGTGGGAACAAATATAGTTGTACTTTCCGTAAAATTCTGATAAGATGAGCTTGGTTTTGTTTGAGGTGAGTAAAGTGCGCAGAAAAAAGTACAAAATAGCATGCTTCATAATGGCTGTTTTGACAGTGATATCAGGAATGTGCTTGGAAGGCGGTAAAGCAGATTCTTCTTTTGAGTACGCGCTGCCGGAAGCAGCAGATTCTTATTTTGTGCCGACAGACTCTGCCTTTACAGATGCGCAGCTATGCACCCCGGAGATGCTGGGGATATATAGCCATAATGCAGGCCTTGGACAATTAACAGGCCGGTTTATCGGCTCAGGAAGAGAAGTAAAGCAGATTTCGGACTTCCTGTGCCAGAATCTTTTTTCCCCGGAGGAGGGAAAGTTCTTTACAGGCTCACAAAAGATGCAATTCTATCATCCATGTCAGGATGAACTTGTCACAAATTATATTCAAAAATCGGACGGAAAAAAACGAAGCTGACTTTGTTTTTGATTTGATGCCAATGATGTCATGAACTTATGTAAGCAGATAACGGTGAATGGTCAAATGTGTCACGATGTGGAGTAAGGATGATACATAGGCTCTTATTTGAGTGCGCAAAAACAAGTAGAGACAAAGAAAGCGGAGGATTGTTTTATGAGAAAAACAAAGGTAATTTGTACGATAGGTCCGGCATGTGAGGATATAAAAATATTATGTGAAATGTGTAAGGCGGGGATGAATGTTGCAAGACTGAATTTCTCTCATGGCACGCACGAGGAACACCAGAATAAAATAGACCTGATTAAGGAAATAAGGGAAAAACTGAATTTGCCGATTGCAATTATGCTCGATACGAAGGGACCGGAATACCGGATTAAGACCTTTGAAGCAGGAAGCATAACATTGAAGGAGGGCGACATTTTTACATTTACAACGGAGAATATCGTTGGGAATCAGGAAAGAGTAGCTGTAAGCTATGACCGACTGATGGAGA
>JBJEJG010000021.1:0-4524 GCA_051877795.1 Acetatifactor sp.
TCATCCGAAAACAAGAGAAGTGTTGGAGAGGATGCTCACAATGCTGGCAGAGGAAGGAGAAGAAAAAACCTTTGCCTGCATAAGAAGAGAACTGGTGCACAAAAAATAACATCGGTCAGGCACCGGGTATTCCAAACAGACATATGCTATTACAAAGCATAAAACGGAGTACCCCATGAATTGTATTATTTTGTTATTGCTGCTCAGCTGCTGCGGAAATAACAACGGCTGTGGCTGCCGTGCAGATATGTGCCGTAACAGAGAAGAAAAATGTAACAGAGAAGAAAGACGCGACAGGGAAGAGAGATGTGACAGGGAAGAGAGACGTGACAGAAGAGAGAGAAAACGTGACGATTCCGACTGTGGATGCGGCAGAGAGGAAGCAAGAGAAAACAGAGAACCTTCTTCCTGGCAGGATTATCCCTCCATGCCCAGACGTGATAAATGCGATTGCGATTAAAAAAGTGTATGGTTGCATAAATAAAAAAAGCCCCAAGAAGGGCTTTTTTTATTTGGTTTAGTTCGACATAACCTCTTTCCAGAGATTGTTGTACAATTCGTCGCCGTCCTCTCCAAGATAAAGGAATGTTTCCAGATTGCTATATTTTGACAGGTCAGGGAAGGCGATTTCAGAATTCTTAATGTCTTCGTCTTCAATCTGCTCCTGTGCAACGAGGTTGGGAGTAGAGTAGGTGATATATTCAAAGTTCATCAGTGCAATATCTCCTCTGCACATAAAGTCGATGAATTTTTCTGCATTTTCCTTGTTGGGAGCATTCTTCGGAATCACCCAGCCGTCAATCCATACATTTGTGCCCTCCTCGGGAACCACATATTCCAAATCCGGGTTTTCGCGCTGCGTATAAATAGCTTCGCCGGAATAAATGACACCCAGAGCTGCCTCACCGCCAATCATCTTGTCGCGAACCTGATCCACTACATAAGCCTGAACGATAGGTTTCTGCTTGATGAGAGAGTCTTTTGCCGTCTGCAGTTCATTTTCATCCAGAGAGTTCATGGAATAGCCATTCAGCTTTAAGGCAACCATGAAGGCATCTCTGACAGAATCCTGCATGAGAATGCTGTCCGCATATTTTTCATCCCAAAGAATGGACCAGCTGGTGACAGGCTCGTCTACCATGGTGGTGTTATACAGGATGCCGACTGTACCCCAGCAGTAGGGGACACAATACTTGTTTCCGGGGTCAAAGGCATCGGCCTGCTCATAATACTGTGCACCGATATTTGCCTTTGCATTTGGCATATTATCAAAATCAAGCTCCTGCAGCAGGTCATTTTCAATCATCTTGCTGACCATATAGTCGGAAGGACAAATGACATCATACGCAGAGGAGCCGGCCTCTACCTTGGGATACATGGCCTCGTTTGTCTCAAATTCATCATAGATGACCTTGATTCCGGTTTCTTCCTCGAACATTTCCAACGTTTCGGGATCGATATATTCTCCCCAGTTATAGACATAGACAACTCCGTTTTCTCCACCGGTCTCGGAACCGCATCCGGTGAGAGAAGCGGCAGCCAGACAGCCGCAGAGCAGAAGTGTAAATCCTTTTTTCATCCTTTATTCCTCCTCAAAAATCTACTTATGATTTTTATTGCCGTTACGCTTCGGCGTATAGTTTACCAGAATCAGAAGTATCAGCACGGATACAAAAATAATCGCGGAAAGCGCATACATTTCCGGCTTTATTCCCTTTTTTACTTCAGTATAAATCTTGGTGGAGAGGGTGTCAATTCCCGGTCCCTTTGTAAAGTGGGTGATGATAAAATCATCCAGGGACATGGTAAATGCCATGAGAAAGCCAGAAAGAATGCCGGGCAGGATATCAGGGAACACAACCCTGAAGAATGCCGTCAGATGGGAAGCACCGAGGTCTAAGGCTGCCTCATAGGTGTGGGGATTCAGCTGTTTCATCCTGGGCATGACACTCAATATCACATAAGGAATATTGAAGGTAATGTGCGCCAGCAGAATCGTGAGAAACCCAAACTTTATTCCCAGACTGATGAATAACAGCATCAGGGAGATACCTGTGACAATTTCTGCATTTAACATGGGGATATTGGTTATTCCCAGCAGGAGGGTGCGGTATTTCTTTTTCATACCCTGCATGGCGATGCAGGCAATCGTTCCAATCAAGGTGGCAATCAGAGCGGAGAGAAAGGCAATGGCCAGTGTATTCCATAAGGCCTGCATAATGACATCGTTCTCAAAAAGGCTCTGATACCATTTCAGAGTAAAGCCTCCCCATTTTGCTCTTGTCTTGCTGGCATTGAAGGACAGCACAATCAGGGTGGCAATCGGAGCGTATAAAAAAATCAGAATGAGGGCAATGTAAACTTTTTTTACAGCTGATTTCATCATAAGGCATTGACCTCCCCATCTTTGTCGGTGACCGCGCTGATAACCATATTAAAGATAATAAACAGCATCAGCACGATAGAAAGACCGCTTCCCAGATGCCAGTTGCCGGTCTGTGTAAATTCCTGTTCAATGACATTTCCAATCAGTAGAATTTTGCTGCCACCTAAAATTTTGGAGATGACAAAGGTAGTCAGGGCAGGTACAAATACCATAGTGATACCGCTGATAACACCGGGAATACTTAAGGGAAAGATGATTTTCAAAAAGGTCTGAACTCCGTTGGCTCCCAAATCTCTTGCGGCATTCACTACATTGACATCGATTTTTACCAGTACATTGTAGATTGGCAGCACCATAAAGGGCAGAAAATTATACACCATACCCAGAACAATGGCGGAAGGAGTGTTGATAATATTCAGCGCAGGCAGGTGCAGGAAGGACAGCACGCTGTTGATGACGCCTGTTTTTTCCAGCAAGGTCTGCCATGCCAGTGTCCGCAGCAAAAAGTTCATCCACATGGGCAGGATGAAAATCAATACAATGAAGGAATTTTTACTGGCGTTCATATGACTCAAAATCATTGCAAGAGGATAGGCCAGCAAAAAACAGATAACTGTACTGATGAGCGAAAGCTTTATGGATTCCCAGAGAGCTTTGGAGTGCTCCGCCGTCGCAATGGCAAGTATGTTATTTAGCGTAAAGGCTCCGGTTTTATCAGTCAGTCCATAGTAAAATACCATACAAAGAGGTACCAGGATAAAAAGAACCGACCAGAAAATAAAGGGAGCGGATAAAAGTTTCTTATTCATCAATGTGAGCGGCCTCCTCGTCCTCGGATTCAGGCTTGTTCATAATCTGAATATTGAAGGGGTCAACCCGGATACCGACCTCAGAGCCAACCTCATGCAGCTTTGTAGAGTGAACAAGCCATTCATAACCGTTTGCAGTAACCTCCATCTCATAGTGGACACCCTTAAAGATGAGATGTGTCACGGTACCACGGATAGTTCCCTCCGAAGGAGCCACCAGTTCCACATCTTCGGGACGGATCACTACGTCGACAGGTTTATTTTCTCCGAAGCCCTCATCCACGCAGGCAAAACGGGCGCCAAGAATTTCCACAAGGCGGTCGCATACCATGGTGGCGCCGATAATGTTGCTGTCGCCGATAAAATCAGCTACAAAGGCATTTTCAGGTTCATTGTAAATCTTTTCAGGGGTTCCAATCTGCTGGATATAGCCCTGGTTCATCACCACAATGGTGTCCGACATGGTCAGAGCCTCCTCCTGATCGTGGGTAACATAAATAAATGTAATGCCAAGCTCGTTTTTCAGACGAATCAGCTCATACTGCATATCCTGGCGCAGTTTTAAATCCAAGGCACCCAGGGGCTCGTCCAGAAGCAGGAGCTTGGGCTCGTTTACAATAGCGCGTGCAATCGCAATACGCTGCTGCTGACCGCCGCTTAAGGAATCGGGCATACGGTGCTCATAGCCATCCAGATTCACCAGCTTCAGGGCATATTTTATCTTGTCATCTATATAGGACTTCGGCTTGTTTTTAATTTTCAGACCGAAAGCGATATTTTCTGCAACATCCATATGTGTGAAAAGAGCATATTTCTGGAATACGGTGTTTAAATTTCTTTTATTGGGAGGAAGACTGGTGATATCCTGCCCCTCAAAGATGACCTGTCCCTTGTCGGGCGTCTCGAAGCCACCCAGAATTCGCAGAGTTGTCGTCTTGCCACAGCCGCTGGGACCAAGGAGAGTCAGAAATTCATTTTCACGGATATAAAGGTTTAAATCATCCAGAATTAACTGCCCATCATAGGATTTTGATATATTGACCAGATTGACCAGTGCATTTTTCATGTGGCATTCCCTCTTTTCCCTTTTTAAGTATCAATCATCAGCGTACAGATGGCGTACTGCTTTAAATTTTATACAGTTCCGCAGGGAAAGTCAACGAATATTTGACAGGATTTGCGTCAGGAATCGGACAAGCCTGTTTATTTTACAAAATGAGGGTATTTATAAGGAAAAAGTATTTTACAAAGTGTGGTTTTGTGCTATATTTAGAAAAAAGCCTGCAAATAAAAAGTCAAGGCTAAATTGAAAGAACATTGAAAATTTTA
>JBJEJG010000022.1:0-23234 GCA_051877795.1 Acetatifactor sp.
GGTTTCGGAGTGTGATTCTCACAGCAAAGGAAAAAATATGCTTCACCGGGGAGACAGATTGTAATCCGGAAGCTTGTCCCTTTGCAAAGGGACATTACGACCGTATTAACGATGCTGTATTTGATTTGCTGACTTCCGAAGACAGCTTCAGCAGGGAAAAGATAGAAGAGTATGCCGGGAAGCATCAGGTGTGTCCTTTTGAAATGTGCCTGGACATGACACTGTTTGCTGACGGAATCATTTGCGATTATAATTATCTCTTTGATCCGCATGTCTATTTGAAGCGCTTTTTTGGAGACGGTTCAGGTGGCAATTATATCTTTCTGATTGATGAGGCGCATAATCTGTTGGAGAGGGGAAGGGAGATGTACAGTGCCACTCTCTGGAAGGAGCAATTTCTGGAATTGCGGAAGGAGCTTAAACAGACAATTATGTCGGAAATATCAAGCAAGGGTAAAAAAGCTGATGTTTCCGGGCAGTTGACGTTTGATATGACGCTTGAATTGACAGAGACGTCGGAGGAAGACAGTGGGTTGACAGCGGAATTCGAAGATGTTGACCAAACCAGTACCGTCTATTTTTCCAGAGCAGAAAGTACAGGTAAAAGAAGGAAAAACGGAGGGACGCGTGAACAGAGGCGGCGTGGCGGGCGGAGCATCCTGGTGCGGGAGGGATATGCGGACAAGCTGATTTATCACCTGGAGAAATGCAATCAGGAGATGCTTTCCATGAAGAGGGAATGTGAGCAATGCTGTCTGGTGGAAAGTATTGACGGCCTGATGCAGCCTTTAATGCGGCTTCAGGGTACTATGGATGAATACCTCACGGAGCAGGAGGAGGAACAGCTTCCCGTGCGGGAACAGCTTCTTGACTTTTTCTTTGAGGTAAGTCATTTTTTGGATATGTATGAGCTGGTGGACGAAAACTATGTGAAATATACGCAGGTGTGCGATGACGGAAGCTTTTACGTCAAGCTTTTCTGTGTAAATCCCCGGGAAAATCTGAAGAACTGCATGCTGCGGGGCAGAAGCTCCATCCTGTTTTCTGCTACCTTTCTGCCCATACAGTACTACAAAAAACTGTTGGGCGGCGACGAAGAGGACTATGAGGTTTATGCGCAGTCTGTGTTCAATCCGGAAAAACGAGCGCTATTTATTGCTAATGATGTAACCAGTAAGTATACCCGGCGCTCCGAGGATGAGTATTATAATATTGCGAAATATATCGAGGAAATTGTAAAGAACCGACATGGAAACTACATGGTGTTCTGTCCCTCCTATGCCTTTTTGCGTATTATTTACGAGAAGTATATGGAATATTTTGCCGTGGAAGGCAGGGAGTGCATCATTCAGAGTGAGTATATGAGTGAATCGGAGAGAGAGGAGTTTCTTGCAAGATTCCGCGGTAACGCAGAGATAGATATACAGGCTGATATTGCCATGGAAGTAGAGGAGGAAGAAAGCATTCTTATTGGCTTCTGTGTGCTTGGCGGTATTTTCGGAGAGGGAATCGACCTGAAAAAGGATAGTCTGATAGGGGCTGTTATCGTGGGAACGGGGCTTCCTCAGGTGTGCAATGAGAGAGAAATATTAAAATCCTATTTTGACGGGATGGGAGACAATGGATTTGATTACGCCTACCGTTATCCCGGTATGAATAAGGTATTGCAGGCGGCGGGGCGGGTTATCCGCACTGTGGAGGATGTGGGTATCATTGCCCTGTTGGACGAGAGGTTTCTGCAGTTTGCCTATCGACGGATGTTTCCGAGAGAGTGGGAATACTTCGAGACGGTGACTCTGGATACGGTAGGAAAACGGGTGGAACGATTCTGGAACGAATGGCTGTAATTTGCAGGAAATGACATCTGAAAAAAATGAATATGACATGTGTGTATATGTGGATAACTCTGTGGATTTGGTGGATTTTTCGGTTTTTTTTGCAAAAGAAGCGACAGTCATATCCAACTTATCCACAAAAGAAAATTGCAAGTTTGAATTCATGGTACTGAGTTGGTCAATAGAGTAAAAGAAAAAATAATAGAAGGAGAAAAGAAGATGTGGGCATATGAAAGTGTATTTTATCAAATTTATCCCTTGGGGTTCTGTGGAGCACCCTTCGAGAACGATGGAAGGCCGGAGCACAGAATTCTAAAGGTGCTGGACTGGATTCCGCATATGGTGAAGCTGGGAGTGAACGCGGTGTATTTTTCTCCGCTGTTTGAGTCGGATACCCACGGCTACAATACCAGGGATTACCGCAGACTGGATGTGCGGCTCGGCACTAATGAGGATTTTGCGCAGGTCTGTAAGGCGTTGCATGAGAATGGAATCCGCATTGTGCTTGACGGTGTATTCAACCATGTGGGCAGAGGCTTCGGGCCGTTTCAGGATGTGGTAAGGAACAGGGAAAAGTCGCCGTATGTCAATTGGTTTTACCGCATTGCCTTTGACGGAAATTCCAACTATAATGACGGCCTGTGGTACGAGGGCTGGGAGGGCAATTACGATTTGGTGAAGCTGAATCTGCGCAATGAGGAAGTGGTAAATTATCTGTTGGAGAGCGTGAAGTTCTGGGTGGATGCGTTTGATATAGACGGGCTGCGACTGGATGTGGCATACAGTCTGGACGAGGATTTTGTACGCAGACTCCGCAGCTTCACGAATAGCTTAAAGGAGGACTTTTATCTGCTGGGAGAGATGCTTCACGGGGACTATAACCGTCTGATGAATGACAATATGCTGCACTCCGCTACCAATTACGAATGCTACAAGGGTTTGTACAGCAGCTTTAACAGTATGAATCTGTTTGAAATCAATCATTCGCTGATGCGTCAGTTCGGCCCGGAAAACTGGACACTGTACAAAGGAAAACACTTGTTGTCTTTTGTAGACAACCATGATGTAACACGTGTGGCAAGCATTCTTTCCAATGAGAAGCATCTTCCCTTAATTTATGCGCTGGCCTTCGGCATGCCCGGCATTCCCTGCGTTTACTATGGAAGCGAATGGGGAGAGAGAGCGGATAAATCCCAGGGGGATCCGGCACTCCGCCCCTGCTTCCCCAGGCCGCAGTGGAATGAATTGACGGAATGGATTGCGGCGCTTGCCGGGGCAAAGAAGACTTCCGAGGCGCTGAATTATGGTTCGTTCCGTTCCGTTCTTCTGACAAACAGGCAGTGTATCTTTGAGAGAAAATCCGAGCATGAGAGAGTGCTGGTGGCAATCAATGCGGACAGCAGCGATTTTACAGCGCATTTTGATGCCGGCTGTGGTACGGCGGTGGATTTGATAACAGGTCAGAAGCATGACTTCGGCGGAGGCTCCCTGCTGCCTGCCTATAGTGCTTTTTTCTGGAAGACAGAAAAATAAAATAGTATATTGACATACAATATTATATGGCGTATAGTATCTTCATCAAGAGATATTATACGCCGTATAATATTATAGAAAGCGGAGGGAGCGATTGCATGGTTTTTAACACAGGGGCGTCTCTTCTCGATGCCATTGTCCTGGCGGTTGTCTCAAAGGAGCCGGAAGGCACCTATGGGTATAAAATTACGCAGGATGTACGTCAGGTGATTGAGCTGTCGGAATCGACACTCTACCCGGTGCTGAGAAGGCTTCAAAAGGATGAATGTCTGGAGGTTTATGATAGGGAATGCGCGGGAAGAAACAGGCGTTATTATAAACTGACTGAAAGAGGGAAGACGCAGCTTCGGCTGTATGAGAGCGAATGGCGCCAGTATTCCGAGAAGATAACGGGCCTGTTTGAAGGCCGCTGCTAAGGTCGGTAAATCGAAAATGAGGGAAAGGATAGTGAAGCATTGATATGGACAGAACGGAATTCATGAGACAGCTGGAGAGGCTTCTTCAGGGTATTTCTCCTACTGAGAGAGAGGAAGCCCTGCGGTATTACAACAGTTATTTTGACGATGCGGGAAGTGAAAATGAACAGGAGGTAATTCGTGCTCTCGGCAGTCCTGCCAGAGTTGCGGAGAACATTAAGAGCGGCCTGTTTGAAAGCGGCATTGTGGAGGTAAGACAGCAGAGCCGGAGCGAAAGCGACAGCGATAGAAGCAATGTTTACAGCAGCAATATGTATGGAGAGAGCACGTATAGTGAGGCTGGTTCCATGCGGGGGAAGAACGATGCAAAGAGTGGACTGCCTACCTGGGCAATCGTGCTGATTGTGATTGCCTGCGTTCTGGCTGCACCGGTGATTATACCGGTGGCAGTGGGAATACTCGGAGCATTGTTCGGAGTGATTGTCGCCTGGTTTGCAGTCATTTTCGGCTTTGGCGTGGCAGCAATTGCCCTGTTTGCAGTACTGGTATTTCTGGTGGTTTTAGGATGTATGTGCTTTGTGGTAGAGCCTTTGGTCAGTATTGCCCTGATGGGAGGCGGTCTTATCTGCGGCGGTCTGGGCGTTTTGTTCCTGATGCTGACGGTAGCCATGGCGGGAATTGCCACACCGGCTATTTTCCGGGGAATCGCATGGCTCTTTCGGCCGCATGGAAGAGCCATGGCATAGGGATAACCGGGTCTGAAATCAACAGCCCCGCAGCATGCTGTGGGGTTAATCCTCGCGGCATTTGCCAAATAGACATGCAGGTTCGCTGGGCTTATTGCCCGCGGGAATAAAAACGAAGATTGGAGAACAGATTATGAAAAAGTTCATGAAAGGCTGTGCAATTACGGCATTGGTCATGTGTGTACTGGGGATTATACTGGCATCACTGGCGAGCAGCATCAAGGGCAGGACAGCCATCAATGAGGTGGTGGAAAAGGTTACGGATGGCAGAGTGCATGTGAACCTGACCGGTTGGGGTGACTGGGGAATCACTGTCGGAGAGCAGATGAAGGATGCTATAGATAACGTTAGTTATGAAATTGGAGATTCCATAAGCTTTGACAAAAATCATGAGATTTTAAAGGGTAATATTGAGAAATACAGTTTAGGAAGCAGTGTTGACAGTCTGGACATTGAGGTGGGAGGCTGCACCTTTGAAACTGTGCCATCGGGGGATGACAGCTTTTATATCGAAGCAAAGAAGGCAGGAAAATTCCAGGCATATGTAGAGGATAATGTGCTTTATGTGGTGGAGACAGCGAGCTCCAGAAATTTGAATGGCATCGGAGACTGTAAAATTACCCTTTATGTGCCGGAAGGGTGTTCCTTTGCTGCAGCAGATATTGAACTCGGTGCCGGAACACTGGAGTTTGATGAACTGAATGCCTCCAAGGCGGAGCTCTCGGTGGGTGCCGGACAAATTATCGTAAACGGTATTAAAGCGGTTGAACTGGACGCATCCATTGGTATGGGACAGATGCACCTGATGGATATCTGTGTTGAAAATCTGGATGCGGAAGTGGGAATGGGAGAACTGATTGCGAACGGCAGTATCGGAAGCACTGCCGTCATTGAATGCTCCATGGGAAATGTGGAAATGAAGATTGACGGAAGCCAGAAGGATTTCAATTATGAGATTGAAGGCGCTATGGGTAATATTGATATCGGAAAAGACAGCTACAGCGGCTTCTCCCAGAGCAAAACGGTTGATAACAGTGCGGAAAAAAGAATTGAGGTCAGCGGTTCCATGGGCAATATCAGTCTGATGTTTACGGAGTAGGTGAGTGTAAAATCAGCTCCCTCAGGTAGCGCTCGAAGATGACCCCCTCCTGAATGGGAATGCCGGCTTCCTCGCTGCCCCGGATGCAGAGAGCCACAAAGTCTGCGGCATGCTTTACGGAGGAGCAGAATTCCCTCCCGTGCAGAGCATCGGCAATCAAAACAGAAGCAAAGAGATCACCTGTACCCGGGCGGGATGCACCTGCTTTGGGAGTCACACAGGCGGTCTTTTTCTTTTTGTCCGAAATCAGGTTTAAAAAGCATTTATCCTGCAAAATCCCTGTAATGACAATTTTACTTTTAGGGCAGAGCTCAGTCAGCTTTTCGCAGAGTCTGTCCAGTTCTTCGTCCGTCCATTCTTCGTGATAGTCGGTGTCCGTCAGAAGGCAGGCCTCTGTGAGATTCGGGGTCAGAATATCTGCCCTGGACGCCAGCTTCTTGAGTCCCAGGCAGTGCTTCTCTGTAATAGTGGAATAGGATTTCCCGTTGTCTCCCATGACGGGATCCAGAAGGAACAGACCCGGCTGAAACAGTGTCAGGAATTCCTCTACAATGGAAATTTGCTCTACGCTGCCCAGAAAACCACAGTACAGGCCGTCAAAGGAAAGCCCCAGCTGCTTCCATACATCAATGTAATCATGCATATGTGAAGTGTAGTCATCGAAATGACAGAGAGGAAAGCCAAGATGATTGGACAGGATGGAGGTAGGTACGGGACAGACCTGTACCTCCAGAGCGCTGATGACAGGAAGGGAAACGGTTGTGGAGCAGCGGCCGAAGCCGGCAATGTCATTAATCATAGCAAGGCGGGGGATGCTCCCCCGCCCTGTCTGTCTATTAGTTGTCTGATACATAATAACCTCTAACTTGTCTGTAATGCTTCTTACTTTGATTCGGAAGTTTTTGATTCGGAAACAGGTGTTACTTCTACGAATAATCCGGATTTCCTCAAAGCAGGACGCAGGGCCAGATAAAAAATGGACGCTGCGATGACGGCGACAATAGCGTTGACCCCTGTTGTGACGGTGCTGATTTTTGCCAGGGCAGCGGAAATGTCCTGAGGTACACCCAGCAGATACATTTTGTAGAAATAGCCTACCAGAGGGTCTGCAACGACATTGAAGGCCATACCGCAGACACAGGAAAGAACAGTAACACCTGTTACATATTTCGGTGAGTGATCGCGGCTGAGCTTGAAAATCTTGTGTGCAACCAGACCGACAATGAGGCCGATGCACAGCTTCAGCAGAAAGGTCTTGGGAGCGCTTGTCACATAGGAGGTAGTCAGATCGCCGATGGTCATGCCGATGGCACCGGCAAGTCCTCCCCAGTAACCGCCAAGAAGCAGTGCGGCAAGCACGCAGAACACGTTTCCGAAGTGGAAGGCGGTCTTTTCGGTACCTACGGGGATATCAATCTTAAAGAATGCAAAACCGATGTAGCAGAGGGCAGCAAGGAGACCTGCCTGTGCCAGACGCTTTATGTCGGACTTGGATTCCCTGTAGACACCCACAACTGCATTGTAAATTCCCTTTGCGGTCAGAAGGATTGCAAGGAATACAAGTGTCAGACCGTAGGAGTAGGGGCGTTCTTTAGACAGCTTTTCAGCGGAAAGCTCAGACTGCTGTGCCTTTAAGGCATCCAGGTCTCCTGCAGCAGTGCCGCCTTCCACAGCCTTAATCTGTTCCTTTACCTCCGAGAGCGTGCTGCCAACGGTAACGGACTCCTGATAGCTGGTATTGTATGCGTACACCGAAAAAATGATACCTGCAATCAGCAGGATTGCGCCTATCATTAACAGGCCGTAGCTTTTTTTCTTTTCCATAATGATTCTCCTCTTTTTCTGTTGTTTATGTTAGAGACAGTGTATAGTAAAACTGGCATGTTAAAAAGTGCCAGAATAAAACTTTTTTATCATACCACTTTGGGCACCCCCGGAGAAATAGCAATAATTGCACACGAGTCCACAAGTTTTAGGAAGATTCAGGGCGGAAAGTAAGCTAAACTTGAACTATAGAGCGAGAAGGCGGGAGGTATTTATATGATAGGACCGAAAGCACCCAGAGATCCGGAGGGTAAAAGAAAAAACTTCTACATTATGCGAAACAAGCAGGTGGCAGGGTCCCCTCAGCCGGATGGTACAGGTGTGCAGACTATTTTCCTGAACAATGGCAGGCTGAGCAGCTTTGCCGGAATTGCGGGCGGTATCAGAGATGAGGAGATGCTGGAGCTTTTAAACAGTGCAGAGGGGTTTCGGAAGCTGGTTTATTCTCTGGGGGTATCCGTGGAGAGCGAGAATCCGAAAGAGACGGTGGATTTCGTACTGCAGATGTATGGTCAGTCGGAGGGAATTCCGGGAACCTGCCACCGTGTTCCGATACAGGCAGATGGCATGGAATATGTGGTAAAGCTCTCGGAGATACAGTGGGGGACAGCTGATGCAGTGCCGGGGCAGCTTCGCTTTGAATTTCAGAAGGCAGACAGCCTTGCCGTTGTATCTGTAAGGCTGTATCTGCAGGAAGGGTTTGACGCACCGGAGCCGGAGGAAGAGGACGAGGTGGATTTTGAAAGTCCGGAATATGAGAGAATGATAGAAAAATCTCTGATGCAGAAGGGGAACAATCTGCGGCTGAAGAGGGTACTGGAGAAAGCCAGACGGGGAGAGAATGTGACGGTTGCCTTTATCGGCGGTTCCATTACCCAGGGAGCATGGGCAATCCCTATCAATACCATGTGTTATGCTTACAGAACCTTTGAGGGTTTCTGCGCGCTTGCGGGAAGAGGAACGGAAGAAAATATACATTATGTAAAAGCGGGTGTGGGAGGTACTTCCTCTGAGCTTGGCATGGTGCGGTACAAAAAGGAAGTATGTCGGGAAGGTACTGTGACCCCGGATCTCTGTGTTGTGGAATTTGCCGTGAACGACGAGGGAGACGAAACAGAGGGAGAGAGCTATGACTGCCTGGTTCGGAGAATGCTGCTGGAGGAGAATGCTCCTGCGGTGGTGCTGTTGTTTTCAGTCTTTACCAATGACCTGAATCTGCAGGACCGTCTGAAAAAGGTGGGAGAGGCCTATGACCTTCCCATGGTCAGCATAAAAGACTGCGTGGTGGAGCAGTTTTACAAAAAGCCCGGGCAGGGCCGCGTCATCAGCAAGGCACAGTTCTTTTATGACATTTATCATCCAAACACGAACGGACACCGGGTGATGGCTGACTGTCTGCTTCATCTGTTCAAAACGGTCGACAAAGACAGCCCTGACGGAGAAGAGCTGGATATTCGCAGGGTGAAGGCTCCCTACGGGGATGAGTTTACCAATCTTAAGTTCCTGGACAGATGCTGTGCAGAGGAAGAGATACACATCGACTGTGGTGATTTCTCGGAAAGCGATGCAGATTTACAACTGGTGGAGAGGGACAGAAATTCCTTCCGCACGCCGGAGTTTACGGAGAACTGGATGCACGTGAAAGGGAGCAGACCCTTTGTCATGGATATTATCTGCAGTGCACTTCTGATTGTGGAGAAGGATTCCGGTTCGCCGTCTGTGGGCTGCGCTGAGGTTTTTGTGGACGGTGAAAAGGTAAGAACCATCGACCCGCATGAGGTGGGTTGGGTGCACTGTAATGCTCTGATTTGTTTCCGGGGACGTGAGAGAAAGCGCCATCATGTGGAAATTGTAATGAAGCCGGGAGATGAGGACAAGGAGTTTACGATTTTAGGCTTTGGATATGTGGGGTAGTGAAATGAAGCTTGTGGAGAACGGAAGAGCAGTGCCGATTCTGGTGGAGAGCGGTGCTTTTGAAGGAGTCAGGAGAATTGCGGACACGGTGGCAGAGGATATCTGTCTTGTGACGGGCGAAAAACCGGAGATACTGTCAGAGCTTGTGACGGGCGGAGAAAACCTCTGTGACAGGATGATTTTCTGCGCCACTCTGGGTCGCAGTCCCCTGCTGGATGAACTGAAGGAAAGGGGCCTGCTGGATGTAGGCGGGATACAGGGTAAGAGAGAGGTATTTTGCCTGCGGCTTGTGGAAAACCCCTTTGACGGAGTGAAACAGGCACTTGTTATCTGCGGCAGTGACAAGAGAGGGACGATTTATGGCATGTTTACCCTGTCTGAGTACCTTGGGGTCACACCGCTTCTTTATTGGGGGGATGCCGCACCCGCCAGAAGACCCGGTGCCGAAATCGGCAGGGATATTGAGATGACGTCCAGAGAGCCGTCAGTCAGGTACCGCGGCTTTTTCATCAATGATGAGTGGCCCTGCTTCGGCACCTGGGTTACCACGCATTTCGGGGACTTTAATGCCAATGCCTACAAATATATTTTTGAATTTCTGCTTCGCATGAAGGGAAATTATATGTGGCCCGCCATGTGGACGGCTTCGTTTCCGTTGGACGGTCCCGGCAGTGCAAATGAGGAGCTTGCGGACATTTACGGCGTTATCATGGGCTATTCCCATCATGAGCCGTGTCTGCGTGCCAGCGAGGAATGGGATAAGGTGCGCGGCGAGGGGACGCGTTACGGTAACGAGTGGAATTTTTATACCAATGAACAGGGACTTTTGAATTATTGGGAGGATTCTCTGAAACGTAGCGGGTGTTATGAAAATATCATTACAATCGGCATGAGGGGTGAGCGGGACAGCTCCATGCTGGGAGAGGATGCCACGGTAGAGGAGAATGTCAATCTCTTAAAGAATATCATCCGAAAGCAGAACGGACTTATTAAAAAATATGTGAATGAGGACTTATCCCGGGTTCCCCGGATGCTTGCCTTGTACAAAGAGGTGGAGGCTTACTTTTACGGCGATGAAGCGACAGCGGGCCTGAAGGACTGGGAGGAACTGGATGGGGTTATCTGCATGCTCTGTGAGGATAATTTCGGTCATATGCGAACACTGCCCACCGAGGAGATACGAAATCACAAGGGCGGGTTCGGCATGTACTACCATTTTGATTATCACGGAGGCCCTGTTTCTTACGAGTGGCTGGACTCTACACCCTTGTCGAAGACATGGGAGCAGATGTGTACTGCATATGAATACGGAATTCGTGATTTGTGGATTGTAAATGTGGGCGACTTGAAGCTGCATGAGGTGCCGCTGACTTATTTTATGGCTCTCGCCTATGATTTTGAAAAATGGGGCAGCAGCAATCCGGAAAGCTATAGGCAGTTTGCAGAACAGTGGGCGAAGACATGCTTTCCGGAGGCGGACTGCAAGGTGCAGAAGGCAGCGGCAAAGGTGTTTACGGATTACATCGACCTTGCGCAGCTGCGCCGCCCGGAGTCACTGAATGAAGCAATTTATCACCCCTGTCATTATCTGGAGGCGGACAGGATGTTGGAGAGGGCACTGGAGACGGAAAAACTGTCCGAAGAGGTTATGAGCAGGCTGCCGGCCGAGGAAAGGGACGGCTACTACAGCATGGTGCATTTTTCGGCATCGGCTTTCACAAATCTGTTGAAAATGCAGCTTTATGCCGCGAAGAATCATCACTATGCGAAGCAGGGCAGATCGGCGGCAAACCGGTACGGTGCTCTGGTAAGAGAGTGCATGGAGAAGGACAGAAGATTCGGAGCGGAGTTTGCAGCCTTCAAGGACGGAAAATGGAGCGGTATGCAGCTTGCCCCTCATATCGGATTCACAAAATGGAATGAGGACGGCTGTAAATATCCTTACGTGTGCAGTGTGGAGCCTGTGGGAAAGCCGAGACTTAGTGTGTCCAGGGCGGATGAAGAGCGGGTTTATGTAAAAAATTACGGGAATCCGGAAGTGATAGAGGTCAGTGATTTCTTGTTTGACGGATGTGAAAGTGTATTTCTGGAGGTCTGCAACGACGGAATCGGAACGTTGGAATATCGGATAGAAGCGGAGAACAATGTATGGCCGGAGTGGCTGGAGGTCAATCCGAGAACGGGTGTTATTAAAGATATTCAGAGGATTACGATTCGCTGCTTCAGGGAAAAGCTGACTCCGCAGGAGCAGTCCGTCAGACTTCTTGTGACGGACGGAGAGACAAACGTCGCCGTGGAGGTGCAGGCCGGGGCGTCACAGGTGGATGAGGCCTCTGTGCCGGAGTGCACATGGATGCCTTCAAAGGACGGCATCATAATCGCAGCCGACGGCTTCTGTCACAAAAAGGATACGGAGAAAGGCGCATTCCGGGTGCTTGCCGGATATGGAAAATATGGAAGCGCCGTGAAAGTATTTCCGCCGACAGCAGATTTCGCGGAGGACGAGGAGGCACCTGAACTGACCTATCGCTTTTTGATTCGTGAGGCGGGAAGGTACCGGGTGGAACTGCTGACGGCTCCGACGAATTCTGCGGTGAACCGCCGAGCCGTGCGGATGAAAGTGAGGACATCTGAGGGGGAGGAGCAAACCATAGTTCTTGTACCGGAGGATTTTCGCGCGGGAGACCACAGGGATGAGCGCTGGTGCAGAGGGGTTCTTGATCAGATTCGGTTGACAGCCCTGGAACTTGCATTTGATGAGGGCGTGCAGAGTCTGACGCTGGGAGCATTGGAGTCGGGCGCTGTGCCGGAGCGTATTCGCATTTATAAGGCATCGGCAGAATTGCCGGAGTCATATCTGGGACCTGAGCTTTCCAAATGCGGAAAAACGCTAAAGAGCAAAATCTGAAAGCAGGTTCGCATGAATTGAGAAGAATCCAAAAGGAAACTGTGCTATGTTAAATAAAAGAAATATATAGCGGAAAAACGACAGACAGATTTGGAGGGTGAGGCATGAGAGACAGAGAAGCGGCAAGAAAAAGAGCAAAAGAACTGGTTGCCCGAATGACGGTGGAAGAGAAGGCAGAGCAGCTGAAGTATGGGGCTTCCGCTGTTGACAGGCTTGGAGTTCCGGCCTACAACTGGTGGAATGAGGCTCTGCATGGGGTAGCGAGAGCCGGCGTGGCGACAGTCTTTCCACAGGCGATAGGTATGGCAGCAGCCTTTGATACGGAAATGATGGAGGAAGTGGGCGATGTAATTGCCACCGAGGGCCGGGCAAAATATAATGAGTACAGCAGGCATGGCGACAGGGATATTTATAAGGGACTGACCTTCTGGTCTCCCAATGTAAATATATTCCGTGACCCCAGATGGGGAAGAGGCCACGAGACATATGGAGAAGATCCTTATCTGACGGGGGAGCTGGGCAAGGCTTATGTGAAGGGCATGCAGGGAGACGGCGAATATCTGAAGGCGGCCGCCTGCGCCAAGCATTTTGCGGTTCATTCCGGTCCGGAGGCTCTGCGCCACAAATTTGATGCAAGGGTGACAAAAAAGGATTTATATGAGACATATCTACCCGCATTCGAGAAGCTGGTAAAGGAGGCGGAGGTGGAATCCGTTATGGGTGCCTACAACAGAACCAACGGGGAACCCTGCTGCGCCAGTAAGATGCTGCAGAAGATTCTGAGACAGGACTGGGGCTTTGAAGGGCATTTTGTGTCTGACTGCTGGGCACTGAGAGACTTTCATACGCAGCATATGGTGACGGATACGGCAGAGGAGTCGGCAGCTCTTGCCATTAAGACCGGCTGTGATGTGAACTGCGGAAATACTTATCTGCATCTGCTGAAGGCACTTGACCAGGGACTGATTACGGAGGATGACCTGACAGAGGCGGCAGAGAGATTGTTTACCACGAGATTTTTGCTGGGTCTCTTTGATGAGACGGAGTACGATAAGATTGGATTGGATAAGGTGGAATGTAGGGAGCACCTTCGTCTGGCGGACAGAGTGACAGCGGAGTCGGTTGTGCTTCTGAAGAATAACGGTATTCTGCCGTTACATAAAGAAGGCTTGAAGAGTATCGGCGTGGTTGGCCCTAACGCCAACAGCAGGTCGGCACTGATTGGAAATTACCACGGAACCTCATCCAGATATATTACGGTGCTGGAGGGAATACAGGACGCACTCGGAGAGGATGTGAGAGTGTACTATTCCGAGGGCTGTCATCTCTATAAGGATAAGGTGGAGAATTTGTCCGCAGGTCCTGACCGTATCAGCGAAGCGCAGGCGGTGGCAGATTACAGCGACGTGTTAGTTGTGTGCCTCGGGCTGGATGAAACCCTGGAAGGAGAAGAGGGAGATACGGGGAACAGCTATGCTTCCGGTGACAAGATGGATCTGCTTCTTCCCGAAGAGCAGAGAAGGCTGCTGGAGGCCATGGTAGAGACAGGAAAGCCTGTTATCCTGATTAATATGACGGGCAGCGCCATGGATTTGCGTTACGCCGAGGAGCATTGTGCGGCGGTGCTCCAGGCATGGTATCCGGGGGCAAGGGGAGGCAGAGTAATCGCAGACCTGCTTTTAGGCGAGCTTTCTCCTTCCGGCAAGCTGCCTGTGACCTTCTATCGTGACACGGAGGATTTACCTGATTTTGAGGATTATTCCATGAAAGGCAGAACCTACCGTTATTTGAATGCAGAACCGTTATATCCTTTCGGATACGGCCTGACCTATGGCAGCGCCGAACTGGAAGGTGTGAAGCTGAACGGGCAGAGTGCTGCGGGCGAAGTGAGATTGCCTGATGGTGGGATTTTAAGTCTGGAGGCAACTGTTTCCAACACAGGGGACAGGGAAATTCAGGAAGTAGTACAGGTCTATATCAAGGCACTGGATTCCGCGGACGCTGTCCCTAACGGTAAGTTGTGCGGCTTTGCAAGAGTGTCCGTAAAGGCAGGAGAGAAGGTGACGGTTACCGTGCCCATTGATAAGGACGCCCTGACTGTCATCAACGAGGAGGGCGAGAAGGTCTCCGGCGGCAGCAGATATACTGTCAGCGTGGGCTTCGGTCAGCCTGATAAGAGAACAGCAGAACTGACGGGGAAGGAAGCAGTCAGCTTTACTGTGTTGAGATAGGGAAGGATTGTGTGGCTTTTGGGTTTAACCGGCGGTTTCAGTGATTGATGGCAATGGGAATCAAAATATTTCTTGACAAATTCTACGGGATAGACTATATTTCAAATATCAAAAGAAACAAAGGCTGTGACGAAGAGGAGTATGTATCACCCCTTAAAAGAGAGAGCGGCTGCCCGTAACGGGTGCTGAGAGGCTGCTTGAAGGAAGGAATACAGAAGGTAGCTTCCAAGCCGGAAGCCTGAACCGAAGTAAGGCTTCACGCTTTATCCCCGTTACCGGATAGGACTTTAATGGAAGTCGCTTGAGGCAGCAGCCGTGAGACTGTCTGCGAACAAAGGTGGTACCGCGTAGATAAGACGCCCTTTGCGAATCGAAGGATTCGCAGAGGGCGTTTGTGCGTGCAGCGAGGAAAGCTGTGCGTGCGTTTACGCACGGCACAATTTGACGAGCACCGCGACACCGGGAGGCTTTGCTTCGAGGCGGTGCGTGCAGGAAAGGAAGGAGCATTTATGAGCAAAGAACTGGCAAAAACCTATGACCCCAAGGGCATAGAGGACAGACTGTATCAGAAGTGGCTTGACAAAAAATATTTTCATGCGGAGGTAGATCATTCCAAGACTCCCTTCACTATTGTGATTCCGCCCCCAAATATCACGGGACAGCTGCATATGGGACACGCGCTTGACAATACCATGCAGGACATTCTGATTCGTTTCAAGAGAATGCAGGGCTACAATGCGTTGTGGCAGCCCGGAACAGACCATGCTTCCATTGCAACCGAGGTCAAGATTATCGAGAAGCTGAAGGAAGAGGGAATTGATAAGCATGATCTGGGACGTGAGAAATTTTTGGAGAGAGCCTGGGAGTGGAAGAAGGAGTATGGCGGACGCATTATTTCACAGCTGAAAAAGATGGGTTCCTCCTGTGACTGGGACAGAGAGCGCTTTACTATGGATGAGGGCTGCAATAAGGCGGTTACTGAAGTCTTTGTGAAGATGCATGAGAAAGGCTATATTTACAAGGGTTCCCGTATCATCAACTGGTGTCCTGTATGTAATACCTCCATATCCGATGCAGAGGTGGAGTATCAGGAGCAGGCCGGGCATCTCTGGCACATCAAGTATCCCCTGATGAACGAGGACGGTACACCAAGTACGACAGAGTTTTTGACCTTTGCAACCACCCGTCCCGAGACAATGCTGGGCGATACTGCTGTGGCAATCCACCCGGAGGATGAAAGATATCAGCATCTGATTGGCAGAAGTGTTTTGCTTCCTATCGTGAACAGAGTGATTCCCATCGTTACTGACACCTATGTTGACAGGGAGTTTGGCACGGGTGTCGTTAAGATTACTCCTGCACATGACCCGAATGACTTTGAGGTTGGAAAGCGTCACAATCTGCCCATTATCAATATCATGAATGACGATGCCACAATCAACGAAAATGGCGGTAAGTTTGCCGGAATGGATCGTTATGAGGCGAGAAAGGCAATTGTTGCCCAGCTGGAGGAGCAGGGGCTTCTTGTGAAGATTGAGGACTACACGCATAATGTAGGCACGCATGACCGATGCAAGACCACCATTGAACCTCTTGTAAAAGAGCAGTGGTTCGTCAAGATGGATGAATTGATTAAGCCTGCTGTGGAGGCAGTAAAGAAGGGTGAAATCAAGCTGATTCCCGAACGCATGGAGAAAACCTACTTCAACTGGACGGACAATATCCGCGACTGGTGCATCAGCCGTCAGCTTTGGTGGGGACACAGAATTCCTGCGTACTACTGTGACAAGTGCGGTGAAGTGGTTGTTGCAAAGGAAATGCCGAAAATGTGTCCCAAGTGTGGCTGTGAGCATCTGACACAGGATCCCGATACGCTGGATACATGGTTCTCTTCCGCGCTGTGGCCCTTTGAAACTCTGGGCTGGCCGGAGCAGACAGAGGATTTGAAATACTTTTATCCTACAGATGTGCTGGTAACAGGGTATGACATTATTTTCTTCTGGGTTATCAGAATGATTTTCTCCGGTTATGAGCAGATGGGTGAGAAGCCTTTCAAGACGGTTCTGTTCCATGGTCTGGTACGCGACAGTCAGGGACGCAAGATGTCCAAATCTCTGGGGAATGGCATCGATCCGCTGGAAATTATTGACCAGTACGGTGCAGATGCATTGAGACTGACTTTGATTACCGGAAATGCACCCGGAAATGATATGCGTTTCTACTATGAGAGAGTGGAAAACAGCCGTAATTTTGCGAATAAGGTTTGGAACGCTTCCCGCTTTATTATGATGAATATGGATGGCAAGGAAGTAACCGTTCCGGCAGACGGCGATTTACAGCCTGTAGATAAATGGATACTGTCCAAGCTGAATACTCTGGTAAAGGATGCCACGGAGAACATGGAGAATTTTGAGCTGGGTATTGCAGTTCAAAAGGTTTATGACTTCATCTGGGATGAGTTCTGCGACTGGTATATCGAGATGGTAAAGCCCCGTCTGTACAATTCCGATGATGCGATAAGCCAGAATGCGGCGCTCTGGACCCTGAAGACTGTTCTTATTGATGCGTTGAAGCTGCTGCATCCTTATATGCCCTTTATTACGGAGGAAATCTTCTGTACGCTGCAGAGCGAGGAGGAATCCATCATGATAAGCAAATGGCCTGAATATGATGAGGCACGCTGCTTTGCAAAGGAAGAGAAGGATATTGAAATCATCAAGGAGGCAGTGCGCGGCATCCGTAACATCAGAACGGAAATGAATGTAGCGCCCAGCCGTAAGGCCAGCGTATTCGTTGTCAGTGAAGACCAGACAATTCTGGATACCTTTACGGAAGGCCGTCTGTTCTTTGCATCCCTTGCTTATGCAAACGATGTAACCATGCAGAAGGATAAGAGCGGTATTGCGCAGGATGCGGTATCTGTGGTAATTCCGGGCGCAACTCTGTACATTCCTTTCGCGGAGCTGGTTGACATCGCACAGGAGATAGAGCGTCTGAAGAAGGAACAGAAGCGGCTGGAGGGCGAACTTGCACGCGTCAATGGTATGCTGTCAAACGAGAGATTCATCTCCAAGGCACCCGAGACAAAGATTGCCGAGGAGAAAGAGAAGCTGGCAAAATATACCCGGATGATGGAGCAGGTAAACGAGAGACTTGCACAGCTGCAATAGAATCATTGTAAAAGAATAAGAGAAAGCCATTCCTGATAAGCAGTATTACCTGATGGTAGCATAGTATAACAGGGATGGCTTTTTTAGTTGTTTTCCTGAAAATGGAAGGAAAATGAGACATATGTCAACTTGATTCTTTGAGACATTTGTTTATACTTAATTTATACAGGAAAAAAGTACCGTATTCTACGGATGAGGAAAGACTGACGAATGAAAAAAGAATGGGTGAATGGAAGAACTTTAGGCGTTGTTGTCTCGCTGGCATTTTTCTCTTTTGTATTTTTAGGGACAGAATATTTGTTTGATAATATGATGTCATATGTAACAGACGCGGATGGCGTCGTGATTGCGCAAGGGTATATTTTGGGAATCAGTGTGATTGGATTCCTGTTGTTCCCGGTACTGAACCGTTTCCTGAAGCAACAGGTTATGGATATTGTGATGTTTGTTTTTGGAGTTGTGGGACCTATTTGCATTTTTGTGGTACAGCAGCATGAATCCTATGCTTCTATCCTGGCAGCCGGAGGAATTGTTTTTGTCCAGTTGGGAGTATTGGGAAGTTACATTCATTATCTGGCGGCTGTGGCCTTTGGACAGAGCAGACATCTGGCGAAAATAGTGGGAACGGCCTATGCGCTGGGTATTTTTCTACAGTTTCTCAACAATAATCTGATTGATAACCACTTGACCGAATCAGTCATTCTTTCCCTGGGGCTTGCAATGCTTGTTTTTGCCTGCGGAAAAATAAATAAAGATTTAACTATTTCCGACAAGGCGCAGGGAGAAGAGGAGAAAAAGAGATGCCCATTCAAAAAGCCGGCCGTTGCGGGAATCACTCTGCTGGTGATTGTAGCGCTTATGACATGTATTTTTGCTTCGCTGGATAATGCGGTGACGCTTGTTCATGCGGCAGGAAGTGTAGACATAGGACAGTGGCCCAGACTGCTTCTGGCGGTCAGCGGTCTTGCAGCAGGCATTTTGTTTGATATAAAAAACAGGCGTTATATGAATATGATTATGTATTCCATTACGCTTTTATCCACAGCCTGTGTGGTAGTGATTGAACTGGGAGGCCCATTTCTGGCTGGCTTGATTGTGTTTTATCTTTCTGCCGGTTTTTTTGTGGTGTATTTTACGACAGTGTTTATGGATTTGGCGGGCTATATGAAAGTGCCGGCGTTTTGGGCGGGAATCGGCCGGGCGACAAATAATCTGTTTGCCGTGATAACAAGCATTCCCTCAGTTGCATTGTTAGTATCCTGGAATGACCTGGTGTTAATTGTCACTGCACTGGTTTTGTTTGTTCTGATTAGCATCGCTATCTTCATTTATTCCGGTCAGATAAAGCTTTCAGAGCAGTTAGACGAGGCAATATTGCGGAATGGGCAGGAGACAGACCAAGAAAAATTTGAAAATTTCTCAGAGGCGTTTTCACTGACCCCAAGAGAAAAGGAAATTTTAAAAATCCTGTTATCCTCGGACGAAAATGTGCAGGATATTGCGGACAAGCTCTTTTTATCGAGAGCGGCATTATACAGATATCTATCCAGCCTGAATGAAAAGACAGAAACGAAATCAAGAATTGGTTTGCTGCAGTTTTATTATGCCTGGAAAAAATCGGATTGATACATTTGTGCGTGAAAATGAGACATATGTAAACTCCAAAACGGGTGTTATCTATGGTAGAGTGTATTCATTATCCGGGGAGATTTGCCGAGACCTCTGTTTTTCTGCCATCAGAAAATATCGGCGAAGGTGAAGTCCCGGAAGGTGAGGTCTCGAATGATGAGACCCTGTTGACAGAAGGCGGGGCGGCTTGGAAATGAGAAATAAATTGACGGAAATATGTAAGTTGTATTTTACGGTGTCCTTGCTGCTGATTTTTATGAGCGGCTGTGGAGCGGAGAAAATCACAGGAAGTATTATTGGAGAAAATCAGAATATTTCGGGAGAGATGCAGGCAGAGGAAACATCGACTGGTGCAGTCAAAGAAGAAAGCGGATCCGATGTGACAGAAGATACGGAAGAAATGCCTGCATATGTATCAATTGTACGAATTACTATCAATCCGCAGTTGGAGCTGTATCTGGATGCAGAAGACAAAATTGTCGACGTGGCGTATTTAAATAAAGATGCAGAAGACGCCTTTTCCGGTCTTAAGATGAAGGACTTAAGTCTGGAGGATGCTGTCAGGCAGATTGTGACGGTATCTTTTGAAGAGGGGTATTTGACAGAGGGAAAATCCATAACAGTTGATTTTGCGGAACAGGATGAGAAGGCTGACTTGCCGGATAAAATGGAGATGATAAAAACCGTTGTACGGGAGGAACTTTCCGAAAAGCAGCTGGCAGTAACATTAGAAATAGAAGCAGAGGGTGAGGTGCAGGACAGTCTTGTTCTGGAACCTGACGAACAGAAAGCATTTGAAGAGACAGCGCATTCTTCCGAACAAACCGGGAATGACAAAGCTTCGGAAGGAACCGGGACGCAGAACGATAAGCAAACGGACAAGCAGACCGGACAACAGACAGGTAAGCAGAACGGAACACAGGAGGCAGGCAATTCCGCATCTGCAGCCGATTCTGCGGCAGTACAGCCGGCGGGGGAACTTTGCCCTGATTGTGGGGGAAGCGGAATTTGTCCCGAATGCGGCGGCGGAACGCTTCCCTGCAAGAGATGCGGCGGCAGCTTATGGGAAAACTGCGGCGTATGCGGCGGAAGCGGGCGACAGAATTGTCCCGGCTGTCATGGCAGCGGAAAGGATGCCACAAGCGGAGAAACCTGCAAACGCTGTGGCGGAGCGGGCTCCACGTCCTGTGAAGTATGCGGCGGGGCGGGAGGAAAATCCTGTAGCATCTGTAACGGTAAGGGTGTTGTATCGGATGACTGTATTTTGTGTCATGGAGGAAAGGCTTGTACAGCCTGTGGAGGTACGGGTGTAAAAAAGTAAATGCCGCTGAATTGATGTGCAACTTGAAAGCATTGTGGAGGAACCGGAAAATAATCTGTGAAACCTGTGGAGAGAAAAATGTGTGACTCAATAGGAAATAGCAGTTAAGATACAAAAATGAAAGAGGAAAGGATTGATTCATTATGAAGCTTAGTTTAAAAAGGAAACTGGCAGGAGCTTTAGTTGTATTGCTGATGTTCACTACCATTATGTGTGACCGGGCTGCGATATTGGTAAGTGCAGATAACGTTATTACGATTGCTTTTCCGGATGGAGAAGTAAGTGGGAATACCATCAGTTACACGGTAGGTACGGAAAGGGTTACGATAACTGTTTCCGGTGGGACTGTGTCCGGTGGAGATGCATCTGGAGGTTCAGTGCTCACAGTACCTGAGAACGATTTAGGAAGTGTTACATTTGCACTTAGTAATAACTTTGACTCGGATAAAATGCAGGTTAAAATATCCGCAACAGATGGATTTAGTACAACTCTTGCAGTAACAGATTATATAACTTCTTTGGCTGCTAAAACAAATGGTAATGGTGGATTGCCATCCACTCTGAACTTAGTGGTTGAACAGAGTAACAATTCCGGTGGAGATGGAGATCCTGTTGAAGAAAGCACTCCATGGACATTGGATTTAAGGATTGGAAATGCGGAATACTATGACATACAGGGTAACAAAAGTTTTCTTATTAATAGTATGGAAGATGTTCAGGAAATCACTGTTTTAAGGCAAAAACGTGGTGAGGAAGAATGGGTAGATTCCATAGCTGAATTAGCAAATTTAGGACTAAACGGTAAAAGTATGTCGACCATCTGTTACGATGAAGAAGGTAGAGGTACGCTGGAAGTATTTACCATTGCAAAAGGTGAGAATTATATTACTGTAAACTTACAATCTCATTATCTGGACTCGTTTGGCGTTATTGACATCGCAGATTTTTATGTTACAAATATTACTTTTTATGTAGACGAATATGTGGGAATATCCGTTGAACAGCAGGGTCCTGAGCCGGATATGTTTGGTAATCTGATTTTATCGAATCAGGTAGATATTTCGGGAACGACAAAAGAGGCTCCTCAGACCGTATTGCAGTATTTTGCAAACGATACGTTTCAGGTAGGAGGTGTGAATAATCCGGGAGATGTTCAACAGGTGGAGCTTGCAGACGGCATTAATCCTTCGGCAGTTACCATTAATGGAAACACAGTTACCTTCAATTCAAATTTTTATAATGAAGTAACCCTTAAAGTGACTATGCAGGATGGAACTGTCGGCTATGTCCAGATACAAAGATTGGGCTTAACCATTCAGTCAGATGGTTTCAGAAATGAACCGCACAATTTTGTATACCATGGAACTCAGGAAGGATATAACTGGTCCGGAACGGAATATGCCAATAAGGCAAATATTGTGGGCACATTTTATTATGATAGTGCAGATACCTATGAAGATTATAATGTCATTGCAACTTTGACCTATGCGGACGGCAGGGTAGAAACAAAGGAAGTAACCGGAATTGGTGAAACATATTGTGTGGATCGGAGCCTGAAAGGTGGCGACTATATCCTTTACTCCGGGACAAAGGAGAATGCACCGATAAAGGTCAGCGCATCCGTAGTACATTCGAATGCGATAGAGGGAACTACATTTGGCGGAGCATGCTTTGGCAATGGCGCGGGTGTTACATACGATGTGGAAAAATAGCGGAGGCTTGACTATGAAGAAATTTTATAAAGCAATAATTCTGTTGACCATGGCGGTTGGCCTTTTCTTTACAATTCCAACTCCTTTAAAAGCAATGGCCAAAACGATAAATGCTGTGAATGCAAGTGTTTCATCAAGTGAAATTACGGTATCAGGGACGGCTGAAGCGGGAACCGTAGCCTGTGTTGTGCTGGTTTATGACCAGTCAGGAACAACACTGCAGGCAATGGAAACCTGTGCAGTGGCGGGAGACAATACGTATTCCTACACGCTTACACAGGAATTTGCGGCTGGAACCTATTTGATAAAAGTGGCTGATTATGAAGGGGGAGAGTATGCTTCGACCCTGGCTGTAGTTGCTGAAAATACGAAACCTGAAGATGGATCAGACAACATTGACAGGTCTTCCGATGATGACGACGATGATGATTCCTCATCGGCTTCCGCCAAAGAGGAAAAGGTCAATGTACCTGTTGAGTACACTGTGGTGAAGGGAGATACTCTGAGCAAAATTGCTTATAAGAATCAGATGACCTTATCGGCGTTATTGGCTTTGAACCCTCAGATTAAGAATCCCAATCTGATTTATCCGGGACAGAAGATTATTGTGGGCCATACATCTAAAACTGCGGCTTCTCAGAGTGTGTCAACCATAAATCCGAATGCAGTCTATTATACGGTTCAGAAAGGTGATTTCCTGTACAGAATCGCACGGAAGAATGGATTGACACTGGCACAGCTGGGCGCCATGAATCCGGAGATTGTAAAGCAGAAATATATTTACGCCGGACAGAAGGTAAGAATCAAATAACCTGCTGTGAAATTGAAATAACAGAATAAAGAAAGCGGATTGCTCTGTGAGGAGGTTAGCTCCATAAGAGGCAATCCGCTTTTTT